>JBIPLV010000402.1:0-3684 GCA_044369475.1 Cyanobium sp. | reverse complement strand
AGCAACTGTGAGGCGGCTGCAGAAGATCAAACATGAACATGCTGTTGAAAATTGGCGGATGCAATGCGAGGGACTGAAGGGCAAAGACAAACCACCCAAACCTCGTCCGCGCCTTCCGCATGCAGGTGGCGACTATTCGCCAGAAGCTCTTGGAATACAGCTTGAGCTTCACGAGGCAGATGGCTTAGGGCTTCTTCTGATTCGCGATGAGATCTCAGGTTTGTTGAGGACTTTGGACAACGACAAAAAAAGTGGCAGGGGCACAGGTGAGGCGCAGTTCCTGGAGCTGTTCGACGGTGGAGGGGGGACCAGCCTGAGGGTGGAGGAGGCACGTCACTACGAGCGGAGCCATGTCAGCCTCTACGGCAACATCCAGCCCGAAGTACTCCGCCGCCACATCAATGGCGACGATGCGACGGGCAAGTTTGCGCGGATCCTTTTCAATCAGCTCCCGGTCAAACCCTTGGATCTGCGGTATGAGGATCCCTCAGCCGAAGAAAGGAAGCAGTACGCAAACGCGCAGCAGGTCCTAGCCGACTATGCACTGAACCTCCACAACCGACCGCCAACAACAACGGAGCTGAGTACTGATGCGAGGCGGCTGCTAATTGATTGGTTCTCTACCCACCAACAGCAGGCACTGGCGACCGACACAAGCTCTGTGGTGTCAGCACTTCTAGGCAAAACCGGCGGGCAGGCGATGCGCTTAGCAGGCTTGCTGGACTTGGTTCACAACATCACGCCTCCACCAACCGGGCACCGAATAACGGCTGAGGCAATGAAGTTGGCAATGGACATCGTTGACACCCTCGTTGCAGAGACCCGACTGTTTCACCAAGGCCCCAAGGGACTCCAAGACCTGTTGATGCAAAAAGTGCATGAACACAGTTGGAACAACGGCAACCCGAGGTCGGTGAACTGGCAGACAGCCAAGACCAAGGTGGCGACCACGAATGACCTACGCGCCCTTCGTGCGGCGGGCTATCAGAGAGCCATCGTGGAACTGCAGGACAGGGGCTTCGGCACGGTGAACCATGACGGCAGGCCGAGCTACATCGCCACCAGAGCGATGCCCTAGTAGACATCGCAGACATGAGCGGGCATCACCCGTGTCCGCTCTAACTCCAATCCCCGAGCGAGATCTGGGCTGTTCAGGCAAACAGACACGTGAATGCGCAGAACGGTCGCAGGGGCGCCGGCCAGATGCGCAGAACCCAAAAGCGTGTCTGCGTGTCTGAATCGCCCACTCTTCAATGGCTGCAATGGGTTTGAGCAGACATCACCCATGTCTACAGATGTCCGCAGTGTCTGACCACCTGCACACGATGCAAGATGTTATTCACCCAAAAGCATTGCTGCGACTCGGTTGTTGATGCGCAGAACCTCAAACGTGCGCAGATTGATGCGCAGACAAGCCACGGCGCACCGACCCGCAGCTCAGCAGCCAATCCTTCTGGCTCTTGTACCGGATGCCAAAGGCACCCAACAGGTACTTCAGGTCTGCAGGGTCCGCCGTGGATTCGGCTTCGATCAGCGCAGCCCCCGCCCGCCCCAAGTGCCACTCAAGCTCCAACAGCTCTGCTCGCAGGCGGTCTAGAGATTGTTGGCTCATTGCCTCCGTAGCGGCGTGGTCAGCCCCACCAGTTCCGCCAGCAGCCTCACCGCCGCGACACAGGCTCCGGGCTGGTTGGTGGCAATCGACTGAGAAATCGACGACTGCAGGTTGCTGACCAGTTGAGCCATCAACTCCCGTCGGTCAACGCCGCCCTCCTCAAGGTCAGCCGTGAGCTGTCGGTACGCCGCGTGGACAATCCTTTGAGCCTGCCGGCGTGAGAGCCCCTCCCGCTCCGCCACCAACGTCACAACAACAGAAGCGCCGTTACCTGAGAGCAGATCACGAGCGGCAGCGTCGATACGAGCGGTGGTTCTGCGGTGAGTTGCCATCAGTCGTTCCAAGGCCAATCAGCTTCGAGATCAAGGCAATACAGCAGCAGTTGTCGGTGGACATGCACGAGCCCAACAGCAAAAAGCGGCATCAGGTCAGGTAGCAACTCGCTTACGGTGCCGCGCTCCTCAGCGAGGGAGAATGTTTCCGCAAGAACCCTTGCGGCGTTTGCGAGCTGTCTGTCGATCACCGGTCTTCCAGCAACGCTGCAAGGCGGTCACGCTCAAGGTCCACCATGCCCTGCTCCTCCAGAAGGGAACCGGCTTGGCATTGCACCTGTTCAGCAAGGGCTGCTGAGCGTTCAGTTAGTTCAGCGATGCGCTCCTCGACTTGGAGGCGGTAGTGGGGATGTCGGAGCAGGGATGGCAGTTCCGTGCCCCAGAAGTGGGCGTGATCAGGCTCACCACGGGCAATGTTGCGCTCAAGCGCCTGCCGGTAGAGATCGGCTGGGACGCGAAGCCAGTTCGCTGAAGGGTGCATTTTGGCGATGTGTGCCATCAGAACCTCCGCCGACCAGTAAGCGGATCAACGCCCAAGCGTGCAGCGTGCTCGCGCTGAAAACGTGCCTGATCGTTCTGTTGCCGTAGGGCTTCTGTTTGCGCTTGCATGCGCTCCGCCGCCGCCTTGCGGGCGGCTTCTTCCTCTTGGCGACGTTGGTAGCTCCCTGTCTGAATACCAAGGAAAGATGCCAACGCAGGATCACGGGAGTTGATCAACCCGGTGAGCGTCATGTTGCGAGCGATGTCGGCCGCACTAACCGGCTTGCCGTACTGGCGGACAGGGGGGATGCCACCAGCCCTAACGATGCGAGCTTCGATCTGCAAGGCTTCTGCCTCGGTCTGCTCTGCCGCCGAATGAGCGGCATCAATCTGCTGATCAATGGAAAGGTTCATTTGCTGAGTGCGGTTGCGGCACGGCGGCTTTGAGCTGATGAGAGAGCATCAACTTCGGGAACATTTGGCAAATCATCATCGACACGATGACCCATCAGCTCCTCGCGCCTTGCCTCATTTTGAAGCTCAACGATGACTGCTTCACCCATCAGGCTGAGTGAACCTCGGCGCTTCATTTGCCTCAATTCAAGCTCAAAATATTATAGGGGGTTTCGTCTATAGTTATTTTGTCGCCAGACCTTAGGGAGCCGATTAGTGCACGGCTCCTTTTTTGTTTTTATCGCCTAGAAGCATTCATACAGCGTTGCAGGTGATCAGCGGGTGTCAGCAAGTTGACGCCAACAACATCCGGGCGGGTGCTTAACAACCAAAGCAGCAGTCGGGTCTGCCAGCTCAGTCCGTAGGGGTTTGCCATGGATACGAGTTGGGACGCCACCTATGAGTAGCGACGCCCCATAGCAACGTCATGCAGAAGTTGCAGCTTCAAGCAGGACCGCAACCAAATTGCTGAGGCTGCGACCTTCGTTGTCCGCTCGCTCCTGCAGGCGTTGCACAAGGTGCCAAGGGAGGGTGCTGGTCACCCGCTGCGGTCTGCGACGAAGCAGATCCAAACGAGCAGAGGACGCTTGCGGCGCCACGGGAAGCCGGTAGACAGAGGTCATCAATCCATCGCAAGTGGGTTGGTCACGGGGTCGGCTGTTCGCGCAGTGCGGCCCCACGAATTGAAACTACGCCACGAAGCAATACCTAATCAAGGCATTTTTGACGACATAAGCAAACGGAATTGACCGCAACAAGCATTACGACTGAAAGGAGCTGCTAGTGCCACCAACTAATCACTCAAGC
>JBIPLV010000167.1:0-3689 GCA_044369475.1 Cyanobium sp. | reverse complement strand
CCACCCACGGCGCTGGCAGACCTGCACATCCTCGACTTTCTCGAGCTAGCCGGCTCCCAGGCCAAGGCCGGCGCTGCCCTGGCCATGCACCAGAGCACGGTGTGCCGCAGCCTGCAGTTGATGCAGCTGCAGTTCCGGCTGGTGCCTCGGCAGGGATCCACGGTCTGCCGCCACGGCCACAACACCTGCCTGCAGCACCTGCGGCTGGCCTACCGCGAGCACCGCTTGATGGAGGGGCTGCTGCGTATCGGCACCGATGTGCTGCACCAACGCCTGCTGCAGGGCCTGGCCGGGATTCAGCAGGTGCCAGCGCGTTGCCGTCAGGCGGAGCACTGGGCGGAGCTGGTGCGTCATGGCGTGCTGGATGGAGCGCTGCTCAGTTCCTTCTGCCTGGAACGCAGGCTGCTCTCGGGTCAGCTGCCGCAGTGGGAGGGTCTGTCAGTGATGCCTCTGGGCCAGCTGCGCTTGCAATTGGTGGCCACGGCAGCCACCAGCCGCCGGGTGCTGCTGCCCCGCAGATCTGTTGCACCCCTGCTGCATCAAGCCGTAGCAGCCCATGGCTATGGGGTGGAGCAACAGCCAGCGGCCTGCCAGGAGGCCGAGGCGTGGATCAAGCGTGCGCGCGACCGGCAGCTGGCCCTGCCGATCAGCCCAGAGCTGCTGGCGCCCAGCTGGTTGGAGCGCCATGGCCTGCAGCCCCTGGCTGATCAACCGGTGCTGGTGGAGCAGCTCTGGCTGCTGCTGCCCCAGGGAGCGGCCAACGGCTCCGCTGCCCGTGAAGCCGTGCGGGCCCTACGCCAGCAGCTGCGTGACGCCGAAACAATGCAGGATCTGCATGGAAAAGAGTTTTGATCGGGGTTTCAGCTGCTGAAAACCAGGCGAAGTGTTTGCGACCGGTACGGCTTTGAGCTACTCGGCACCCGAGAAGAAGTCGGCATCGAGCTTAGAGATCTTGATCACTTCTTTTGTTTGCACGCCTACTCCGTGCTCAATCATCAGCTCTGCGAGCTTCTCGCCATCAACCAAGACCAGGCGAGGATCTCTGATGCTTTCGGCGATCCTGATTGCATCCGAGGTGAAGCGGCTTGTCGTGACAAAAACACCCTTCCGGCACCCACCAGATGTCATCGCGCCGACAAATGCTTGGACTTTTTCGCTGGAGACAGAGTTGTCCGCGTAGCGCTTGGCCTGCATATAGATCTGGTCAAGGCCGAGCTTGTCTTCATTGATCTTCCCGTCGATTCCGCCGTCAGGCCCCCTGGGCACTCCTTGCATCGCTTGCCTTGAACCACCTCCATAGCCCATGGCAGCCAGGACATCTAAGACCAGGCTCTCAAAGTCGTGGGGGTCCATCATTCTCATCTGCTCAAGCAGGTCTGACACCAGCTGCTCTTTGATCAGCTTTACCCCCGCTTCAATGAGGTCTTCCGGCGTGCTGTCCTCGGTATTGATTTCAGTGCTGACTTCCTGCGGCGACTGAGATTTGGACTGCTTAGAAGCCTGATGTTCCTTCCACTCGATAAAGCCGGTGAGATCCGAACGCTTGATTGGCCTGCCCAGATCAAGCAAGGGCTTGGCATTGGGGCCCAAAGCAAAGAACCCTCTTCTGGGGCCGATCAAGGCCCCAGCAACCCTCAGGTAGGACGATGCCCAGCCAATGCGTCCGCGCACGATTGGCTTGCCATTGCTTTCTTGGGTGATCGCCATCTGCTCTTCTGTGATTCCCATTCTCTGGATCACAGCTTCAATGGCGTCATTGCGTGCGAGCTCACCCTGCTCCTGAAGGACTTCGAGAAGAGGGCGCATGAACTCATGAAACTTTGGGATGTCAGGCATGGATCTTGCTGTCCCCTGTTTGGCGGATGTAGCTCACCTCGCATCCCTTGGTCATTCGAGCCTCTTGCATCACAGCGGCGGCATTGAAAGCAGAGAATTCAAACCACTGGAACAGGTCCAGCCCCCGATCGAGGGTGATCTTCCAGCCGTGGTCGGTGGTGATGCTGCGGGCATGGAAGTTGGGGCTGGCATCAACCTCCCAGGTGAACGGCGTGCTGGTGCCTGCGAACGAGTCCTGCACCTGGCCGAGATTCTCAACCTGTTTTTCGAGCGTTTCCTGGTCGGAGCCGGTGATCAGGTGAACTGTCACCTCATCGCCCACCGGGGTGATCTCATTCACCATGCGCAGAAACTCCACCAGGTTGCGGACCTGGTGGAAGGCGCGGATGTAGGGGTCGCGGATGATGATGCCGCTGCAGCCCTGCAGGTAATCGGCAAACAGGCGGCGGTAGCTCCAACCCTTGGCATTTTCCGGCACCACCAGATGCTGTTCCTTCAGCAGAGCGCTGGTGGGAGGCGCTGCCTCCCTGGTTTCTGCGGTGGCAGGTCCCGCTGGTTCGGAGGATGCAGCTGGTGGAGCCTTGGCTTCGCTCGCCTTGGCCTGTGCTTCTGATGCAGCAGGCTCTGCAGCATGGCCATCAGCTGCTGCCGGAGCAGCTTCGGGGTGCAGGGGCCTGAGCCCAGCAAAAGCCGGGTACTGCTGCTCCTCAGGCGTCAGCACCGTGACTGCATCCCCACCGGCTAGTGGCCGATAGGCGAAGTCGTTGGCCTTGAAGGTGTCGTCGATCCGCAGGATCTGCTCACGCACGCGGCGGCGGCACTCCATGGCGAACTCCAGCAGCTCGGCGATCTCGTCCGGGGTGGCCTTGCCATCGGGATGGATGATCTTCATCAGACCGGAGAAGGTCTTCTCGAAGCCCGTCTGATCGCGGGTGGAGACCTCGGAGGTGATCTCGAAGTGGGGTTTGTAGAGGCCTGTGTAGTCCTCGGTGCGCAGGTGCTTCAGCACTTCTGCGATGTAATCCACCACGAAGCCGTAGCCGGTGCAGAACAGCTCATGGCGCACTGGCTGCACTTCCCAGCCTGGGTTGAACGCGTGGATGCGATCGAGGAAGGCCGAATCGATGTATTTATCTGGGAGCGGCTCGTAGAAGTGGGAGTGCTTGAGCATGTAGGCCACCGACTTCTGGGTGTTGCCCATGAACACCATCGAGGCCTCGGCGGAGAGCTGTTCGATGCCCCGCGAGAAGGTGCGGTTGGCCATGTAGTTCTTCATGATGTCGACCAGCGTCTTGTCGACCTTCTTGTCCTTGCCGGCGAATTCGTCGAAGCAGATGCAGTCCCAGTAGCCCACTAGGCCGATCTTGCCGTTGGCATTGCTCACAAACAGCTTGGGAGCCGTGACCTCCGAGCCGGAGATCAACATGCCGTGGGGCGAGAACTCGGCATAGACGTGCGACTTGCCGGTTCCCTTGGGGCCAAGCTCCAGCAGGTTGTAGTTGCGTTCGCAGAAGGGAATCAGCCGGATCAGGGTGAGCAGCTTGCCCCGACGGGTGAAGGGCTCTGGGTTGAAGCCCACGCTCTGCATGAGCACGTCCATCCACTCATCGGTGGTGAACTGCGCCCGGGCTTTGAGGAACTCGTCGTGGTCAACGCCGGCCACCTGGATCGGCTTGACGCTGGAGATCTGCCAGGGGCTGGCCTTGGGGTCGGTGGGGAGTTCGTACTCCACATCGGTGATCGCCCAGATCCCCCCCACCAGCAACTTGGGGTAGCGCTTGATGAAGTCGACATCGATCGGCACCTTCTTGAGGCCGAGGTTGGTGAACTCCACCTCGTAGAAGCCGCCTTTC
>JBIPLV010000249.1:0-3689 GCA_044369475.1 Cyanobium sp. | reverse complement strand
CCCTGCAGCGCCCCAGCCAAGGGGTGGGAATCCCGCAGCTCCCCGGCGGCGACAAGCTGCACCACAAGTTCGCTGTGATCGACAATCGCACCGTGATCACAGGCAGCTTCAACTGGAGCCCCAGTGCCGCCCATCAGAACGATGAGGTGTTGCTGGTGATCGAGTCACCCCAACTAGCAGCCCACTTCACCCGTGAGATGGATCGGCTGTGGCAGGGGGCGGAGCTGGGGATCAGCGAACGGCTAGCACGCAAGCTGACGGCGAACCGCAGGCGTTGCGGCAGTGGGGTGGCGAGGGGGTAGTGGGTGGCTGGCTTCGGTGGCTTTGGCAGTGGCTACTGGCGAGTGGATTGGACGATAGAAGCCACTCTCATCACAGGCGGAATCGTCTTGTCGCACGCCTCCGACTCCACAATCAAGCCCCAGAGCAGCTCGTCAGAGGGTTGACGCTTCACCAGCAGCAAGAAGATCAGCTCAGGGGTGACCTGCTCGGCGGGGCGGCAGAAGAAGGTCTGGAGGGGGAGGAGTGCTTGGCAGCAATACGGGAATGGCTTCACGCGAAAACTCTTACGAATGAACTTGCTATTCAAATATTTGATACGATAAGAGAAATCTCTCTTGCGACAATGTTCAGACGATATGGAATCGCAGCAGCAGCAGCAGCAGTTGGTCTTACAGCGTACTGCCACCCAGCTAGTGCCCAATTTGCGGGAGCCTACGCACCCTCAACTTGGACAACGACCAATTTCAACTCAGACGGAAGCGTCAACACCTCAGGCACTCCCAATTCAATCACCATTACGGGACCAGACAGTGGCAACGACAACAGTTATACTCAATTTTCAAACCAAGCCAAACAGCGAGGAATTTATAAATTCAAATGGTCATATTCAACCAACGATGGGGCTACATATGACTATCCCCAATTCGTAATAAACGGTAACGCACGGCTGTTTCAGGGATTCAATAATACAACCGGCAGCAAAAGCCAAAACGGCAATGGCTTGTATACCCTCAACGCGGGAGACGCTTTCGCCTTTCGCGTTTTTTCAACCGACGGTGTAGAGGGCGCAGCAACGGTAACCATTTTTGACTTTCTTTATCCCATCCTGTATACCTCGTCCGCACAACCCTACGCCAATATTCAATCAATCAGCCTAGACGCTCTTAAAAACCAAAGAGAACTGGTTCTAGCCCAGGCAGGCGAGTGCGCTCAAAATGGATGGGTGATCTACGACAGCGAAAAGGTGAAAGGCAAAGCCAAACCCAAAAAGTATCAATCTCTGTGCGTCTTCGGGGAAGGCGGCTATGCGCAAGGCGATATCAACGGCTCCGAAACCATTGGAGGGTACAGTACATCTAATGCCACAACCGCCTATGGAATCGAATGGAAGCCTTCCAAGAAATGGGCTGTTGGAGCCGCCTACGGCTATGGGACAGCCAACCTTGGGAACTTCAATTTTCAGGACACATCTGCGTACATCAACTCAGATATCAACTCAGGCAATATCTATGGCGTATACCGACCCAGCAAAAATTGGAAAATATCAGCACTCGCTGGCTACAGTAAATATAATTCCAATGGCGCTCGCACATACTTTGATGGCACCGCTACAGGCACAGCCAATTCAGCCTTCGCTTCCAATGGATACACAGGCGCACTAGAAGCTTCTTATGACATCTTCCTGGGAACTGACCTAAACAATAAGAGAAACAATTCAAACCCAGTCAGGATAAAGCCCTTAGTAGGGATTGCCTGGGGCGGCAATCAACAATCTGCTTTCTCAGAGACAGGCGAAGGGACACTATTGAATATTCAAGAGCAGATGAGCAATAGCCTTGTTGCCACATTTGGAGCATCTCTAGAGGCTCCAATCCCCCTGAACAAGAAAAAAACAACAGTCCTTAAGCCCCGCTTTGGAATCGCATATCAATACGACTTCCTTGCGAATCAAGACGCTAACAAGCAGATCACCGCAACACTCCAGGATGATTCGACAACATCATTTACTGAGGTGGGGCAGAATAGGGGTATCAACAATATCTACCTGAACCTAGGCGGAGACCTACAGGTGAACCCCAAGACCGTGGTGTATGCCAATGTGAATTATCAAGCATTCAGCTATGGCAACCAGATCGGGTATCAAGGTGGCATCCGAATCAAGCTTTAGCCCCAATCCAACCGATGAAGATAGCTAGAGGAGGGGGAATCATTAGCCAGTAGAAACCCCTACAAGGCGGCTTGGCGCTCCACAGTTATGCCCCTTACCCACCGTGCCCGAATGCCATCGATCCCTCTTGTATGCCTCCCCTAAAGCAGGGTTGAGGGCACTAATCAGATTGCTGAAGGTCTTACCCCCCATACACTCCACACGACCCTTCTTGGAACAGTAGAAGACCCAAGAGTGCTGCGTCGCATTCCAGAGCAGTACTGCCTTGCGGTGCTTCTTCTTACCCTCTGTGCGCCCTAGGGGAGCACAGAAGGGGCATATGAACTGCCACTTGGGTCTGCCACCAGGACCCATTACCTCTTGAGCATTCTCCAAATAGTGCTCTAGCAGCAGCAATCTATATCTCTCATCAATAGGCGATTCCATAATCACTTATCAATTAATACGCCCTTTAATTATAACACGCTTTACCCATAAATGCTTGACAACTTATGTTTTACAAGCAGAATTGCTTTGTTACTTTTGAAGAGAAAGAATAAGCGCCAAAACCTCTAAGACACTCAGTTGCCGAAAGCGAAAATCATAAAAGCATAAATAACTACGCAGTAGTTTCAACGAGATATGGGAACTCTATAAGACCCCACTACCGCAAACCACCTAACACAAGAATCAAAACAAGAAGTTGCCGTAGGCAATGCCCGAAGGGCAGTCCACTGGAACCCCACCAGAACACCAAAAGAAACGCATTAAAAACATACCTGAGACCTTTAGAAACCCCATCAGAAGCCCATCTAACCCAGCAGGCACAAAGACCCTACAGATTCCACCAGAAACCCGACTACGACCATAAATACCTATAAGGCACCATAGAAACCAATGAGAGATCAATCCAATTCCATCCGCGAACAAGTGTCCTTTAAGCAACGAGAAGAACACATTCGGGACTCTTGGACCTATCTATGCGACCACTACCAACTGAACAAGTCTGATCTGGTCAAGTTCTTGATCAAGAAAGAAGAATGCTTCCTCAAGAAACCAGAAGCGATTCCATCAGGATTCTTTCAGGGTTGGTTATGAACAACAACACCAGAAACCTGATACGAGAAATCCAGATCAAACTCAAGAGTCCCATCACAAGGGATCGTGAATTCAGCAACGAATCTGCCGTGATCGACTATGCGGTGAAGAACTTGTATGACCTCCTCAAGAAGCAGCGCCTGATATGACACTTAAAACCATCTCCATCACATTAGATCAGACCTATTCCAACAAGATTCGGGTCATTCAAGAGGCAATATCAGATCCCACCACTCACAAAATGATCGTGGAGGGACTTTTGGACACTGGATATGCCAATGCCCTCAAGACCCTTCATTCAGCAGGACGCATCAGTGATTCCGTCTTCAGGCAGGGCGTCAGGCAACTACCAGAGGAACTTCGCGCCTGCCTGGACAGTTGAAATCCAATGGGTCCCCTAAATCTATAAAGTGTTACGGGCGACCTCAAAAAAATCCGGGTA
>JBIPLV010000398.1:0-3706 GCA_044369475.1 Cyanobium sp. | reverse complement strand
AGGATCCATCATTGGCGGGAGAGGAGGTAGTGGCGGCTCGGGGGGCAATGGTGGCAATGGCGGTTCTGGGGGAATGGGAGCCTACCCGTGTTTTTGGGGTGACCCAACTTGTTTTTCGTCTTCCAGCGGTCAGGGAGGCAATGGAGGCAATGGAGGCAATGGAGGCAATGGAGGCAACGGTGGCAATGGTGGAGCTGGCGTATCAGGTTCCGCATTAGTCATCGATAACGCAGGGACAATTACCGGTGGGCAAGGTGGCTCTGGAGGGTATAGCGGTAACGGCGGGAGTGGTGGCATGGGTGGGTATGGAAATCCTTCGGGGCAATCGGGATCCTCGATGAATAGTTACATGTTTATGGGTATGTACTCTTCTTCCACACGAGGTGGAGACGGAGATGCGGGCATCTCTCTCAATGGTGGTATCAACACGATAAACAACAGCTCGAATGCCTCAATCCAGGGCGGTTCGTATGGCTTGGGAACTGGTTCTATGATGTACAACCAAGCCATGAGTGGGAATGGTATCAATCTAAGTGGCGGTACAACTGCGATTACCAATCGAGGGACCATCGTTGGTGCGGCAGGTGGCAACACCACGACCTATGGTATTCGTCTGACAGAGAGTGCGAACATCAGTACGTTGACTAACTTGCAGGGTGGCAATAACGCGCTGAGCTATTACGGAGCTTTGCCTAGTACGTACAACATTATCGTCCAGTCTTCCACGAATTTTGGCAGCCTTGCGGTTGCCTGGTCGTCCGGTTCGCTGGCCTTTGGGGTTGACTCAACTTCGACGCTGGAGGCAAATCGATACTTAAATGCTCTAACAGGGGTGAACGCTTCCGCCATCACCAACGAAGACACTGAATTTTTACTAGGTTCCTTTGCGTGGAGCCTAGTTGCTGGCTCAACAGCGAATAGCTGGGATTTACTCGTAAGTTTTCGCGGATTGGGTGCCGGGACAACCACCGACATCGCTACTTCTAGTACTACGGCTTTCGCGGGCGGGACACTTCTCGTCAGTAGTTCTGGGCAATACGGGCAGAATTGGTCGCTTGGGACTCAGGCAACGAATACAATGGATTTGGGCGGGAATAGATCCACCTTTAGTGGAGTTTTATCGGACTTGAATTCGGGTCAGCCTGGAAATATTATTTTCTCAAATGTGGGTTCGGCTGTGTTGACTGCGATTAGCACTTACACCGGCACTACAACCATTGGCAACGGCGCCACCGTCGCAGTCAATGGCTCCATTGCTTCATCCTCTGGGCTGACCGTCAATAGCGGCGGAATCGTTGGTGGTACGGGAACACTTCCGACCACGACAATCGCTAACGGTGGCTTCATTGCCCCGGGTAATTCCATTGGAACAATCAATGTAGCGGGTAACTACAGCCTCAATGGCGGTTCTATCCAGGCAGAAATCCAAGGTCCTCAAAATGACCAGATCGTCGTTACAGGCAATGTCAATCCATTCACTGGTACTGCAAGCCTGATCTCCTTTGGTGGAGGAACAGCCTGGCCTTCTTTTGATTATCAAATCGTCACAGCTAATGCGAGTGCACCATTCGCTACGGCCAATTCACTCACCCTTGATCAAAGCCAGATCACACCCTCTGCCCTGCTGCGGCTCGGCACCACACTGATCCAAGAAGCTGACGGCAACCCCAACACCTTTGACGTGCAGTGGCAGCCCAGAAATGGCTCCGGTGCCACTGCTTCTGCGATGCAGACCCTGGGCCAGGGCTATAGCAACCAGTTGGCCACCGCTGGTGCTGTTGACCGTGTCTTCCGCTCGCTAGCCAACAATGCCGCGAACAATACCAACAACACCGGCTCGCTGATCGGCAGCACTGGTTTTACAACAGGGCAGGCCGCCGCCGCTGGCATCTCGGCTGATTTTCTGAGCGCCACGTCACAACTGCTCAGCCTCGCCTCCGACAGTCAGCTCACAGCTGCGATCAATTCCCTCTCTCCAGAGCCCTATGCGGCGTTCCAAAGCGTTGGTCTCGACACTCTTAAACGCCAACGCGAACTGCTACTGAGCCAGGCCGGAACGTGCACCAGCACCGGCTGGGTGGTCAATGCCCCCACTAGCAAGAAAGGCAAACCGCCCAAGCAACCGCTGTGCGTCTTTGCCCAGGCCGCCAATGCCACCAGCTCGATCAACGGCCAGAGCGGTTTGTCCTCCTACGACTCAGGCATCTTCTCCACCTACTACGGCGTGGAGTACAAGCCGGCTAAGCCTTGGACCATTGGTGCGGCCTACGGCTACGGCACCTCTTATCTCAACAACATGACCCTTACCAATGCTGTGGTGAGTTCAGGTGTGAACAGTGGCAGCCTCTATGGGGTCTACAAGCCTTCTGAGCCTTGGACGATCCGTGGACTGTTTGGCTACAGCAACTTCAATACCACCGGTAGCCGTAACGTGGCCTACATCGGTAATGGCTCGGCGATCACCGCCACTCCGCCGGCCAACGGGTACACCGCTGCTATCAACGCTGACTACCTGATCCAGCTGACCAAACCAACAGCCAAGACAGCCGCCTTCATTAAGCCCTTGCTGGGTATCGCCTGGGGCGGCTATCAGCAAGGTAGCTTCTCTGAGGTGAGCAGCAGTGCCCTAAATCTCAATGTTGATAGCAATACAGCGAATAGTTTGATGGGTACTGTTGGAATTGAGCTGTTGTCTGCTCCCATAGCGTTGAATCGCGCCAAGACCACAGCGATTAAGCCTCGCTTGGCCATTGCGTATCAGGTTGATGCCTTTGGTAATTACACCAATGTCAAGTCTCTGACTTCTTCATTTGCTCAAGCGCCAGCGGCGGGATCGTTTACGACAGAGGGAGAGAACCGCGGTGTCAATACTCTCACCCTTGATGGTGGTGTTGAGTTTCAGCTTGCGAGTAATACCTCTGTATACGCAAACGTTGGCTATGAGGCGTTCTCCACGGGTGCTCAGTTCACTTACGGGGGCGGGTTCAAGGTCAAGCTCTGATCGTGTTGTTGCTGGCGGCTTTGATCAGGGGCAACACCGGCACCCCACTGTGGCTTGGCCGGCCTCCATCCGCCCTCCTTCTCCGCCAGCCAGAGCTTGCGGACGTCCTTGCGGCGCATGTGTCGGCGGGTCTTCAGAAGCGGCAGCGCACCCTTCAGAGCCTGCTTGCGTTCGTGGCAGCGAGGATCTCGGAGGTTCCAAGGCCAAATTTCTGAACCCGGTTAACGCAGAGCTAAGGCCCTGATTCACCCCGTAGGGGGTGGTGTCTTCCTGCTGTCGCTTACGGCCTCCCCCTGCCCCGAGCTGGTTGCCTCGCTTAGGGTTTTTGAGGGCATCAGGATGGCCTTTTCTCGGGTTACATTGCCTCCTCGCTTCGGGTTACAGGAGCCCGCAAATCCCAGTGATAGCAATGGATAATGCCTCCTGATGCAGTTCCAGAACTACCGCTGATGCCCGCCGGCTGGCGGTTCTGGATCGATCGCGGTGGCACCTTCACCGATGTGGTGGCCCGCAGCCCCAGCGGTGAGCTGCTGGTGCAGAAGGTGTTGTCGGAACAGCCGGATGTCGTCGGTGATCCCACCGTCCGGGCCATTCGCGGCCTGCTGGGCCTGCCGCTGGCGTGCGATCGCCCCGGCCATGAGCCGATTCCTGCGGCCCTGGTGGAGGAGGTGCGCCTGGGCACCACGGTGGCCACCAATGCGTTTC
>JBIPLV010000321.1:0-3710 GCA_044369475.1 Cyanobium sp. | reverse complement strand
TGCTCAGCGGCAACACCGATGTGCTGAGCCACAGCCAGAGCAACGAGGATCAGATCCTGCTGGAGATTGACGGCCAAGTGGTGAGCGCCGAACTGGCCAGTGTGACCACATCAGCCACCAATCTAAATGGAACCACCATCACAATTCAGTTTGATGAACCGATGAAATTTGCAGGCACATCGGATCCGAACAATGCCTTGCTCACACGCTTCAAGCTGTTTAAAAATGGCATCCAAACCGACGGCTCGGCTGCATTTAGCGGCTATCAATTCAGCAGCCCGATTGCGCAGTCACTGAACCTCTATCTGAACGCAGGCTTCACCATCAGACCGGGGGACTCGGTTGGCGTGATCTACAACGACTACAGCCAAGCCAACGACAGCTTCGGAGTGTTGGAAAACCTGAACGGCGCCGACATGGCCAACGCTTCAGGACCCGTGACCAACATGACCACCAGCTCCGGCGGCGGTGGCACCTCCACCCCGCCAAGCAACGTGGGGGGATCAGGCAATCCTTACATCATCTCATCATCCGCCGCCTATGAAAGTGGATACCAGAGACTGAACATCGGCTTCTCCGAGCCATTGTCAGCCACAGGAGCCAACACAGCAGTCGCGGCGTCCTTATTCACACTCACCCTGATGGCTGGAGGCACAACAGCCGTCTCAGTGAGTTCAGTCTCCATCGACGCAAGCACAGTCCGACTTGGCCTATCAGCGCCATTGCCAACGGGCTCCTACCGAATCAACTACACCCCACCGACACTGCAATCGGCTGGCCGACTTGAAGACATCGACGGCAACGATGTCGGATCATTCAGCCTCGATGTCTTCAACAATGGCACAAGTACACCCACAGCATCATCTGCACCTCAGTTACTAAGCATCCAAGGCAGCACCTTTGACGTCAACACCAACAGCATCAAACTCACATTCGATCAGGATCTCAACCAAACAGGGATCATGCTCTCCACGCTGCTGGCACGTTTCAGCCTATCGGTAGGAGACCTCACCTCCAACCCCACGCAAGTCGCCAATGCATTCAGCGGCGTCAGCTTTGATGGGAACCGAAGCATCATGCTCGCGCTAAACGGGTCGGCGCTGAGCAGCTTTATGGCCAGCTCGCCAACCCTGAACATCACGTACACCGACCCCAACCTCAACAGCGACGACAGCGGCAATGTGGCGGAGGGGCTAACGGGGATGGACACGCCCACGTTTACAACTTCAGTTAGCACAACAGCTTTAGCCACCAATCATGCGCCCACCCTGACGGCCATCAGCATCATCCAAGGCGCAATAGAAGATTCTTACAAAGAAATTTCCTACGCCGATCTAGCCGCTGCAGCCAACGCAACCGACGTGGACGGTGATCTCCTTCGTTTTCGCATCGACGCCATCTCCGCAGGAACTCTCGAGAAATGGTCAGGTTCGGCTTGGACTGCTGTCATCCCCGGAGCCAGCTTCCTGACAACAGGCGAAAAACTTCAGTGGAAAGGACCCAGCAATGCCAACAGCACCATTAACGCTTTCACCGTATCTGCCTTCGACGGATCCCTTGCGTCCTCGCCTGCCGTTCAGGTTCAGGTCAATGTCTCTCCCATCAATGACGCGCCCCTACGCCTCAGCGGCGTGGTGGCCAACCTCAACCTCAACGAAGACGCACCGCGCAGCAGCCTCGGCCTCGGGCAGCTCAGCTATGGCCCCGGTGGCGGCAGCGATGAAAGCAGCCAAACCCTCACCTACACGGTCAACACCGTTCCCGCTTTCACCCTTGGGGCGGTCATGCGGGCCAACGGCACGGTGGTGGAAGCCGGCCAGATCCTCACGCTGGTGGATCTGCAGGGGCTGCAATTCCAGGCCAACCCCAACGGCTCCGGCACCAGCAGCTTCAGCTTCAACGTGAGCGATGGCGCCGGCGGCACCCTCACCGAAAGCCTCACGATCAGTGTCGCCGCCCTAAACGATGTCCCGGTGCGCATGGGCACGCCCCCCAGCCAGGTGGTGGTGAGCGAAGCCTCCGGCATCACCTCCCTGGGCCTGGAGCAACTCACCTACGCCGCCGCCGCACCCCTCTCCTGGCCGGGCACTGTGCTGGCGACGCGGGAGCTCAGCAACAACGGCAAAGTAATCGGGCTGCTGGATCCCAGCAGCGGCAGCTTCACCGCGCTCACCTCGGCCACCTACCAAGGGATGCTCGGTGATGAGGTGGTGGCCTCTCGGCCCACGGGCCAAGAGCTGTTCATCCGCCAGGGCAGCGCGATCATCCGGATCAACCTGAGCACCGGAACCCAAACCACCCTGCTCAACACGGCACCAATGCTGCTGGGGTACCGCCCCAACGGCGATGCGCTGGTGGTGTACGACCCCGCCACAGCTCAGATCCAGGCGGTGAACCTCACCACCGCCACCAGCACCACCCTGGCCACCGGCGTGCTGCCGGGGGCCTCCATCCAGGCGGGCGGCTTCGCCAGCTTCAACGCCGCCACCGATCAGGTGACGCTGCTCACCCGCACCGGCCCTGCCGTGGTGCTCACCACCGTGACCCTTGGCACCGGAGCCCAGACCAGCATCTCCGCCAACCTGCCAGACCTGCAGGCCCTGGCCGGTTCGAGCACCCAACCCAACCAGGTGTTCGGCATCTGGGAAGACGCCGCCCAACGGGGCGTGTTGCTGATCGGCCGCATCGATCTGACCACCGGCACCACGCAAACCCTGGCGCGCCTCAGCACCGGCACCAACAGCGGTGGCTTCTCCAACTACAACGTGGACGTGAACGCCGATGGTGTGGCGTTTGTGCACTACAACGGCCTGCACAACGGCCGCCAGGGCAGCTGGATCGCCAGCATCGACACCACCACCGGCACCGTGCTGGGCGCCACGGAGAACCCCGGTGATCTGATCCGCGGCAGCGCCGAGATCAGCAACGAGGGCAACCAACAGCTCCAGGTGCGCATCACCGCCCTTCCCGATGCTGCCCTGGGGCGGGTGGTGCTGGCGGATGGCACCACGGCCGTCATCCAAGGCAGCACCTACACCGTGTCGGAGCTGCAGGCCATGCAGTTCCGCAGCAGCCGCGATGGCAACGGCAGCGGCAGCTTCAGCTACGTGGTGGAAGACAACGGCACCACCAACGGCGCCGCGGCACCACTCGGCCTGGCGGAAACCATCAGCATCCGCGTGCTGCCGGTGAATGACCAGCCGCTCAGCAGCGGGCGAGCGGTGGCACCGGTGTTCATTGTGGACAACAGCAACCTCAAGCTCAACGCCGGCACGGGGCTCTACCAGCCGATTCCCCTCGGCCTGGCCGACCTGGTCACCGTTCCGGCCACCCCAGCGGTGGCCTACGGCGCCGGCGGCGCCGCCGATGAAGCCACCCAGGCGCTCAGCTACACCATCACCGCCCTGCCGCGGGCAGTTGACTCCCTGCTGCAGTTCACCACCACCGCCACATCGCGGACAGCCAACGCCCGGCTCTCCACCGCCTACCAGGTCGGCGATGTGCTGACGGCCACGCTGAACGGAATCCCCATTCGCTACACGGTGCAGGCTGCAGACATCAACCTCACCAGTGCCGTGGCCACCCGCACCAACATCGCGGCCGGCCTGGCGGCCGCCATCAACGCCACTCCCGCCCTCAACGGCGTGGTGCAAGCGGCGGTGACCAACGGCGACCCGGAACGCCTCAGCTTCACCGCAACGGCGGCGGGG
>JBIPLV010000166.1:0-3713 GCA_044369475.1 Cyanobium sp. | reverse complement strand
GCCGGGGAACAGGTGGAGCTCACCAGCCTGGATGCCTGCATGGAAAGGCACGGCTGGAACCAGGTGGACCTGCTCAAGATTGACGCCGAAGGGGAGGAGGAGCGGATCCTCAACGGGGGCCAACGCTTCTTCGCTGCGCTGGCCCCCTTGGTCCTGTTTGAGCTAAGGGCCGGGAATGCGCTGCATCTGGAGCTGATCGAGCGTTTCGCCCGGATGGACTACCGCTGCTTCCGCCTGGTGCCCGGCCTGGATGCCTTGGTGCCCTTCGAAGCCACCGAGGGTGTTGATGATTATCTGCTCAACCTGTTCGCTGTGCCCGCCAATCGGGTGGTGTCCTTGATCGAGGCCAAGATTGTGATCGATCTGCCTCAGGCCTCTCCGCCAACTCTTCAGGCCGAGGAGAGGCAGGCGGCGGCTTCCGCCTGGGGCCATCTGGCCCTCGGCCGAGCCTTGGGTCAGGGCTGGGCCAAAACCGCTGCCGATCCGGCGGCAACCCCGGCTTCGGAGTGGCTGGCCGGCTGGGCTGTAGCCCATGACAACTCCCGATCCTTGGGCAGCCGCTATGGGGCCCTGGATGGGGCCTACCGCAGCCTTAAGGCGCAGTGTGGGCCGCAGGTCCCTGCTAGTAGATGGGCGACCCTGGCCCGATTAGCCCTAGAGCTTGGCGTGCGGCAGCAGGCCGTGGCGGCGGCCCAGCAACTGCTTGAGGCTCTCAGCGGCCCCGCAGCGGAATCCACCCCAAACCAGGATTTGCTTGAGGAGCCGTTCCTGCCGCCCCACCCGGCTTTGGACGGCCTCGATACGGCCGGACGGGAGCGCGAGTGGCTGCTGGCCGCTGCCCTAACCACGGTGGAGCTGGCCAGCACCCACTCCGGATTTTTCTCCGGCCGTGCCGCACTGCCGCGGCTGGAGAAGATCCGCGAGCTGGGCTTTGAGAGTCCGGAGATTGGTCGCCGGCTTGAGCTTCTGTCGCAGCGGTTCGGGCTGGCGACACCCGTCGGCGGGCCCTATCCCACCCCCCCTGCAAGCCCCAGCGCTGAGGGCAGCGGCGCCAGAGGCCCAGCCGGCGATCGGCTCCAGGCTTCCGCCGGTTGGGGCGGTGGGTATTACACAGGCCTCACCTACGGCTGCTACAGCTTCCGTGAACTGGCCCCCAACTGGCTCGACTTCGCTCTGCTCAGCCAGCGCCAGCGTCCCCCCCGCAGCGGTGGCGAGGGCAGCCCTTTCCGCTACCTGGAGCTTGGCAGTGGCATGGGGCTGGGGCTATGCCTGCTGGCCGCCTCCTATCCGGAAGGCACCTTCATCGGCATCGACTTCCACCCCAGCCATATCGCCCACAGCCAGTGGCTGGCCGCGGAACTGGGGCTGGCCAATGTGAGCTTCCACGAGGCCGACTTCCTTGAGCTTGCGGCAGCCGATGCCCGCCTGCCCTTCGAGCCGGGCTCAGGCTTCCACTACGCCGTGGCCCACGGCATCCTCAGCTGGATCGGCCCGGAAGTGCGCGTCGCCTTGCTGCAGCTCGCCGGTCGGCTGCTGCGGCCTGGCGGGGCCTTTTATTGCTCTTACAACGCCTTTCCCGGTTGGCTGGATCGCAGCGCCTTCAAGGCCCTGGCCGATTTGGAGCGGCAGCGGCAGGGTTCCGCAAACCTTCTTGGTGTTCTCGACAAGACTCACCAAACTCTGGAGCGCTTGATCCAGGCTTCCGTGCCGCTGGCCCAGTCACTGCCAAAACTCTCCAGTAACCTGAAAACAATTCGTTCGATCAGTCAGCCCGACTACCTGTTTGGTGAGTACGGCGCTGAACATTGGCAGCCCTTCTATGTAGGCCAGATGCATCAGCTGGCTGCAGCCCACAAGCTCAGTTACGCCGCCTCGGCCAGTCTTCCAGACAACTTCCCCTCGCTATTGCCAGCACCGCTGGCGGACCAGCTGGCCGCCGAGCCAGACCCCACCATCCGCCAAGCGCTGCAGGATCTGGCCATTAATCAGAGCTTCCGGCGCGACCTCTTCATCAAGGGACCTCTGCCCCTCAGCCGCGCTGCCCAGGAGCAGCAGCTCTCACAACTGATGCTACGAAATACTTCCGTGGCATTTGCCGATGATGTGGCAGCATCGAAGCCCACGTCATGCAACACAAACCTTGGCACCATCACCTTCGACAGTGCCCGTCTGCAAAAAGTTCAGGTGCTACTTGCTCAGCAACCCACCAGCTTGGCGGAGATCCACCAAAGGCTTGAGATCCCCCCTGAAGAGCTGGTGCTGTTGACCAGCTTGTTGCTGCATGCCGGGCTGGTGGCACTCGATCGCGGCCCTGCCATCGATGCAGCCATTTCTTCCTGCCGTGCGGTGAATCGCCGACTGATGGAACTGATGCAAGATGGATACAACCTTGGCTTCTTGGCCGCTCCCTACGTTGGTAATGGCGCCCAGTCCTTCAGCCTGATCGATGTGTTCGTTCTCGATGGCCTGCAGCAGGAGTTCGCCGACGATATCCTTTGTAGTTGCGTCCTAATCGGCCTGCAGGCCACCGGCGTGGAACTGCGCAGCCATGATGGCATCCTGATGACAGACCCTGATGAATGTCTCCGTAAAATCCAGACCCATCTATCCAGCTTCCGCAGCACAACTTTTCCCCTCCTTATGCAACTCGGGATCGTAGAGCCAGCATAAGGTCTTTGACCCACTCGAGCCTGCTTTTTACGAAGGAACTAGGCCGCTGTGATGCCTGTCGTGAGTATTAGAACTGAGAGCAAACACCATAAATTTTTAGGGCCACACCACAAGGATTTGAGCGGGAGCTGAGATCAGCAATTCCTCGGCAGTCACCGCAGGCCCAGCCGATGTGCTTTTGCTGGTCGTGCGCGGAAGCGTCGGCCTGGACAGCCCCCCTCCTCAGGAGCGGCATCGGCCTCCCAGTAGTGCGGTTACCGATCGAAGCCATGGGCGACCGCGTGGAGTTGGCCGACCACCACGGCGACGGCGACGACTTCCATCTGCTGCTGCCGCAGCCGCCTGGGGATCAAGGCTGAGGCGCGGGGCAGATCGATTCCAGAGTCAAAGTCACCAGGGATCAAGCACCGGCTGTTTGCCAAATCCGCCCGCTTTCTCCAGCTCCACCCAAAGGTGTTGCATCTGGCCGTGGTGCTGCTCGTGCCGCACCGGCGCCTCAACCTCAGCCCAGCCCTGCTACACACATAGGGCCCGGTGAACCCTTACCACCACCATTGCCGCTGCACCCGCTGCTGCGTAGGGTCGCAACCATGGCTCTGTTGCTTCCGCGCGCCACCACCCTCTCCGGCCGCATGGCCCGCTGGGGCCTGTTGATCGTGGTGTCCTACGGGCTGGTGGCACTGCTCACGCCCCTGCTGATCCACGTCGGCCTGCTGCCGGATGCCAACGCCGGCCTGGAGAACCCGATCTATGCGGCCCCCAGCTGGGGCCACTGGTGCGGCACCGACCGACTCGGCCGTGATGTGTGTGTGCGCACGCTGGCCGGCAGTGGTGTGGCCCTGCAGGTGGTGCTGATCGCCCTAGTGGCCGCCCTGGTGGTGGGCGTGCCGCTCGGCATGGCGAGCGGCTACCTCGGCGGCTGGCTTGATCGCACCCTGGTGCTGTTGATGGACACGCTCTACACCCTGCCGGTGCTGCTGCTCTCGGTGGTGCTGGCCTTCCTGCTGGGCAAGGGCCTGCCCAATGCCGCCGCTGCCCTGTGC
>JBIPLV010000165.1:0-3719 GCA_044369475.1 Cyanobium sp. | reverse complement strand
GCCCGGCGCTGGCTCGACCACCTGGCGGCCCTGCAGGCTGAGGGCCCCACCCCGGTGGCGCCGGGGCTGGCGCCGGGGTGGCAGGCCCCTGGGGGCCTGGGCAGCGCCGATCCCGAAAGGGTGTGGCAGGCCGCCGCCGCGCCGGCCAGCGGAGTCCAGGCCCGATGAAACCCGAGCAGCTGCAGCAGGCCTGGGCCGCCGGCCAGATCGTGGCGCTAGCGGGTCCTGCACAACGCGATCAGGAGGCGCTGGCGGCGGCGATCGGGCCCCTGGGCCTGGATCCCCTGCAGCAGCAGTGGGGCCCGGGAGTGGTGCTGGGCAGCGGCGGCAGCAGTGGAGGGCGGCGCTGGTGTTTCCAACCCCTGGCTCACCTGCAAGCCTCGGCGGCGGCCACGGGCTCGTGGCTGGAGCAGCTGGGGCTGGACCCGGCGGCGTGCCTGCATCTCAACTCCCTGCCGCTGCACCACGTCAGTGGCCTGCTGCCCTGGCTGCGGGCACAGCAGTGGGGCGCCGGCCACCGGCGTCTGGAGTCGGCCTGGATGCGCGAACCGGCCCAGCTGGCAGTCACGGCGCCCCCGGATCCCGGCCGCCCCGCTCTGCTGTCACTGGTGCCCACCCAGCTGCAGCGCTTGATGGCGGATCCGGAGGGGGTGGCCTGGTTGCAGCGGTTGGCGGTGATCTGGGTGGGTGGGGCGCCGCTGTCCCCCCAGCTTGCCGAGCGGGCCCGTCAGGTGGATCTTCCGCTGGCACCTTGCTATGGCGCCACGGAAACGGCCGCCATGGTGTGCGCCCTCTCCCCCAAGCGTTTTCTGGCGGCTGCGGCCGGCTGCGGCGCGCCGCTGGCGGATGTGGAGTTAAGAGTCGGCCCGGATGGGGCCTTGGAGGTGCGCAGCGGGCGGCTCAGCCCGGGCTGGCTCGAAAACGGAGCGCTCCAGCCCTTGCCCCGCTCCGCTGAGGGCTGGTGGCGCAGTGGCGATGCCGGCCGGATGGGCCCGGAGGGGCTGGAGCTGCTGGGGCGTCTCGATGGCGCCATCCACAGCGGCGGTGAAACGGTGTTTCCCGAGCAACTGGAGGCGCAGCTGCTGGCGCTGGCCCAGGCGGCAGGACTGCCGCTGCAGGCCGTGCTGCTGCTGCCAGTGGACGACCGCGAGTGGGGCCAGCGCCTGGTGGCCCTGGTGCGGGCGGAAGGGGTGCGGTCGGGGGAACAGCTGGCCTGGCCAGATCTGCAGCGGCAGCTGCAGCGGCTGTGTGAGCCTTGGGCGCCGGCCGAGCGCCCGATGCGTTGGTTGCGTTGTCCCGAGCTGGCTCCCTCCGCGCTGGGCAAATGGCAACGCCGCCGTTGGCGCGACTGGATGGATGAGCTAGAAGCAGATCAGAAGTCCCGATCCGCATCGGCCGATGTCGACTCTTTCTGACACTGAAATCAGCAACAAGAAGCTGGCGGCGGGCCTCACCGGCATCTTTCTGGGTGCCTTTGGTGTGCACAAATTCGTGCTCGGCTACAACAAGCCGGCCATCATCATGTTGGTGGTGTCGCTGGCGGGTGGTGTGGTCACCTGTGGCGCCGCCAGTTTTGTGATGGGGGTGATTGGCCTCATCGAGGGCATCATCTACCTCACCAAAACCGACGCTGAGTTTCAGGCCCAGTACCTGGATGCCCAGAAGGAGTGGTTCTGAGGCTGGGGCTTTGGTGCCGGCATCCCGCATTCGGATCCTGCTGCTCCTGGTGGCTGCAGGAGCACTGAGCTTCGCTGCCGGCGCCAACATTCCCCACGATGGACTGCATCCTCTGGCGCTGATGGCGGCCTTGCTGCCCCTGCAGTTGGCGGCGCTGCTTTACGTGTTTCGCCGGCCCTAAAGAGGCTGAATGCCCTGCCCCAGGCTGGAGGCTTCCAGCCAGCGGTTGATGGGTTCGGGCAGCGGGCAGCGTTGGCGGGTGTCGGCGCAGATGGCCAGATGCCGGGTCACCCCCCGAGCCACATCCCGCTCGCCGCTGCGGAAGCTATACAGCACCTCAAAGCTGCCGGGGTCGAGCCGCCTCGGCTCCAGTTGGATCGCCAGGGGATCGCCGCAGGCCAGAGGGGCGAGAAAATCGGCGCTGCAGTGCACGATTGGCAGGGCCACCACGGGCGTCTTCCCCGGTCGCGGGAAGACATCGGCGGCCGCAAGGCCAAAGTGCTCCAGGCTCTCCTCGTAGGCCTCGTGGCACCAGCGCAGCAGCTGCTGGAAGTGCATCACCCCAGCGGCGTCGGTGTCGCCGAAGCGCACGGTGCGGCAGCGCAACAACCAGGCGCGCGAATCAGCGATCAACCGACCCCATGATGACGTCGATTGAGCCGAGGATGGCCATGATGTCGGCCACCTTGGCCCCCTTGAGAATGTGGGGCAGGATCTGCAGGTTGTTGAAGTCGGCGGCGCGGATCTTGAAGCGCCAGGGGGTGACGTCGTCGTTGCCCTGGATGTACACGCCGATTTCGCCCTTGCCCGACTCCAGTCGGGTGTACAGCTCGCCGCTGGGGATCTTGAAGGTGGGGGCCACCTTCTTGGCCACGTATTGGTAATCAAAGGCCGAGGACGGGCCGCCCTTGCCTTCGGCCATTCGTTGGGCCTCCAGGTTTTCGGTGGGGCCGCCCGGGATCATCTGGCAGGCCTGGCGCACGATCTTGAGCGACTCGCGCATCTCCTGGACGCGCACCCGATAGCGCGCGAAGCAGTCGCCCTCGTTCTCCCAGGCCACGGCCCAATCGAAGTCGTCGTAGCACTCGTAGTGGTCGACTTTGCGTAGGTCCCAGGGCACGCCGGAGGCGCGCAGCATCGGCCCTGACAGGCTCCAGTTGATCGCCATGTCGCGGCTGATTACCCCCAGTCCTTCGATCCGCCGGCGGAAAATAGGGTTGTTGGTGATCAGCTTCTCGTATTCATCAATCTTGGGGCCAAACCAATCGCAGAAGTCGAGGCACTTCTCTAGCCAGCCGTAGGGCAGATCAGCGGCCACGCCACCGATGCGGAAGTAGTTGTTGTTGATCAGGCGCTGGCCCGTGGCGGCTTCCCACAGGTCGTAAATCATCTCCCGCTCGCGGAAAATGTAGAAGAACGGCGTTTGGGCACCCACATCGGCCAGGAAGGGGCCAAGCCAGAGCAGGTGGTTGGCGATGCGGTTGAGCTCCAGCATCAACACGCGGATGTAGCTGGCGCGCTTCGGCACCGGCACATCGGCCAGCCGCTCCGGCGCGTTCACCACGATCGCCTCGTAGAACATGCCGGCCGCATAGTCCATGCGGCTCACGTAGGGCACGAACATCACGTTCGTGCGGTTTTCGGCGATCTTTTCCATGCCGCGGTGGAGGTAGCCGATCACCGGCTCGCAGTCCACCACGTCCTCGCCGTCGAGGGTCACCACCAGCCGCAACACCCCGTGCATCGAGGGGTGGTGGGGGCCGAAGTTGACCACCATCGGCTCCGTGCGCGTCTCCAGCTGCGTCATGGGGCCGTGGCCTGAGGGTGGAATGCCGAGATCTTAGGAAGGAAGCGCCCGCAGTCTCCGGACGCACGCTTGTCTGATTCTCTTGGGGTCTTCACCCACGTGCCGGTGCTCGCTGAGCCGGTGCTGGCGGGCTTCGTGGAGCTGGGTGCGCTGCTGGCGGCTCAGCCCGGAGGTGGCGGCATGCTGATCGACGGCACCCTCGGCGGCGGCGGCCACAGTGCGCTGCTGCTGCAGG
>JBIPLV010000429.1:0-3721 GCA_044369475.1 Cyanobium sp. | reverse complement strand
TGATCAACACGCCGGTAGGTCGCCAGGCCGCCCACGACGACAAATACCTGCGTCGCGCCGCCATCGACTACGCCGTCACCACGGTGACCACCCTGCCTGGTGCGCGCGCCGCCGTGGAGGGCATCGCTGCATTACAAGGTCAGGAGCTCGAAATCAACGCCCTGCAGGATATGCATCACGGAAATGATGGCTGAATCACACCATTTCATGCTGAGCTCGTGTGTGTGCGGCAGTGGGTCGGGTTTGAGGAGACCGTGAGAACAAATTCAGTGATTTGAAATTCTCCTTCTAGCTCTACTCGGACTGCCTGGCATCGTTCTGGTCCCGCATCCGCTGGTGTTGCCTGTTCTGCCGTTCGGCCAACAGTGACTGCTGGAGCGATTCGCATTTGACAGCGAGTTCACGAATCAGGGACTGCTCAAAAATTGGCGACAGATCAAGGAGCTTATTGAAGCCAGATCGGTTAAACATCAGACCAATGCAACGATTCTCTGCGGCGACTAGTCTGCCCTTCTTTGCAGGCTCGATGTCGCTGAAATAATCAGCCAGCCCAACAATCGCTCCGGGGCCATAGTCGGAGAGGGTTTTGGGCGCTGAACCAGGAACCAGGCTTTGGCGCAGTGAGCAGCGGCCCGAGAGCAGAACCAGGACTCCACATCCAGGGCGATCGATTGGATCTCCTTGACGCCAAGTCTCGAGACTGCAGAGGCTATTGAGACTGAGTAGGAGGCCTGGTTCAAGGCGACGAATCAGAGAGTGGTCAGCGATCGCCATCAGGATCTCGCGACTGGCCAGCTGTTCACCTTCAAGAAAGGCCGTCAATGTTTCGCTCATGGGCAGCCCGGTGCGGGGCATCTGGCGCAGCTGTTGTGCTCGAGCACTGTCAAGCTGGCGCAACACCATCAAGGACCAGAGCGCTACGTTTGCATTGGAATGGAGCCAGAGCTCCTCAAGTACCATGCCGGCCTCAGGTCGTAGCATGGTTTGCTGAACTGTCGGTAACGTAGAGGCTGGACGTCCAACCAGCCAGTTTTTGATTGCACTGGTGGCGTCATCCTCATTCGTAAGAAAGGACAGGACATTGGGTGAGAGGTTGCGTAATAAATCCAGGCATTCGTCAGAGGGGGATTCCTCTCCCGTCGCTGCGAGGGTGCTCTGCATCAGGCCCACCAGGTCAGGGATGAAGCGAGCAATGTCTCGCTCGAGGCTCAGCACCAGGGGTGCAGCTAGTGGTAGCCGCTTGCTGAGGTCCTCCAAACTCTTTCTGCGAGCAAGAGCTTGATTGATAATTTCTAATCTCTGCTTGAGTTGCCGTTCAACAAACTCCGAACCTTCCCCAAACTCGCTCAGCAATGCATCCCAGCTGATGTCATCCAGACCACTTTCAGTTTGGATGCGTGCGAGTCGTTCGAGCCCGTAAGCATCCAGTTTGTTGGGGTAGAGCACTGTCGTCCCGCTCAGGAGCATCAGGTCTGAAAGTTCTTGAGCAGCTGCGTTGCGGCAGAGAGTCAGGCCTGCTAATTCGTCGGCACTGAGGCTGGTTAGCCGCTCGTCTTCGCTGCTGAGGATTTCTAAGGCGCTCTGGTGATCGTTGTCGTCTAACCCGAGGGTGTTGCGTAGGTCGGAGAGTGCTTTCAGGGAGCCGAGACGTTCCAAGCGTCCCTGGCTAATGAGATCCCTCAGCACATCGAGATAGATGCTGCGGCGCTGAGAGGTTTCCTGGACGGGCAGGGCGTTGGCCAGAACGAACACTTCGGCCGGGCTGAGATCGTCCAGTTGGCGACCGGCCAGTAGGGGTTGTAGGTCTGCCCCGAGCTTGGCCAGGCGTTTGCGCAGGCTAGTGCTGGTGCTTTCACGTTCATAAAGTCCACGATTGCGATCCCAGCTGCGATACAGCCAAATGGAGCTGAAGCCCATGATCAGCAGATGCAGCTCGAATGAACCCAGTGGCCCACCGCTCGCGAAGAAATAGGTATTGATAGCTGCAAAGGTGGCCAACAGACGGGTGCGATGGATGGCTTGTTCCTGAGCCAACTCCGATGAAGCGGCTTGGATCTGCCGCACTTGCAGCTGTTCGATTTGATGGAACAGTCGTTCCGATGCAATACCCCCTGCGCTCAGCAAGGCTGGCACCGCAATGATTCTTGGCAGCTCAGGCCATCCCGCTGGCAGCATCGATTGCCAAGCCATCGCCGCTAATCGGCCGTCGTAGGCGAAGAGGTGACTGCCGATGTAATCCAATTCAGGGCCGCTTGTGGCGGCTGGCGCGTAGCTCTGCATCAGCAGAAAGAACGCTAGGATCAGCCCTGGGTAGGAGTACCAGGCCCAGGACATGCCCCGCTTACCCCGTAGGTTCTGCCAATAGCTCCGCTCTGCATCGATGTCGAAGCAGGGTTTCGCACATGCAACGCAGGTGCTGATGTCCTGGCCCTGCGTGCCGACTGTGCGACACATGGACTGGGTCGTCTTGCTCGTGCTGCCGATGTGGGCCTGGGAGCTCAACAGGCTGCGCGGGCCACTCAGGATCTGCTGCGCTGGTGCGAAGGGACAGAGGTACTGACAAAAAGTTTTGCCTCCGTAGGCCCAGCCGCTGATCAGCGCTGCCAGCAGGGCTGCTGCAAACAAGATCGCCAGGATCAGGCCGTCGCTGTTGGCGATGAGCAGCCGCAGGCTCAGGCCGCCGATCAACAAGCTCCACTGCAGCTGAATATGGTGGCGTGCCAGCCAGGACGATTCACTAACAGATGCCACTTGGGCTTTACCGGCCCGATTCAGCACCGTTCGCTGCCAGCCCAGGGCCCTGAAGAGTTGGGAAACAAAGGACAGTGGACAGATCCGCCGCCAGAGTTCATGACTCAGCATGACGGCCAGGATCACCAGTGGTAGGCCGATGTTCCAGAAAAGATCGTTACCAATGCCTGGCCGGCACAGCCCTGAATCGGCGCAGACAGTGGATCGATACGCGGGTGCTAGCTCCGGCCTGAGGAGAATGGCAAACAGAGTTAGCCAACTCAGCAGAAGAGCCCAGCGAGCTAGGCGAGCCTGTGTTTCCGGCCAGCGGTTAACCAAGTTGATCACGGTCATTTCGAGGAATGGTGATGTTGTCGTTGTGTTCCGCGCTGTTCGGCTGGGAGGGATCTGCCTGAGTTGCTCACCTCAGTGCGAGGACAGTGAGAAGAGGCAGTGGCGATGGGCTGCGCTCAACTCGCTGGTGGTGTTGCCGGAATCTTCAGTGTTGGCTACGAAGCCTATTGAGGGTGACTGTTTCCGAGAGTTGCTTTTTGGAATGGCTGCTAGCTTGCTAGCCGGGCGGTTAGCTTCATCGGTACTGCGCCAAGAGCTTTCGACACAGGGCACCCAGACTTGGCTTTGTCGGCATGCTCCAAGAAAACGCTGTCGGAGCAACCAGGAACAACAGCCTCGGTTTCGAGTTCGATCAGCGTGATAGCAGGGCCTTCTCCGAGATGCACTTTGGCGGTCGTTCGAATCTCTGCTGGTGGCAAGCCGCTCTCCGACAGGATGGCTGAAAGGAACATCGAAAAACAGCCTGCGTGTGCGGCGCTGATCAGTTCTTCTGGATTGGTGCCATCGCCGCTGTCGAAGCGGGAAGCCTTAGTGAATGGACCGTCGTACCCCCCTTTCGCCAGGCGCATCACGCCAGAACCTTCAGAGAGATTGCCCTTCCACAACGCTGATGCCTGGCTTGTTGCCATTTTGAGAG
>JBIPLV010000164.1:0-3726 GCA_044369475.1 Cyanobium sp. | reverse complement strand
GCGTGAGCTGCACATGCCAGCGCTCCCCGCCCAGCAGCTCCAGCTGCTCGAGGGCCAGGCAGTCGTCAACGGCCACCAGATCGTCCTTGTGCTGCTGCAGCGCACCGGCGAGCCACTGGCGCTTGGCCGCCGCCTTGGCCCCTTGGGGCGAGCGGGCCACCACCAGGCCGAAGTGATGGAGTTCGGCCAGGCAATCGGGACGGTAGGCCCCCAGGTTCACGAACCACAGCCGCTCGGGCCGGGGGGGCGCCGGCTCCCGCGCCAGCGTCACGCTCCAGCCGTCGATGGCCCGCACCGCCATTGTGCTGTCGAGGTGCAGGCCCTCGCGCCGGCCAAACCACTGGCGCTTGAGCTCCGGGATCGTGTCGTCAATCGTCGTGCCGGCCACGAAGCGCACATCGTGCACTTCGATGTTGCTGATGGCGGTGCGTCCGCCCAGCACCACCAGATGCAGCAGGGGAGTGCTCAAGGTTTGAGGTCTCCCATCACCGACACCACAGCAAGATTGCCAGGCCTAAAACCCCAGCAGCCGGAGGCATGGCGCGATGGATGGGTTCGATGCCCGCAAACGGCTGGATGCGCTGGTGATCGGAGCCGGGCTCTCAGGCCTGATCGCTGCACGGCGGCTCCAGCAGCAGGGGCTGCGGGTGCGAGTTCTCGAGGCCCGAACCCGGGTGGGGGGGCGCATGGTGAGCCGCCGCCTGGAGGACGGCACCATGGTGGATCTGGGCGGCCAGTGGGGCGGTGCCAGCCACCACCGCTTCGCGGCGCTGCTGAATGAACTCGGGATCCACCGCTATCCCAGCCACTACGCCGGCCAAGGGGTCTGGTGTTGGCAGGGCCACCGCACCGTGGCCCCCCTGGCGGAGGGCTTCGAGGAGAGCCTGCTGTTCTTCGAGCCGCAGGCCCTTGGCCTGGAGGCCGATGAACGGGCAGCGGTGGCCGCCGTGCAGAGGGCCTTCGCCGAGCTGGTGGCGCAGATCCACCCCCAGCAGCCCTGGAGCAGCTCGGATGCCGAACGGCTGGATCGGCTCAGCGTGGCCCAATGGGTGGCGCAGCAGAGCCCCGTGCCCCTGGCCCGCCTGCCCATCGACTGGCTTTGCCGGGTGGGGGGCTCCGGGGGGTTTGAACCCTGGGAGACCTCGATCCTGCATCTGGCCTGGACGCAAGCCGTGGCACCCCAGGCCGAAGCACCGGAGGCCTGGCTGGTGCGCGGCGGCGCCGGGGCGGTGAGCCTGCAGCTGGCGGCGGAGCTGGAGGCCCGGCAGCCGGGCAGCCTGCAGCTCGGCGCCGCCGTGCTGGCGATCGAGCAGAACGGCGATGGGATGCAGGTGCTGGCTCAGGGTTGCCCGCCCCTGCTGGCGCGGGCCGTGATCGTGGCGGTGCCGCCGATCCAGCGGCTGGCGATCCGCTTTGATCCGCCCCTCCCGGCCGCGCATCAATCCCTACTGCAGCGCACGGCCATGGGGAGCATGACCAAAATCCTGGCCCGTTACGGGCGGGCCTTCTGGCGGGAGCAGGGGCTCAACGGCCTGGGCATCGGCGATCGACCCTGGCTGGAGCTCACCGCCGACAGTGGCCCGCCGGAGGGGAACCCCGCTGTGCTGGCCGGTTTTGTGGCGGGGGAACGGGCCTTGAGGTTGGCATCGCTGCCGCCGGCCGAACGGCGCCAACTGATCCTGAACGACCTGATGGCCTACTGGGGGCCGGAGGCCGGCGAACCGCTGGAGCTGGTGGAACACAGCTGGAACGACGAAGCCTGGACCGGTGGCGCCTTCACCAGCTTCCCCGCCCCGGGCTGCTGGACCAGCCATGCCCGCCTGGCCGCAGCTGCCGATGCAGGGCCTGGGCCAGCCCGGCACGGGCGGGTGTGGTGGGCCGGCACCGAAGTCGCCCCGCGCTGGCCGGGCTACTTCGAAGGGGCGATCGAAGCCGGCGAACAGGCGGCGGCGGCCCTGATCGCGGCCGCGTTCACGCCAGGCTGAGGGCGTTGTCGCGCATGCCCTGAATGGCCGCATTGCTCACGCCACCGGTGCTCGGTCTGGGCACGTGGCGATCCAACCCGGGGGAGGTGGGTGCGGCGGTGAGGGCCGCCCTGGAACTGGGCTACCGCCACATCGACTGCGCCTCCATCTACGGCAACGAAGCCGAGATCGGCCTTGCCTTGGCCACTGCCATGCGGGATGGGGTGGTGCGGCGCGACCAGCTGTGGATCACCTCGAAGCTTTGGAACGACTGCCACGGGCCAGATCAGGTGCGGCCGGCGCTGCTGCGCAGCCTTGAGCAACTGCAGCTTGAGCAGCTCGATCTTTACCTGATCCACTGGCCGGTGGTGCACCGCGCGGGGGTGGTGATGCCGGAGAAGGCTGCCGATCAGATCTCCTTGGAGCAGCTGCCGCTCAGCCGCACCTGGGCCGCACTGGAAGCCCTGGTAGACGAGGGCCTGGTGCGCCAGATCGGTTTGTCCAACTGCAGCGCCCTCAAGCTGGCGGAACTGCTGCAGCACTGCCGGCGGCGTCCGGCGATGAACCAGGTCGAACGCCATCCCTGGCTGCAGCAGAACGCGCTGCTGCGCTTCTGCCAGCAGGAGGGCATCGGCCTGACGGCCTATGCGCCGCTGGGGTCCGCCAGTGGCAACGGACAAGCCCCCCTGCTGGACGATCCCACCGTTCAGGCCATCGCCGCGGACCACGGCGCCGCGGCGGCCCAGGTGCTCCTGGCCTGGGGGATCGCCACAGGCACGGCAGTGATTCCCAAATCGGTGCGGCCCGAACGCTTGGCCGCCAACCTGGCCGCAACCCAGCTGCAGCTCAGCGCCGACGACCTGCAACGACTAGCGGCCCTCGATCGGCAGCACCGCTTCATCGATGGCAGCATCTGGACCCTGCCAGGCGGCCCCTACACCCTGGCCAACCTCTGGGACGAGCCGGCCTGAGGGCTGGGCTGGTCGAGCTCCACCACAATGGCGGTGCCCTCGGCAGCCCCGCAGCAGCCCATGGACTTTTTCGATCGGCAGTGGCGCTCCTACCGGGCGATCGTGGATCACGATCTGATGGAGCACCGCGCCGTGGCCGCCGCCACGGCCGCCGCCGTTGAGACCTGGCTGGCGGCCCGGCCCGCCGGCGCCGCTCCGCCCACCTGGCTCGACCTGGGCTGCGGTGATCTGGCGTTGCTGGCGCCGTTGCTGCAGCGCCTGCCCCTGGGGCACTACACGGGCCTGGATCTGGCGGAGGCGGTGCTGCCGCTGGCGCAGCGCAACCTGGGGGCCGTGCCCTACCCCACCCACTGGTGCAGCGGCGATCTGCTGGCCTGGAGCCAGGGGGATGGCGCTGATGCCGCCGGCGCCGGGGAAGACCCGGCCCGCCGCCGGCCCGACGTGCTGCATTCGGCCTTCGCCATTCACCACCTCAACGCCCCCCAGAAGCAGCAGTTCCTGGAGGGGGCCCGCCGGCGCATCGCCCCAGGGGGGCTGTTCCTGTGGGTGGACGTGTTCCGCAACGCCGGCGAAGCCCGCCAGGACTACATCGATCGCTACGTGAAGCGCATCCGCAGCGGCTGGCAGCCCCTCAGCGCCGAGCAGCGGGAGCATGTGGAAACCCACCTGCGCAGCTTCGATCTGCCCGCCGAACGGGGCCGCATCGAGGCCATGGCGGAGGCGGCCGGCTGGCGCTGGCACTGGGCCTGGCAGGGGGCGCACCAGGCCGAAGCGATGGCGGTGCTGACGCC
>JBIPLV010000395.1:0-3197 GCA_044369475.1 Cyanobium sp. | reverse complement strand
CCGCCCGCGAGGCCCTTGAGCTCTGTCAGGACCAGTCGCCTGATCTCCTCGTCAGTGCCGAGCTGCTGGAGGAGTACTCCGCCCTCCGCTTGGCGGCCCAGCTCCACTGCCCGGTGATGGTGCTCACGGCCCGCTCCGGCAGCGAGCCTGTCGTCTCCCTGTTGGATGCGGGCGCCGATGATGTGCTGCGCAAGCCCTTTGGCTTGGAGGAACTGGCGGCACGCTGCCGCACGCTGCTGCGCCGTAGCGGCCATGGGTTGCAGGAGCGTGTTTGCGTCGGCCCGCTGGAAGTGCACCTGCTGCTGCGCCAGGTCACGCTGCGGGACCAACCCGTGGAGTTGAGCCCCCGGGAGTTTGCCTTGCTGTGTGCCCTCTTGATGCCGCCCGGGGTGGTCCGCAGCCGCCAGGAATTGTTGCGGATGGCCTGGCCGCCGTTCAGCGGTGGACCGCGCTCGGTAGACACCCAGGTGCTCACCTTGCGGCGTAAACTTGAGCAGGCCGGACTGGGTGAGGGAGGCGGCATCGAAACGATGCGCCAGCAGGGCTACCGTTTCAGCTTGGACACCCTGCCCACCCAAGAAGAAGAATCCAGCAATGGTCTTTTAGTAGCGCCAACCAGTCGCCTGGCTTAAATCATCAATCAATGAATGATTAGCCAACTTCGTTGTAACTACGCTCAATTCATGTCGCTCTAGCTAGTTATTTTTAGTATATTTTCTTGGCTGGACGAGTTTTGGTGTGAGGGTTGATGTCACCCAAGGCGCAACAGCGCAACGCCTTCACCCAGAAGCAGCAGAATGGAAAGCGTCGCCAGTAGCTGGTAGGTCCAAAGGGGGGTGAGACGGACCACCTCAGCTGTGCTCAGGCCGGTATAGCGCGTGAAATGCTCCAAGAAAACGTCAAACCGTTCCAAGCGTTGGGGGAGTAAATAGGCCGTGATCTGCTTGGCCGCGGCTTGGTTGGCATCAGGCTTAACCCGCACGTAGTACACCCGGCCCCCTTGGCTGGTGCTGACGGGCGTGAGGGCGGTGATCGCGCTCCAGGGCAAAGCCCAACCGCGGCGCAGCAGCCAGCCGCACCAGGCGGGGTAGCCCACCCGCAAGCCGTCGTGGCTGAGCTCAACCCGCTCACTGAGCAGCCCAAGAATCGGCACACCCCCGAGCAGCAAGGCAAGCAAGCAGGCAAGACGCCAAGCAGGCGGGGCTAGAAACGGCAAGGGCAGCACGAGCGCCGCGTAAAGGCTCACCAGGGTGAAGCGGATCAGCCAAGAAATGCCATACAGCTCCACGGCTTGACGCTCCGGAGAGGCCATGTTGGCCTCAACCTGGTCCTCTGCCCTGGGGGTTGCCAGGGCGGCGCCCGGTTCGGAAGAGGGCGGTCCGCTGAGGTCGCTCAAGGGAAGGGTTCCGGTCGAACTGAACAGGGAAATGGGCTGGGGAGCTCAGCGGTCCTCTGCGGAACCGGGCAGGGGCTCGATCAGCGATGAGGGTTGATACCGCCCCCCGAACACCTCCGCCTCGCGACCTTTCCAGAATTCACCGAGCCGCATCAGATCGGCGTGGGCATCCCGCAGCCGGTCCACATACTCATCCGGCGACATGGTGTGCTGGGATTCCTTGAGCTTGGCAATCCTCAGCAGGTGCCACATCCAGGGTTTATCGAGCTCACCGCGGGCTTCCAGGTAGAGGGCCAGCTGCTCGGAGCTGGGCAACGGGGTTGGGTTCATGGGGGGCGGGGGTGAGGAGTGCAGGATATGGACAACAGTCAGCCAACGTGGCCAGCGGCCCTGCCGGTTCTCCTCCCTGGCGTGGTTTCGGCCCCTGGCCCCAGGGCTTCAACCGGCGAGGCTGCCGTTGTTCCGGCTCCCCCGCGCTGATCGTGCGCCTCAATAAAGCTCGGGGCGTCGGTCGGCGAAGTAGTCGGTGTTGGCTGGATGGAGGGGGCCATAGTCGGCCGGGCAGCAGTCGGCGATCAGCAACGTGGGTTCGTGGCGCGCCGCCGCCAGGATGTCGCCGTGGGGGCCGGCCACGATGCTGTTGCCCAAATAGCCAGCCATCACCTTGCCGTTCACGGTTTCCTCGCCGCAGCGGTTGGCGTAGGCCACAAAGCAGTTGTTTTGGATCGCGTTGGAGACGATCAGCGTGCGGGACACATCCGGATAGGGGCGATCGGTGCGCTCGCCAGTGCTGAGAATCGCGAACGCATCGGCGGCAGTGGGAATCAGGATCAACTTGGCGCCGTTGAGGGCCACGCGGCGGCTGAGTTCCGGGAACTCGGCCTCGTAGCAGTTCAGCAACCCCACCGGCAGGCCGTTCACAGGATGCACCGGGAAGGGTGGGCCCTCTTCTGGCAGCTCATAGCCCGGGCTCCAGCAGCGTTTCTCGTCTGGCCCCCAGAGATGGGTCTTGCGATAGTTGCGCAACAGGTTGCCGTCGGCATCGAACAGAGCGATGGCGTCGTAGAAGCGCTCCTCCCCGCCAACCTGGGCCCGCTCCGGGTAGGGGCAGGCGATCGCCAGGCGATGGGCCCGAGCTGCCTGGGCGACCCGTTGCAGGCTTGGACCATCCACCGGTTCGGACAACTGTCGCGCCAGTTCCGGCGTGACGATGTAGCCGCTCAAATAGAGCTCTGGGAACGCCAGCAACTGCACCTGCTGGGCCGCCGCCAACGCGGCCACCTGTTCCAAACGGTCCAGGTTTTCCTGCACCGCTGCCGGCGTGGCGGCGGTGCCGCTGCCCTGCCAGATGCCCAGTCGGAGGCCGGCTCCGTAGGCGGGGGCCTCAGCATGCAGGAAGGTGTTGTAACGAAATGACAAAGTCATGCCCTGCAGCTCTCTCGGCTTCAGTCTTGCCAGTTTGGAGCCATTCGGCAAGGAATCCAGGCGACTCGAACCTGGCTCAATGAGAGCCCGATCAGAGCTGGATGAGAGCCCAATCAGGGCACGCTCCGGGCCCGCTGCCTGACAGAACGGAACCGATGAACTTTAATGCCTGTGAGATGCAGCCAAAGTCATGCCCGCCCGCCGCCGTGCCGCCAACCTGGGAGTTCATGCCGGGCTCAGCTCCAGGATCGCAGCGGCCAATCTGCCCGCGGAAATCCCCAGGGATCGCCTGCCTGACGCAGGACTTCAGGCAGCTTTGGCGTATGAACTCATCCACGATCATCTGATGCTGGATGGCAACGCCAGGCTCAACCTG
>JBIPLV010000252.1:0-3739 GCA_044369475.1 Cyanobium sp. | reverse complement strand
GAGGGCGGTCGTGCCTGCTGCTGGCGCGTCGAGGCGCGCGAAAACGAGAAGAACGCCGCCTGCTATGCAGCGCTGCCGAACTGGTTTCAGGGCTGAGTCGCCAGACTCTCAACAGGATTCAAAAAGCTCACGCACAGTTAGAAGCGGAATGTGATGCCCGTGCCAACGTGATGAACCCAGCCGACACCCCAGCCCTCACCACCCTGGGTGCTGTAAATCGGTTTCCAATGGGCAAACAGTTCTGCACGGCGAGCAATCGGCAGTGCCAGTTGGATTTCACCACCCCAATCGGTGCGACTGGACAGACCTGAGTAGCTGCCAGGGCTGTAAAAGCGGGGTCCTGCAGCAAGAATGACATTGAGACGGTCAATGTTGAAGCCAAGACCGATCCAAGGATCCGTGTAATTGCCGATATACGTCCCTTCTGACTCCCAGCCCGTGCGGTTCTGTACAGAGACAAATAGACCATCGGCAATTGTTTCCAAACCATCGCCAAGTGCAAAATTCACATCACCGTCCCCGAGCGCCCAGAGAAGGCCGAGGCCAAGTTCATTTTTGACTCCCTGAACATCCTCTCCTTGCGATGCAGTCACGTAATAGGGCTTCCATTCCGCCATCAACGAAACCTTCTCATTGGGTTGATATCTAACCTGAATTTGACCTTTTAGATCTGCTCTCCGGTAGGGGGTGGAGCCATCAGCATGGTGGTCGTCACCCGTAGTTTCAGCGGCATGATCTTCAGCCTCTTCCAGCGCATGATCCTCCTCATGACCCCGATGCACACGTCCATAAAAATGCTCTGCCTCCCCCCAAACAAAAGCAGGGCCAATCACTGCCTCAATGGCCAGGCTACCGCGATCTTTGAAGCCCCACTCGAGCACAACTCCGACGAGACCATCAATTGCATAGTGACGCGGTTGACCATCAAGATTGTTATGCAAACCACCATGACCTTCGATCGTTAAAATAGGGGACATCTTGAACTCACCCGGACCAACATCAACACCACCAGAAGCTCCATGGGCCCAACCTAGTCGGGGTTCCAAAGCTACACTCATCAAGCCAAGGCCAAGGGCAAAGCGAACGAGAGAAGAGCGACCAGATACGAAAGAAGTGGACATAAGATGATTAAAAAGAGATGAAACTTTGGCCTTTTAGAATTAACGAATAGAAGACCAGCGACGGGCCAAGAGCTGGGCTTCTTGTTCATCACACCGGCCACCCTGACCATTACTGAATATGCAAATATTGATGCCCATCGTCTGCACATAGCTCTTATCTTTCGCCAATCCATCGGCAATCAACGGCCTGGGATTAATCGGTACGCCACTGCCCCGACTGACCCTTCTCAACGCCTTTGAGATCGGCAACGATTCAGCAAACATCTGCCTGGTGCCAGACTTCTTCACCGCCGTGGTCATGGCCGAAAGCGCAGCGGGCCTGACCACACCACCAGCAGCGAAATCGTCGAGCAAAGGGAGCTCACGCAGTCCATAGCGCCGCGCCAGGCTGCCGAAAGCCCTGTGCTCGCTGACCAAGACACGACTTTCTTCCGGAATGGTACGGATCTGGTCTGCAATCCAGCGATCAAGCGTTGTCAACACAGCCCTGGCATCGCTGGCACGTCGCTGCAAGTCAGGCCGCTGTGCGGGGTCCATCACCGCGCTCAGACGTGCGGCGACCACCTGAACCATGGCGGCGGCCTGCGCAGGGTTGTGCCAGACATGGGGATCACGGCCCGGGCTTGCGGGTACGGCCACCTCTGCCACAGCGATACCACGGGAGCCGAGCCCAAGACGCCCAAGGGATGGCATCAGTCCATAACCGTTGAAAAGCACCAATCGGGCTTCAGCCAATGCCTGACGATCACGGGGTCGCAAGGGGGCCTGATGAGGATCGACACCCGGCGGCACAAGACAGATCACCGTGGCCCGATCAGCGGCAAGGGTGTTGACGAGATCACAGAGAACCCCATCGGCCGCGACCACGAGCGGCGGGGACGCAACGGCAACAGCAGGCGTCAACGAGAGGCCCGCCAGCAGTGCACTTGCCAAGACAGCAGGTGCCAGACGGGGAAGCGCCTTGAGACAACCCAAGCCGAGCACACGCACCAGAGGGGGACCAGAGACAATATAGTAATGATATCGGTTCTCATTCTTGATCGCAACTCCTGGTCGCAACTCCTGATGTACTGGCAATGGCCGATCGCTTGATCCCCCTGCTGCAAGCCCACAGCCTCAGCTTTTGGCGCGGCCCCCGTTGTGTTCTTGAAACCATCGATCTGTCGCTTCATCGCGGCTCCTGCACCCTGATCAGCGGCGACAACGGGGCCGGCAAATCGACCTTGCTGCACCTGCTTCAGGGCAGGCTGCAGCCCAGTCGGGGCTGGATTCGCGTGCTGGGTCAGCCTCTCCATGGGCAGCGAAGGCGGCTATGCCTGGTCCCGCAACAGCCAACGGTGCGATGGGATTACCCCATCGATGTCGCTGGCCTGGTGGGACTCCCCTGTCGTGGTGAACAGGCCGCCACCCGGAAAGCACTGGCCCAGACTGGCTTATTGGCGATGGCGCAGGCACCGATTGCCACGCTCTCGGGTGGCCAGCAGCAGCGCGCATTGATCGCCCGCGCCCTGACCTCTCGAGCTGACGTCTTGCTGCTAGACGAGCCTCTGAGCAACCTCGATCACCAGGGCCGCAGGCAGATCCTTCAGCTGTTGGCCGACCTTGGGCGACAAGGCACTGCCGTTGTCTTCACGGCCCATGAAGAGCGACTCCCAGGACTGGAACTCATCACCCGGCTCCAGCTCGACGGAGGTCGCCTGCAGGAGTTCATGCCATGAGCCTGGAATCAGGAGCCTGGTGGCTTGTTCCGCTGGCTATTGCATTGATGTGCGGCCTTGTCTGCCCCATGGTCGGCACGCTGCTGATCCTGCAGCAGCGGGTCATGGGCACCAACGTGATGGCTTTTGCCGTGCTTCCAGGCATGGTGATGGGCCAAGCCCTTGGAATTGCACCACAACTGGGCGGATTGATCAGCGCCACCTTGACCGTGACCCTTGTTGAACTCTGGGTCGAGTCGCGAACATCCGAGCGCGACGCCGATGCCGTGCAAAACATTGCCATGGCAGGTTGCCTCGGGGTCGGAGTTCTGCTGATGCAGATCACGAAAACAGGCCATGCGTTGGACACACTGCTTTTTGGCGACTTGTTGAATGCTGATCTCGGGGATCTGCTGGCAGTTACCGCTGGTTTGCCTCCCATGGTTCTGCTGCTTTACACAGGCTTCAACCAACTCGCGTGGTTGGGTATTGATCCAGACATGGCGGCCGACCGCGAATTACCGGTGCGTCGCCTGCGCCTACTTCTGGCTTGGCTGACGGCCTGGATTGTCACCACAGCGACCGCTGCGGTCGGCCTGGCCCTGGTGATGGGGCTGATCTACAGCCCAGCCCTGCTGGCATTGCGGCAGGCCAGAAGCCTGGCCCAGGCCATCCGTCGAGCGGCGTTCCATGGTGCTTTGGTCAGCGGCCTGGGGTATGGGTTTGCCATGGCCATCAACCTTGCGCCAGGACCTGTCACGGCCTGTTGTTGCTTGCTGCTGCTGTGGCGGCCCCGTAGAAAGCAGCAGTCCTGACCCTGAAGAACCAACATTGAACGGTGCTGGATCAGAGTTGGCGATAGGGTCAAGACACTGCCCTCCAATTCGTGCTCGGCAACGACCGAGTCCATCCATGACCCGC
>JBIPLV010000392.1:0-3741 GCA_044369475.1 Cyanobium sp. | reverse complement strand
CCGGGCCCATTCGGCCCCATTCACCGAGAAGATGGCCCGGCCGATCAGCGGCTCCAGGATCCAAAGGGTGAAGGGGTGCTTGGGGAAATCCTCCACCGCATCCACCAGCACGCGTTTCACGGCGGCGGGCTGATTCACCAGAAACAGATTCAGCCCTAAAAACCGCACCGACCCGATCGGAATGCGGAAGTCGACATCGCTGAGCAGCCCGAACCAGCTGCGCAGCCCCTGCAGCAGCCGCCAGACGAACAGGCGCTGGTAGGGCGCCGGCCGTGGGTAGACCGGCTCCGGAGCTTGCCTGGGCTGAGGTGCCATGGGGCAGCCGCTCATGCCGCCTCCCCCAGCAGCGCCTCGAAATAGTCAAAGCCACCCTGCAGCGCTGGCGGCGCCGTGTGCAGGTATTGAAAATGCAGCGGGAACTGGGTGGTGATCAAGGCCCACCAGTTGCCCAACCCCAAGCGCGGGGCCAAATGGATGAGTTCCAGCTGCGGGTAGGCGGGGGGATCGATGCGGATGCCGCAGCTGCGGTAGGGGTCCACCCCGGCGAAACACAGGTAGTCGTCGCGGGAGGTGATGTCGCGCCAGGGGATGCGGGGGGTTTGCGCCAGGGTGCGCAGGTCGTCGTGGAACGCCGCAGCCCGCCGGTGCACCGCCAGGTTGGCCAAGTTCTGGCCCAGGCTCAACAGCTGCAGGCGCCCCGCCAGCCGGCCGAAGGTGGGCTGGCGGCGTAGGCAGGCCGCCAACATCGCCATCACAAAACTGCCGGAGCTGTGCCCCACCAGCTGCACCGCAGCCGCGGGAGCCTCCGCCTCCTGGGCCAGCACGCGCTGAGCGAGGTCCTCCATGCGGGCCCGCAGCGCCCCATCGCGGGCCTGACCCAACTGGTGGGTGAACAGAATCGAGCGAAACAGCCAGATCACTCCCTGTTGATCCGCCAGGCGCCAACAGAGAGGAATCGCCAGCACCGCGGCCGCCGCCGCCAGCAGCGACGCCAGTGAGGGTGCCAGGAACACACCCAACCCGGCCTTCACCGCCACAGCCAAGGCCCACAACCCAACGGCGCTGAAGCCGAAAAACAGCAGCGGATACAACCCGCACAGCGCTACCGATGGGCACAGCCGGCCGATCTGAATGAGCCCGCCCAAGGGCAGATACCAGAGCGCAAAGCACAGGCCCTGCCAGGCAATCACCAAGGGATTGCGCGCCCAATGGTTGCGCACGATGTCATCCCAATGCAGGAAACACACCTCCAGCACGGTCCGCCCCGCCTCCTGCACATGCCAGCTGCTCACCAGCGGGTCCGCCTGGCCCCGGCGGCGCCCGAGGGTCAGCGCGCGGCCAGTGCGCGCGGCATAGGCCCGGAGCTGCTCGGCAAACAGGCGGTAGTAGAACGAAGATCCGCGGGGATCAAAGCCGCTCAGGAAATAGACCCGTTTGAGGCCCGAACCCTTGTGAAAAGCCTCATGCACCGCGCCTTGCTCCGGCCTGTGGCAGCAGTGGTGTTGAGCGTAGCGGGGCTCAGCCAGGCCGCCCTGCCAAGGGCCGCCATGGCCTCACCCCCGCCCGTGCGATCCCTCAGCCCGGCCAGGCCCACGGGTCGCACCGCCCAACCCAGCCTGCGGGGCCGCCAGGGCAACTACACCGCCACGGTGTTTGTGGCGGCATCACCGCAACGGGCCTGGACCGTGCTCACCAACCACGCGGCGATGGCCGGCGTAATGCCGGACATCAAGCAGGCCCGCGTTCTGAGCCGCTCCGGCAACACCCTGGAATTGGAGCAGACTTACCAGGCGCCCTACACCTTTGGCCGGCGCATCCGGGCCACGCTGGCGGTGCGCGAAACTCCGCCCCGCCAGTTGCGGTATCAACTGATCCAAGGGGATCAAATCAAAACGCTCAAGGGCAGCTGGACTCTCACTCCCGTGCAGGGCGGGGTGCTGGTGCAACACCAGATCCAGATCGAGCCGGTGATCCCCGGCGTGCTGCGGCCCCTCTACGACGAGCTGTTCGAAGCCAACCTGCTGCAATCGATGCGGATCCTCAAGCGGCTGATCGAAGCGGGCGGACCCAGCCCCGCCACTGGCTGAGCAGGGCCAGCAGCAGCACCCAACCCATGGCCCCCAGGCCCACCGCGAGCGGCCGGCCTGGACCCTGACCCAGGCTGCCGATCAACCACTGGGGCCAGTGGGGCCAGGCCAGGGCGGGCCGCAGCACCCCATCCACCAGGGCGGCGCTGCCGGCAAAGGCCACGAGCCGCGCGCCCCACTCCAGCCGGTAGCGCTGGGCCAACACGGCCGGTAACTCCGCCGGTGGCACCAACTGCTGCCAGCGGCTCTGCAGGGCCGCCAGCGCCAGGGGCAGGGCGAGGCTGAACACCAGCAGGCCGCCGTACCAGAAGGCCAACCAGTTCTGGAACACCACCAGGCCAGCCCCCATCAGGATCAGGCTCTGCAGGATCAGGCTCAGCGCCAATCCAGCGGCCGGCCGCCGCCAACCCCAACGGCTCCACAGCTGCAGCCCGAGCAGGTAGCCGGCCGCCCCCACCAGCAGAGCCCAGCCCAACCGATCCCGCCCGGGCCCCGCGATCACCCAGGCGGGGAACAGCACCTCGGTGGACGCGTACACCAACGCCATGGCCGCCCCCAGCAGCGCCACGGGCCGCATGGCCTTGCCCCGCAACACCTGCCGCAGGCGCCAGGCGCTGCCGCTGGGCAGGGCCACGGGCACCGCCCGGGTGAGCTGCGGCGTCCAGGCCCCCAACACACAAGCCATGGCGATCAGAAACGAGCAACCATCCACCAGCAGCACCCCATGCAGCCCCGTCGCCGCGACCAACCAACTGCCCGCAAAGGGGGCCGCACTCAGCACCAGGCCATCGGCGCTGGCGAACAGACCATTGGCCCGGGCCAAGGCCGCCGGCTCCGGCACCAACACGGGAATCAGGCTGGCAAAGCTCAACACCAGCGCCGCCTCAGCCATGGCGGCAAGCGCCAGCAGCGGCAACAGCAGCAGCTGGGTCTGCCCCCAGAACAGCACCAGCGCCGCCAAGGTCAGGGTGCAGAGGGCGCCGACGGCGTTGGCCACGAGCATCACCCGTCGCCGCGGCCAGTGCCCCAGCCGCCGCCCCAACAGGGGCAACACCAACAGCTTGGAGAGCTGCACCACTAAGGCCACGGCCGCAAAGTCGATCAGCTGCCCCTGGCGCGAAAACGACCACAGCCCCAGGCCATAGAGGCTGCATTGGGTGCCGAGGTTGGAGACCAGCTGCCCCACCCACAGCCAGCGGAAGGCCTTGGTCACCTCAGCGGGGCAGGGCGGCGTAGAACGCCTTAAAGCGGGCCTGCTGCTGCTTGTGGGTCACGATCGGCGCTGGGTAGCCGCGGCGCTCCAGCGGGGCAATCTCGCCGCTGATCAGGTCGCGGCTGCTCACGTGGCGCAGCTCGGGAAGCCAGTGGCGGATGTAGTCGGCCTCGGGATCAAATTTGCTGGCCTGGGTGGCGGGGTTGAAGATGCGCAGCGGTTTGGGGTCCATGCCACTGCTGGCGCTCCACTGCCAGCCGCCGTTGTTGGCCGCCAGGTCGCCATCCACCAGCCGCTGCATGAAGGCGCTCTCGCCCCAGCGCCAATCGCAGATCAGGTCTTTCACCAGATAGGAGGCCACGATCATGCGGCAGCGGTTGTGCATCCAGCCGCTCTGGTCGAGCTGGCGCATGGCGGCATCGATGATCGGCATGCCGGTGA
>JBIPLV010000274.1:0-3749 GCA_044369475.1 Cyanobium sp. | reverse complement strand
GGACTTGTGAGACTCACGGCAGCACAACCACTTCAGCGAATCCATCGAGAAGCTTCCCAAGCTGAACGTCGCCGGTTCGAGCCCGGTCACCCGCTTTCAGTCCAGGCTTTGAAAATCTCCCGAGAAGCCAGTCGGGCACTGACTTTTGGCCTGCCAGCGCCTGATTGCCCCTGGCAGGCCATGCCAGGCTGCAAGGCCAAACGTCTCACATGTCGCCGACCCGTGACTGGGAGGGGACGATCCGAACCGTGGTGTCTCACGCCCTGTCTCAGCGGGGCTGCCGAAGAGGTTGGACCGTTCTGAATCATCGCGGGAACGTCCGGTTGAACATTGCCGCAAGTGCGGCCGGAGGGAAACGACGACAGATATTGCTACCCATTCCATGGCAATGCGATCAAGTCGATGAAATTCGGGATGCAGTCGTCTCTGTGTTTGATGAATTTCAGATGGGCGTTGATCCGTATCTCTGTGTATCTCGCATCCTCCGGCCGCACCACGCTGGAACCGTTGCGAGATCAGCTGCAGCAGCTCCAGGCTTGTCCACCAGCGCTGGTGGCGGCTCGAACCTCAGCGCTCCTGCCGCAGCCCTCTCGATCGAGGACCGGTCCGAACTGATCGAAACCTTTCGTGACTACAAGTTGCTCTGCTGATCAACGTAGTGAGACACAACAGCTACAAACTGCAGACACCTTCGCCTGGGTGAGGCTTCCATAGGGTCTTACCCAGCCCTGCGACGGATACGGCAAGGATCACAGACTCCAGTCAAACTGCAATCCCACCGTGAAAACAGGGGCAACAGAAGCGCCACCAGGATTGAGCAGCAGCTGGCTGAAGGGCTGCAGGGAGAGACGCCTGCTCAGTTGAAGCTGATAGCTCAGCTCAGCGAATCGCTGATTCTGCTGCGCAGGGTTCAACGACGGACTAGCCCAGGCGTTTGCGAATCCAACAATCAACAGATCCTGGGGACGAGACTGAAGCACCCCCTTTTGAACAAGACCCACAGCCAAAAAACCGGGGAAGGGATTGATGGCTGGATCAAAACCATAGGAGCCGTTCAGCCATAATCTCACGCCCGAAGCTATGGGCACAGCCAGGTAGCCATAGGCACCATTGTTGCTTGATCCCGCACGTTGAGACGGGATTGGCGCCTGGCCATTGCGTGATTGGCTATTGACGCTGGCAAAACTCCAACTGCCGTTGTAGATCCCCAGCCGCACCATGGGGTCAGGCAGCTGGTTCTGCAGTAGTTGGAGCTTTTCGCACCCCGTTCGGGTGCGAAAGCGTGGCTTGACTTCAAGCTTGGGTGTGATACGTCCCAAGGCATCGTTTGCCGCACATCCCGGGGGATGTCGCGTTGCGGTGAGGTTGTGCTGCCACTGCAGCACCTGCAGCAGACCATCCTGGGGGCCTATCGCCTGGTTGAAACCGCGCAGATTGGGGTCACTGCGCTGGTTGTTGAGCTGAAATGCACCGTAGTCAAGCTGTGAGCCTCCAAACCGAAAGGAGGCGATGGCACCAAGGGCATTCAGGGGGCCATAGGGGTAAGCATCTGTCTGAATACCGCTATGACCATTGAAGACGTTGCTGATGTAGAGGGTGCCAGCGGGGGGTTTAAAGAAGGTTGGATTGATGCTGACATCCCCAAACTTGAGCGATTGCAGCAGTTCGCCGGAGACGCCGATCCGCTCCAGCCAGAGCGCCTGCATCCAGACACCTTGGGGACTCTGGAAAACCCCCTGCGGCTTGAAGGTCTGATTCCGAAAACCCAGCTGCTGATCGAAGTTCCCGGTCGATACATAGCCCGTGAGGTGGGTGTTCAACGACCAGCGATCCAGCTCACGGCGTGGCTTTTGCAACCCAAGCCCCGTGCCCAGGCTGCTGGTGAGATCCAGCTCATTGGCGAGATTCAACGTCTGTTGCAGACCCCCGGCGGAGTTGCCAATGAACTGGCTGGTAGCACGCAAGCCCATGTGCCACCACAGCGTGGTGGGCTGCACCGGCCCCTGGGGAATCCAACCGCGGGGCACCTCAAGCACCGGAATCGTCTCGCCTTGGAGCTTGGCGAGCGGTTGCGCGAAGGCCGCTTGCGTCCACCCACTCAGTGCTGCCAACAACGCCGAAAGCAGAGCACAGCGCATGGGCGAAGCTGCGCTCTTCAAAACTGCTTGATCAAACGCATGGTGAACACCAGCGTTGAGGGGGTGCCGATGAGACTCGGCTTGGGGATGTAGGTGAGCACCGGCTCCAGATACGCTGCCTTGGCCAGGGAAAATTGATAGTAGAGCTGCACCATAAGCTCGGGTGTTTCGATCTCAGCCAACGGCCTACCGTTGTAACGACCTGGGAACAGCCAAGGGAGCACGAAAAATTCGGGATTCTTGTGTGGATTAGGCTTGGAATAGGACAAACCAAGGCCGAAATTATCCCGTGGACGCCCCTCGATCAGACCGAAAGCAGTCAGGCCAATACCCGCATATTGATGGATAAGGGAGGCCTGAGAATTGGTATAGCCAAATTGATAGAACATCGAGACACCACTGGGATCTTTCCAGGGCTTGCGGTACCACAGGCGATGGGTGCCGTAGAGGTACATCCCAGAGGCACCATTGGCCGTTCCAGCATTACTGCCTTTGATAATGCGGTTATACGCTGACTCAGGCGTCTGCAGCTCGCCACTTTGGTGCCATCCCCCGACGGCAAACTTGGCGGGCAAGCGCATAGGTCCGAGGTTCCAGCGCAGGCCAAATTCAGCGATCTGAAACAGGTAGTTGTTGATCCATGGAGCCCTTAGGCCAGTTTGATAGCCAGGCTTGGCCCCATTGCCATCAAAGACGCCGTAATTGACGTAGGTGTTCCCATTGCGACCAGGGAACCACTGAACCGTGAGACCAAGGGCAGAGTTGTAACTGCTTGGCACCCGACCAAAGAGGGTTGGATTTTCATACAACGGCGAATAGATCAGCCCCGAAACTGCCTGTTCCGAGCGCGAGGGCAAATCGAGATTGCCGAGAACCACGTTGTTGAACAACGTGTTGGCCACCTGCTTACCAAAGCGCACATGCAGGTGATTGCTTGGAAAACCCTTGCTGATCCAGTAGCTGTAAAGCTCAGTTCTGTTAAAAGGAGGCGTGGATGGCAGGTTCGTAAATCCCTGAATTGCACCGCTGTAAAAGTTCGACGGACTGCCATTGAACTGCAACCCTGTGACCGAGATCTTGGTGTCTTTCAGCCCCACAATTCTCTCAAGATTGGCTTCCAGTTGGAGCACAAGGAGACCATTACCAAACGTGGATCCAGGTGCAAAGCTTCCCTGCAGAAAATTGCTGCCTTCTCCGACCGCGCTGCCGCCCAGACGCAAACCACTGTCTGGCTTGAGTCCCAACAGCTGCCCCAACTCGCCGGTGCCAGCAAACATCTCAATCGGCACCGGATTGGCTGGGATGCTTTCCTGTTTTTGCTGGCCGTTGATTGACTCAGCCAATACCGCGGCGCCCTGGCAGAGCAATGGGGCAACAATGAGGGCAACCAGACGACAAACCAGGCCCAGCTGGATCAAGGCTCCCTTACGAGCAAGTATGAAAGGACCTGGCCTTACGTCCATCGCCCCTGCTAGACAGACGCGCAAGGATTCTGACTCACTCCGAGGCATTGATGGGCTTCAACTTCACTGGCATGACCATCGGCCTCGGGCATACAGCTCCGTCATCCACACAGCGCAAGCGCTGGGGAGTTGCCCTGATCGCGGCTTG
>JBIPLV010000372.1:0-3760 GCA_044369475.1 Cyanobium sp. | reverse complement strand
CTGACCCGCGACGCCTCGCTGGGCCTGCACTTCACGGGCGTGACCTACTACGACGGCCAGGGCTTCATGGTGCCCAAGAAGAGCAAGATCACCAGCGCCAAGAACCTCAAGGGCGCCACGGTGTGCGTGCAGTCCGGCACCACCACCGAGAAGAACCTCAACGACTACTCCAAGTCGATGAAGCTCAACATCAAGCCCGTGGTGTTCGACACCCAGGAAGCCACCAACAAGGCCTACTTCGCCGGCCGCTGCCAGGCCTACACGACCGACGCCTCCGGTCTGGCCTCGGTGCGCAACAAGGAAGCCACCAACCCCGACGATCACCTCATCCTGCCCGAGCTGATCTCCAAGGAGCCCCTGGGCCCGTCCGTGCGCCGCGGTGACGACGAGTTCTTCGCCATCGTGAAGTGGGTGGTCTTTGCCCTGATCGAGGCCGAGGAGTACGGCATCACCCAGGCCAACGTGGACCAGCTGAAGGCCTCCAGCCAGGACCCGGTGGTGCAGCGCATCCTGGGCACGTCGGAAGACACCGGCAAACTGCTGGGCCTGGACAAGGACTGGGCGTACCGCGCCATCAAGGCCGTGGGCAACTACGGCGAGATCTTCGAGCGCAACGTCGGCCCGAAGACGGCCCTGAAGCTGCCGCGCGGCGCCAACAACCTGTGGAACAAGGGCGGCTTCATGTACGCCCCGCCCGTGCGTTGATCATTCCCAGGCAGCGTTGAAACCCACACGGCCCGCCTCGTTGCGGGCCGTGTCTCGTGAGACCGACGATGAGCGCTTCCCGCCCGCCCCCGAAGCAACGCAGCTGGTCCTGGCGCAGCCAGGCCTTCCGCGGCGTGATCTACCAGGTCCTGGCCCTGGCCGTGCTGTTCGGCGCCCTGGCCTACCTGCTGAACAACACCTTCGCCAACATGCGGCTGAGGGGCATCCAGAGCGGGTTCTCGTTCATCCTGCAGCCCGCGGGTTTCGCCATCGGCGAGACCATGATCCCCTTCGACTCCTCGGAGAGCTACCTCAAGGCCTATCTGGTGGGCCTGGGCAACACGCTGCGGGTGGCCATCGTGGGCATCGTGCTGGCCACGCTGCTGGGCACGGTCATCGGCGTGGGGCGCCTGTCGCGCAACCTGCTGGTGCGCTCGCTGTGCAGCGCCTACGTCGAGATCACGCGCAACGTGCCGCTGCTGCTGCAGCTGTTCATCTGGTACTTCCTGCTGACCGAGCTGCTGCCGCCCATCGAGGAGGCGCTGCACGCAGGCAGCGTATTCTTCAGCAAGAACGGCCTGCAGTACCCGCTGCCGCTGTGGGAGAGCGGGCACTGGGGCACGCTGGCGGGCCTGGCGGCCGGCCTGGGTGTGGCCGTGCTCTGGTCACGCGCGGCGCACCGACGGCACGAGGCCACCGGGCGCATGCCGCCAGTATGGCTGCCCGGGCTGGCCCTGACCGTGCTGGGCGCCGTGATCGGCTGGCTCGCCGGCGGCGCACCGTCGGGCCTGGACATTCCTGAAAAGACCGAGATCAACGTGGTGGGCGGCGGCTCCGTCACCCCCGAGTACCTCACCGTGCTGCTGGGCCTGACGGTCTACACCGCCGGCTATATCGCCGAGGTGGTGCGAGCAGGCATCCAGTCGGTTCCGTTCGGCCAGCATGAGGCGGCCGCCTCGCTAGGCCTGTCCCGGGGGCAGGAACTGCGCCTGGTGTTGCTGCCGCAGGCGCTGCGCGTGATCATCCCGCCCGTCACCAGCCAGTACCTGAACCTGACCAAGAACTCCTCGCTGGCCGTGGCCGTGGGCTACCCGGATCTGGTGTCCATCAGCTCCACTGCCTTGAACCAGACCGGCCGGGCCATTGAGTGCATCGCCATGGTGATGGCCTGCTACCTCACCCTGTCCTTGCTGACCTCCGCCTTGATGAACCTCTACAACGCGCGCTCGCGCCTGAAGGACCGGTGATGGCCAGCCCTGACACCTTCGTCCCGGTGGCCAGCCGCCCACCGCCCCGCTCGGAAATGGGCGCGCTGGCCTGGGTGCGGCGCAGCTTTTTTGACGGCCCCTGGAACACCGCCCTGACCGTGATCACGGTGCTGGTGCTGGCCTTGATCGTGCCGCCGTTGTTCGACTGGTCGGTCCTCTATGCCGTGCCCGATGCCGACAACCAGGCCTGCCGCGACGTCTATGGCTTCGGCGCCTGCTGGGGCGTGGTAGCCGAGAAGGGCCGGCTCATTCTCTTTGGCCGTTATCCCTTCGAGGAACAGTGGCGACCGCTGCTGGCCAGCGCGCTGGTGGTGCTGCTGCTGGTGGTGAGCTGTCTGCGCAGCTTCTGGCGCCCGGCGCTGGCGCTGGCCTGGGTGGCGGTGTTTGCGACCTTCTACGTGCTGATGCGCGGCGGCTATCTGGGCCTGACCCCGGTGGAAACGGCCCGCTGGGGCGGCCTGCCGCTGACGCTGCTGCTGTCCAGCGTGAGCCTGGTGATCGCCTTCCCGCTGGCCGTGCTGCTGGCGCTGGGCCGGCAATCGCACCTGCCGGCCATCCGCACGTTGTGTGTGCTGTTCGTGGAGGTGGTGCGCGGCGTGCCGCTGATCTCGGTGCTGTTCATGGCCTCGTTCATCCTGCCGCTGTTCATGCCGCAGGGCAACACCATCGACGTGCTGATGCGGGTGCTGATCGGCATGACGCTGTTTTCCGCGGCCTACCTGGCCGAGGTGATTCGCGGCGGCCTGCAGGCCGTGCCCAAGGGCCAGATCGAGGCTGCGCAGTCGCTGGGCCTGAGTTACTGGCAAACACAGCGCATGATCGTGCTGCCACAGGCCCTGCGCCTGGTGGTGCCGGCCATCGTCAACACCTTCATCGGTGCCTTCAAGGACACCTCGCTGGTCACCATCGTCAGCCTGTACGACCTGACCGGGGCGGTACAGCTCGCGCTGGGCGACGCGGACTGGCGCAAGTTCTTCCTTGAAGGCCAGCTTTTCGTGGCGGGCGTCTACTTCGTCGCCTGCTTCGCGATGTCGCGCTACAGCCATTGGCTGGAGCAGCACCTGAACACCGGAACCCGACGCCAATGAACACCACCGCTTCCACCCCCATCATCACCTTCGACAAGGTGAACAAGTGGTACGGCGACTTCCACGTGCTGCGCGACATCGACCTGTCCGTGGCCAAGGGCGAGCGCATCGTCATCTGCGGGCCGTCGGGCTCGGGCAAGAGCACGCTGATCCGCTGCGTCAACCGCCTGGAGGAGCACCAGCAGGGCCGCCTGGTGGTGGACGGCGTCGAGCTCAGCGACGACGTCAAGGCCATCGAGGCCATCCGCCGCTCGGTGGGCATGGTGTTCCAGCAGTTCAACCTGTTTCCCCACCTCACCGTGCTGGAGAACCTGACACTGTCGCCCATGTGGGTGGGCAAGGTACCGAAGAAAGAGGCCGAGGAACGCGCCATGCACCAGTTGCAGCGTGTGCAGATCGCCGAGCAGGCGAAGAAGTACCCGCTGCAGCTCTCCGGCGGCCAGCAGCAGCGCGTGGCCATCGCCCGCGCCCTGTGCCTGACGCCGAAGATCATGCTGTTCGATGAGCCCACCTCGGCGCTGGACCCGGAGATGATCAACGAGGTGCTGGATGTGATGATTGAGCTGGCCAACCAGGGCATCACCATGCTGTGCGTGACGCACGAGATGGGTTTTGCCCGCCAGGTGGCCGACCGCGTGATCTTCATGGACCAGGGGCAGATCGTCGAGCAGAACAGCGCCGCGGAGTTCTTCGCCAACC
>JBIPLV010000059.1:0-13090 GCA_044369475.1 Cyanobium sp. | reverse complement strand
TCAGCCTCGTTGGCCATCTCGACGAAGGCGAAACCGCGCTTGCGGCCGGTGTCGCGGTCGAGGGGGAGGCTGCACTTGCTCACCTGTCCGTATTGGCTGAACAGGTGCTGGACATCTTCCGCTTCTGCATCGAAGGAAAGATTGCCGACGTAAATGGTCATGAACTCAGAAACTATGAATCGATCCTTCGACGGCCCAACAGAAAGTGGTCAGCTCGCTAGAGAGAAATCTTTGAATCACCGACAACCCTACAGGGTTCGCGGCCAGGCCACCAGATCTTCGAATCTTGGCTAACGATGGAGGGTTCCACGCCCTGTCTTGCCATGTCGAAAGCCCAGCTCACCGCCTTCATGGTCAAAGTGGACGCAGATGCGGCCCTCAAGGCCCGGGTCGACGCGGCCGGCAGTGTTGATGCCGTTGTGGCGATTGCCCTGGAGCAGGGGCATGTCTTTTCCCCGGCATCCTGGAGCCGCGCCCAACGGGCCTAAGAGCCCACCGGCCGTCAGTTGGCCATCACGTCCACACTTTTGAGGGCGTGCCCCAGCAGGCGGCCGAAGGCCTCGAGTTGAGGCTGACTGCCCAACACCACCAGCATCTGTCCCGGTGCCAGGCGGGTGTCACTGCTGGGGTTGGCGATCAGCTCGGGTTCTTCAGGGCTGTAAAGCGCCCCGCGGTATTGGCGGGGGGCGCCGGCCTCGCTGGGTGGGGGAGGCACGATCGCCAGCACCAGGGCCCCGGTGCGGGCACCGAGATGGAGGTCGGCCAGGGAGGCCCCATTGAGAGCCCCGAGGTCGGCCGGATCGCTGCTGAGCAGAAACTCCTCCACTTCGCAGCCCGAGCCCGCCAGCAGATCCATGAAGGTCACCGCGAGGGGGCGCAGGGCCGTGGCGGCCATGGTGCGCCCCCCGCTCACATAGGGACTCACCACCTGGTCGGCACCGGCCAGGCGCAGCTTGCGCTCGGCTTCTTCGCTATCGGAGCGGGCGATCAGGCGGCAGTTGGGCGCCATGCCCCGGGCGCTCAGCACCACGTAGAGGTTGGAAGCGTTGTTGGGTAGCGCCGCCACCAGCGCCCGGCAGCGGTGGATGCCCGCTTCCAGCAGCGTTTCGTCCAGGGTGGCGTCGGCCATCAGCACCGCCAGTCCGCGCTCCTCGGCGGCTTCGCGCCGTTCGGCGTCCATCTCCACCACCAGCAGGGGAACGTTTTCCCGGGTGAGCTGTTCGGCGATCTCGCGGCCGATGCGGCCATAGCCGCAGAGGATCACATGGTTGTGCATGGAGTGCAGCCAGCGGCGGAAACGGCGCTCGCGCAAGCGCCGGAAGTACCCGGATTCAGACAGCCCCAACACGCCCTGGATGCTGATCTGCACCACCACCAGGCCGCCCAGGATGAGCAGGGTGGTGACCAGACGCCCGTTGGCGCTGAGGATCTGGGTGTGGCCATCACTGAAGCCCAGGGTGCTGAGGGTGATCAGCACCATCCAGTAGCTGTCCCCCCAATCCCAGCCTTCGCTGAGGTGGTAGCCGATGGCGCCGGCGTTGACCAGCACAGCCAGGGCAAGGGGAGCCCGCCAGGGTTTGCGGTTGCGCGTGGAGGGTGGTTTTCGGGTGGCGTAACGCCAGGGACGCTTGGGCATGGGATCTGGACCCGGTGCTCCAGATCGATCGGCTCAGGGTACGGGCAGTGTCTTGTTGCTGTCTGGTTGATCCCGAACATTTGGTGACGTTGTCCACCGAACGGCGGACGTCTCCGTTAACCCTGAAAGGTTCTTTCCGCAGGACGCCTGGATGGGCGCATCTTCGGTTGTTGATGATCGGCATCCCGCCCTGCTCAAGGAGAGCGGCCAGCGGGAGGTGTTCTGCGGCCTCACCTCGATCGTGTGGCTGCATCGGCGCATGCCGGATGCTTTTTTTCTGGTGGTGGGCTCCCGCACCTGCGCTCACCTGATCCAGAGCGCCGCCGGCGTGATGATCTTTGCCGAGCCCCGCTTTGGCACCGCGATTCTTGGCGAGCGGGATCTGGCAGGCCTGGCCGATGCCAATGAGGAGCTCGACCGGCTCGTGACGGATCTGCTGGTGCGGCGCCCGGAGATTCGCACCCTATTTCTGGTGGGCAGTTGCCCCAGCGAGGTGATCAAGCTCGATCTGGCCAAGGCTGCCGAGCGGCTCAACACCCAGTTGGTGGGCCGGGTGAAGGTGCTCAACTACAGCGGCAGCGGCATCGAAACCACCTTCACCCAAGGGGAAGACAAGGCCCTGTTGGCGATGGTGCCGCTGATGCCCAGCAGCGATGTTGACCAGCTCCTGATCGTGGGCACCTTGGCCGATGCGGTGGAAGACCGGCTGGTGCACCTGTTTGGCCGCCTGGGGATTCCGGTGGTCACGAGCCTGCCGCCGCGACGCTCCACCGAGTTGCCCCCGATTGGCCCCGGCACCCGGGTGCTGCTGGCCCAGCCGTTTCTCTCGGACACGGCGCGTGCCCTGGTGAACCGCGGGGCGCGTTTGTTGACGGCCCCCTATCCCTTCGGGGTGGAGGGCAGCCGGGCCTGGATGGCGGCGGGCGCGGAGGCCTTCGGTGTGGCGCCGGCCCAGGTGGCGGCGCTGTTGGATCCGCTGGTGGAGCGGGGGCGCCGCGCCATTGCTCCCCACCGGGAGCTGTTGGCGGGAAAAAGGCTCTTCCTGCTGCCCGATTCCCAGCTGGAGCTCTCGTTGGGGCGCTTCCTGCACCGCGAATGCGGCATGGAGCTGGTGGAGGTGGGCACGCCTTACCTCGACCGCCAGCTGCTGGATGCCGAGCTGGCCCTGCTGCCGGAGGGCACCCGCATCAGTGAGGGCCAGGATGTGGAACGCCAGCTGGAGCGGGTGCGCGCGGCGCGGCCCGACCTGGTGGTGTGCGGCTTGGGCCTGGCCAACCCCCTTGAGGCCGAAGGCATTGCCACCAAGTGGTCGATCGAGCTGGTGTTCAGCCCGATACACGGCTGCGACCAGGCCGGCGATCTGGCCGAGTTGTTTGCCCGCTCCCTGCGCCGCCGCGCCGCCCTGTCGTTTGCCTGAACCGCGTTGCGCCTGAGCGCTCCGCTTCTCACCCGATTACCCGCTGGCTCTGCCCCCGATGGAACTCACCCTCTGGACCTACGAAGGCCCGCCCCACGTGGGCGCCATGCGCATCGCCACCTCGATGGAGGGGGTGCACTACGTGCTGCATGCCCCCCAGGGCGACACCTACGCCGACCTGCTGTTCACGATGATCGAGCGGCGCGATAAGCGCCCGCCCGTGACTTACACCACCTTCCAGGCCCGCGACCTGGGCGGCGACACCGCCGAGCTGGTGAAGCGCTCGATCAGCGAAGCGGTGGCGCGCTTCCAGCCAGAGGCCCTGCTGGTGGGCGAGAGCTGCACCGCCGAGCTGATCCAAGACCAACCAGGCGCCCTGGCAGGGGGCATGGACCTGGGCGGCATTCCGGTGGTGAACCTCGAGCTGCCGGCCTATTCCAAAAAAGAGAACTGGGGGGCCGCCGAAACCCTCTACCAACTGGTGAGGGGCCTGCTCAAGCCCCAGTTGCCCCCGCCTGGCTTTGCCAAGCCCTCGCCCCAGCGCTGGCGTGAGGAGGGTCGGCGGCCGCGGGTGAATCTGCTGGGGCCATCGTTGCTCGGGTTTCGCTGTCGTGATGACGTGCGCGAGATCACGGCCCTGCTGGCGCAGTACGGCATTGAGGTGGTCGTGGTGGCACCCCTGGGCGCTCGTCCCGCCGATGTCCTGCGCATTCCCACGGCCGACGCCAACCTCTGTCTCTATCCCGAGGTGGCCGGTTCGGTGTGCAGCTGGCTGGAGCGCAGCTTCGGAATGGCCACGGTGCGCACCGTGCCGATCGGCATTGGCGCCACAGCCAGCTTCCTGCGGGAGTTGCACCAGCTGCTAGGCCTGGAGCTGCCTGCTGAACTGGAGCCCGGAGTCGATGGCACCTGCGACGCCGAGCGGCGATCGCGGCTGCCCTGGTATTCGCGCTCGGTGGATTCCACCTATCTCACCGGCAAGCGGGTGTTCATCTTTGGCGATGCCACCCACGCCATCGCTGCGGCCCGGATCGCCAGCCGGGAGCTGGGCTTCCAGGTGGTGGGGCTGGGCAGCTACAGCCGCGAGCAGGCCCGCGAGCTGCGGGCTGCAGCGGCTGAGCTGGGCCTCGAAGCCCTGATCAGCGACGACTACCTCGCCGTGGAGGCGGCCATGGCGGCGGCGGCGCCGGAGCTGGTGCTCGGCACCCAGATGGAGCGCCACAGCGCCAAGCGCCTCGGCATCCCCTGCGCGGTGATCAGCGCGCCGTTGCACGTTCAGGACGTGCCGGCCCGCTATTCCCCCCAGATGGGCTGGGAGGGGGCCAACGTGATTTTCGATGCCTGGGTGCACCCGCTGATGATGGGGCTCGAGGAGCACTTGATCGGCATGTTCCGCCACGACTTTGAATTCGTCGATGGTCACCTCAGCCACCTGGAAGGGGCCAGCGCCCCGGCGCGGCCGGCTGAGGCCGACCCCGCCCGTGACCAACCTGCTGTGGCGCCGGTGGCAACCGCGCTTCCCGGCAACGGGGAGCTGGTTTGGAGCCCAGATGGGGAGGCTGAACTGGCCAAGATCCCCTTCTTTGTGCGGGGCAAGGTGCGCAAGAACACCGAGGCCTATGCCCGCGAGCGGGGTCTGGCCCTGATCGATAGCGAAGCCCTTTATGAGGCGAAGGCCCACTTCAGTTCCTAAATCATTTTCAATCGCCGCAATATCAGGCTCAATCTCAGCCGTGATCTCTGCCTGGCGGGTGGCTTTGGCTTGCTTGGGTTTAGGTACTTTCACTCATGCGTATGTGTGTGGATCCGCATGAATGTGGTGGGGATGTTTCGCTTTGCGCGCCTGGCCCTCTTTGGGCATCCCGACAGCGTTTGGATGGCTGAAGCCTGTTCCTTGCGTTGGGGTTGACCTGGCGCTTCCCTCTAGCATGACGACCACACTGACGCCTCCCCAGCTCTCACGCCCCGACGGTGAGGGCAGTGTGCAGGTGCATCAAGACGCCGCGATGGCGATCGAAGAGGGAGCCCTGGTCCTGGCCGTGTATGGCAAAGGCGGCATCGGCAAATCGACCACGTCGTCCAACCTGTCGGCAGCCTTCTCGAAGCTGGGCAAGCGGGTGCTGCAGATCGGCTGCGATCCCAAACATGACAGCACCTTCACGCTCACCAAGAAGATGGTGCCCACCGTGATCGACATCCTTGAAACCGTTGATTTTCATACCGAGGAACTGCGGCCTGAAGACTTCGTGTTTGAGGGTTACAACGGGGTGATGTGTGTGGAGTCTGGTGGCCCGCCGGCGGGGACCGGTTGTGGTGGCTATGTCACGGGCCAGACCGTGAAACTACTCAAAGAGCACCACCTGCTCGAAGACACCGATGTGGTGATCTTTGATGTGTTGGGAGATGTGGTGTGCGGTGGCTTTGCGGCGCCGCTTCAGCACGCCCACTACTGCCTGATCGTGACGGCCAACGATTTCGACTCCATCTTTGCGATGAACCGGATCATGCAGGCCATCAATGCCAAGGCCAAGAATTACAAGGTGCGTCTTGGTGGTGTGATCGCCAACCGCTCCGAGGAGACCGACGAAATTGACAAGTTCAATGCCCGCACAGGCCTGCGCACCATGGCCCATTTCAAGACCGTGGATGCGATTCGCAAATCCCGTCTGAAGAAGTGCACCATTTTCGAGATGGAGCCCACTCCCGAGGTGGAGGCGGTGCAGCAGGAGTATCTAAACCTGGCCCAGCGGATGCTCGACGACGTTGAGCCCCTGGAGGCCGAATCCCTCAAGGATCGCGAGATCTTCGACCTGCTGGGTTTCGACTGACTAATCTTGGAGGTGGCGATGCCGCACAGCTACGCCCAGCTGCTGAGCATCTGCCTGCTGTTGCTGGTCAGCTTCACCCTGCCCCAACCCTGGAATCGTTTCTCCTCGCTGGGCTATCTGCTGATGGCCCTGGTGATGATCCGGGGCCTGGGCAATCCCAGCGCCAGCCTCCAGTTCGGCACGGTGCCGCGTCGGCTCTTCAAGGGGCTTGGGGTGGCCGCCATCGCGGTGGGCGTGCTCTGGTATCTCACCCCGCTGGAGCTGCGCAGCACCGGCATCCCCGTGATTGCCCTCTGGGCCCTATTCAGTGGTTGGAGCGCCATACGCTTGATCCGGAGCCTGGCCCAGGAGCGGCGGGTGTCGGATGCGGTGCTGCAGGGCGCCCTCGCGGGGTACCTGATGCTCGGGCTAGCAGCCGGGTTGCTCTGTTGTGCCCTCGAGACGATCGATCCGAGCAGCTTCAGCAACGTGAGCCTGACGGCACAGGATCTGGGCCACAGCAGCCCGGTGTGGGGCCTGAATTTCGTGCGGCTCAATTATTTCGCCTTTGTCAGCCTCACCACCATGGGCTATGGCGATGTGACCCCCCAGACCCCCCAGGCCCAGATGGTGAGCGTGGCGATCGCCACCGCTGGCACCTTCTACGTGGCTGCGGTGATGGGGGTGTTGATCAGCCGCCTTACGGTGCAGGAAAGCCAGCAGCCTTAGGGTTGCCCCGCTCCCAGCCCTTGATGATGCGATACATCACGGGAACAACAAACAGTCCCAGGAAGGTAGACACCAGCAACCCAAAGAACACCACCGTGCCGATGCTCACCCTGCCGCCTGAGCCGAAGCCATTGGCGAAGAGTAGGGGTATGCCTCCTGCAAGGGCGGCGAGTGCGGTGAGCAGGATCGGCCTTAGGCGGGCGATGGCGGCGCCCCGGATCGCCGTGTCTAGCTCTAGGCCTTCTGCCATGCGCTGGTTGGCGAATTCCACGATCAGGATGGCGTTCTTGGCGGTAAGGCTCACCAGCATCAACAGGCCCATCTGGCCATAAACGTCCAGGGGCAGGCCCCGCAGCATGAGGCCGCCGACCGCTCCCAACATGGCCAGAGGCACGGTCACCAAGATGATGAAGGGGTCGGCGAAGTTGTCGTAGAGGGCTGCTAGCACCAGCACCATCACCAGGATTGCCAAGGCAAACACCCGAATGTTGCCGCCAGCGGCGCGCGATTCTTCCCGTGCCAGGCCGGCCCATTCCAATTCGGTGCCGCCGCCGACCTGCCGCTGCACCTGCTCCAGGGTGGCCATGGCTTGGCCACTGCTCACGCCAGGGCGGGGCAGGGCCCGGATGCTGATGGAGCGCACCAGCCGTGTGTGGTTGATCGAGGTGGGGCCGCTGCCCGGCTCGATGCGCACCAGCTGGGCCAGGGGAATCAGCTGGCCCTCGCGGTTTTTCACCTGCAGGGCCAGCACATCCTCGGCGCTGCGCCGTGCCTGGCCATCGAGCTGCACGATCACCTTGCGCACCTGATCGCTCTCGAAGCTGTCGTTGACGTAGTCGCTACCGAAGCTGGCCCCGAGGGTGTCGACCACGGTGCTCAGATCCACGCCGAGGGAGGCCATCTCCAGCCGGTCGGGCACCAGCTGCACCAGGGGGGCACCGGCGGTGAAGCGGGTTGAAACCCGTTCAAAGCGATTGGTGGCTTGGGCGGCGCGGATGAAGGCCTGGGCTTGTTGCTCGAATTCAGGCAGGCTGAGTTGACCGTTGCTGTTGTCCAGCAGCTCAAGCTCGAGCCCCCCTTCTGAACTGAAACCCCGCACGGAGGGGGCCTCGCTAAGTTGCACCACTGCACCGGTGATGCGGCTGCGCAACTCGCCCTTGAGTCGTTCTCCCACGGCCCGAGTCGATGCCTCGGCGCTGCGGCGCTGCTCGATTGGCGCCAGGCGCAGGAAGAAGTTGCCCTTGTTGGGGCTGCTGTCGCCGAAGGAGCGCCCCGCGTAGAAATTGGCGCGGGTGATTAGGGGCTCCTCGGCCACCACCTGGCGCACCTGGTCGAGCACCCGCTGGGTCTGCTGCAGCCCCAGGCCATCGGCCAGGATCACCACCCCCCGCAGTTGACCGTTGTCTTCCTGGGGGATGAAGGCTTTGGGCAGGGCCTGCAGGGCGCTGCCGGTGAGCAGCAGGCCCGCCAGCAGCAGGGCTACCACCAGACGCCGCCGCGCCATCGCCCATTCCAGCCAGCGGCCGTAGGGAGTTTCCAGGCCTTCGAGCCAGCGGCGGGGTGGATCGATCCAGCGCAGCAACCAGGCCGGTTCCCGTTGCTGCGGGCCCAACAGCCGGCTGCCGGCCACTGGGGTGAAGCTCAGGGCGTTGAGGGTGGAGAAGGCGATGGCGCCGCTGATCGTGATGGCGATCGGGGCATAGAGGCGGCCGAGGCTGCCGCCCAGCCCCAGCACCGGGATGAACACCACCACCAGGGCCAGCGAGGTGGCCACCACGGCTCCCCCCAGTTCGGCCATGGCTTCCCGTGCCGCCTGCAGGGGGGGCTTGCCGGTCTCCAGCCGCCGGCCGATGTCTTCGCTCACCACGATGGCGTCGTCCACCACCAGCCCAGAGGCCAGCACAAGACCAAACAGGGTGAGGGTGTTGAGCGATTGCCCCGCCAGTTTCAGCACGCTCAGCGAGCCGATCAGGGCAACGGGCACCGCAGCGGCGGTGATCAAGGCGAGCCTGCTGTTGCCCAAGCCGAGCAGCAGCACCACAAACACGAGCAGCACCGCATCCCGCAGGCTGTCGAGGGTGCCCTGGATGCTGCCGCGCACGAAGTCGGCTTCATCCACGATCAGTTGCTGATCCACCCCCGGAGGAAACTGGGGCGCCAGCTCCTCGAGGGCGGCATTCACCGCCTCGCTCACGGCAATCGCATTGCTGCCATCGCGCTGGTAGATCACCACGGCCACCGTGGGCCTGCCTTGGAGGTTGGTGGCGATCGTGTCGTAGGTCTCGCTGCCGAGGTTCACCCGGCCCACATCGCGCAGCAGGGTGACGCCCCCGTTGGCGCTGCGGGCCACCACCAGCTGCTCAAACTCCGCCGTGCTGCGCAGGCGCCCTTCCATCCGCAAGGGCAGGGTGATCTCCTGGCCGGTCGGGGCTGGCGCCTCCCCGGTTTGGCCGAGGGCCGCCAGCACGTTCTGCTGCTGGAGGGCCGTGCGCACCTCGGCAATCGTCAGACCCCTCTCCTCCAGTCGCGCTGGGTCGAGCCAGAGGCGGAAGGCCAGGCTGTTGCCGCCGGAGAGGGTGACGTTCCCCACCCCAGGCACCCGCTGCAGCCGCTCCTTCACCACCTGATCGAGCCAACCGCTCAGAAAGGTGTCGCTGTAGCGGGCCGGATCGGCACTGAAGCTCAGCACCATCAGCAGGTCGTCGGAGCTGCGCCGCACCTGCACCCCAAAGCGGGCCACCTGCGCCGGCAGTTGGCGGGTCACCACTGCCGCTTCGTTCTGGGTGTTGATCTGGTTGAGTTCGGGGTCACCGCCCTCAAATCCCAGGGTGATGGAGCTGCCGTTGGCGGAGCTGGTGGAGCGGATGCTGTCGAGCCGCTCCAGTCCGTTGAATTGCTTCTCGAGCAGGGCGGTCACGCCCTGTTCCACCACCTCCGGCCCGGCGCCGGGATAGCTGGCCCGCACCGTCACCCGCCCGGGCGCAATCGGCGGCAGGTTTTCCACTTGCAGGGTGGGCAGGCTCACCAAGCCGCCCAGCAGCACCAACAGGCTCACCACCAGGGTGAGCACCGGTCGGCGCAGAAAGGGATCCGAGATCGATTTCATCGGCGCCGCAGCGAATGCGCTGGCGAATCAGGCGAATCAGCCCAGGTCGCGTTTTAGCACCACACAGAGGTAGTCGGGCGCTTTGTAGCGGCTTGGCAGGCAGATGTGTAATTGCTCAAGCCGGCTCCAGCACACCGTGCGCTGAATGGCGGCCACGGTTTTACCTTCCTTGAGCAACAGCCGCAGGGCTTTGCAGTAGAGCGAGTAGTTGGCTTCGAGTTCCCCGATGGTGAGTCCCTGGCTACTGCTCATCGCACGGGTTGCGTCAAGGAGTTGCAAAGACGCCTCTCTACCTTACGGCGTGGTGGAGATCAGGTGGTGGGGGGTGCCATCAGACGGAGCCGGCGGCACAACCAGGGCAGGGTGAGCCCTTGTGCGAGAAGGTTCACCAGCACCACAATAAAGACGATGCTCTGGGCGTTGTGCACCAGGCTCGTGACCGTTTCAGGATTGATGCCACGCAGCTGGCGGATCTGATTGACGGCGCTGTAGGAGAGGGCCAGCGGAACCGCTCCGCGCAGGCCACACCACGACACCAGCACGCTGTCGGACCAACGGAAGGGAGACAGCGGCTGGAAGACCAGCACGCTGATGGGGCGCACCACCAGCATCAACCCGGCGGCGGTGATGAGGCCCACAGGCAAGGCGGGGATCAGGGTGGCGGGATTGACCAGCAGGCCAAAGATCAGAAAGATGCAGATCTCTGCCATGGTGTTGAAGGGAAGCAGCACGTCCTGAATCGTTTCGTGATTGATGTCGGCCTGGCGATAGCGGATGTTGGTCATCATCAGTCCGGTGATGTACACCGCGATGAAGCCTGATCCGCCCAGGAACTGGGTGGTGCCGTAATCAACCAAAGCAATCGATATCGCCACGATCAGCAGCTGGGATTTGTCGCGAGCCAGGTGATCGATCACAAATTTGGCCACGTAGCCAAACAGAACGCCAAGGATCAGGCCGGCGCCCACCTGCTGCACAAATTGCCCGATGCCTTGGATGACTACAGCAGCTGGAGTGGACTGGTCGATGTTCAGACCGCCCTGGGAGGTGCTGAATAGGCCCACAATCAGCCCGAACAGCAGCAGGGCGGTGGGATCGTTAACAGACGATTCGAACTCCAGCAGGTACTTGAGACGATCCGGCACCAGGCGACGCACCGAACTCAACACGCTGATGGTGGCCCCGGCATCGGTGGAGCCCAGGCAGGCTGCGATCAGTAGGGCTGCCCCCAGCGGCATCGCGTCGCTCAGGCCTGGGGCTATGGCGCTTCCTCCGGCGGAGGAGAGCAGCCAGATCAGGCCCCCCAGCAGCGTGGTGGCCAGGATCACGCCCCCCACCGCCAGGGCGAGGCCGTACGTCAGAAAGCCCCGGATCGCCTGGATGTCGGTTTTCAGCCCGGCGTAAAACAACAGCAGCGCCAGGGAGAACACGTGCAGGTTCTCCGCCTGTTGATGGTTGATGTTGAGGTAGTTGATGTTGATCGCCAACCCCAACAGCAGCACCCCGAGGATGGCCGGAATGCCCACCTTCACGGAGAAGCGGCTGATCGCCAGGGTGCCCAGAAACAGCGCCCCGATGAACAACACCTGGCCTTCGAGGGGCACCGCGGCAAGGCCCGAGGCCTGGGCTAGCAGAGTTGGGGTCATGGTTGGCCGTGGTGCAGTGTGGCGGCCTGGGCATCGCTCAGCCGGCCCGCCGCATGCAGCACCCGGGTGATCCGCTCGATATCCAGCACGGCATGGCTGCGGTAACCGGCCTCAGCTAGGCGCTCCCTGGCCTGGCGGTCGTGGTCGCCGCCGTGATCGATGAACACCACCACGTCTTCCACCACCAGGCCAGAGCTCTCGAGCTTGGCGATGCCCTCCAGCACGCTGCCGCCGGTGATCAGGATGTCGTCGACCACCACCACTCGGTCGCCCTCTTCGAAATCCCCTTCGATCAGGCGGCGGGCCCCATGGGCCTTCACCTCCTTGCGCGGGTAGATCAGCGGCTTGTGCAGTTGCAGCGACAGGCCGGTGGCGGTGGGCAGGGAGCCATAGGGGATGCCGGCGATGCGGTCGAAGTCGAGTCCTCGCAACAGCTCGGCGTAGGCGTGCAACACCCGGTGGAACAGATTGGGGTCGGAGATGATCTGGCGTAGGTCGACGTAGTAGTTGAAAACGGCTCCTGAGGCCTGCACGTAGTCGCCAAACAGCAGGCAGCCGATGTCGAACAGGTCGATGATCAGGCTTTCGAGCGGGTCGGCTGCCGCTTCCCCCTCCGGCAGCCAGAGGGCGCAGGTGTCGCCGTCTCGTTGCTCGCGGTTCGCCAGCCATTGCTCCCGCCGGGCCGAGATCTGGTGTTTGAGAGCCTCGGCACGGGGGCCGATGTCGTCTTCGACCAGCAGGTTTTGGGGTAGGGGCAGCAGCAGCCCATCGGCGGCGTCGCTCAGACCGGCCTGCAGCAGCGCCTCGAGCTTCTCCTCTTCCCCCCAGAGGCTGCGCAGGATCAGGAAACGCTCCGGGGCCTCGGCCCGCACCCGCGCCAGAATCTCCGGATCGCTGGTGCCCACCTCCAGCAGCAGCTGGTCGGGGGTGGCCCAGAGCTGGGTTTCGCGCACGATCCGCACATAGAGCGGCTCGGCTTCATTGGGGTGGTGCTGAATCACCCGGGCCGCCTGGTTGGAGCTGTGGCAGGTCATCACCACGGCCTTGCCCGGGTAGAGCAGGAACGGGGCGGCGATGTCCTGACCGGCCAGGGGCGACAGGGTGACCGCATCGGCCCCGAGCTCCTTGAACAGGTAGTGGGCCAGGGCCGAGGAGGAGTTGAGATCGCCGTGCTTGGTGTCGACGATCAGGGGCAGATCGCGGGGCACCAGGTCGCGCACCTCCAGCAGCAGCTCCAAGCCCACCGGCCCCAGGGCCTGGTAGAAGCCGAGGCTGGGCTTGTAGGCGCACACATGGGGTGCGGTGGCCTCAATCACCGCCTTGATCCAGTGGCGGGCCTGGCTGAGAAAGGAGCGTCCAGCGAGGCCGCGGCGGGCAGCCCAGCTCTGCAGCATCTCCGGGTTGGGGTCCAGCCCGGTCACCAGCAGCGACTGGCGCGTGGTGATCGCCTCGGTCAGCTGCACAAAAAAGCCCATGGTCAGCTCCAGGCTTGGGGATGGTGATAGGCGAGCTGGGCTGACCAGCGCGGCCGGGTGACAGATCTCTTAGCAATCCTCTCCTTGTTCATGCTTCAGCCAGCACGGCATCCTTGGCTGCTGCTGCTCATCGATCTGCCGCTCGCCGAAGTCCGTTGCCACCATCCCATCAGGTTGGCAGCAGGATTTTGGCGCCCTCATCGGAGAGCGCGATTGGTTGCTGTCCATCGGAGCGTGTGATTCGCAACGACTCTCTTCAAGGGATATGCCACAC
>JBIPLV010000163.1:0-3793 GCA_044369475.1 Cyanobium sp. | reverse complement strand
CGCGCCTGGCCCAGGCTGGCTTTGTGCCTGTGCTGCACTGGCTGGTCCCCGAAGACCATTGGTCGATTCTTGACCTCGAGACCGGCCAGTACCGCTGGAGTGCGCGCCACGACCATGGCTTTTTGCTGCGCAGCCAACACAGTGCCCATGGGCTTGCATCAGCATCGGTTGTGTTCTAACTCGGTTAGCGTTGAGTTGGCCGTTGCAGCTGCGCAAGATGCAAGCCGTTGCCGCTCTTGAGTCCCAGTTGTTGCTGCCAGCCAACCTGCAGCTCACACCAGAGCAGTTTGCTCTGGTGTGTGAGGCCAATCCTGATGCCGTGCTCGAGCTGGATGCCCATGGCAAGCTGCGCAGCATGACCCCCACCGGCGGTGAAACTGGCGCCCGCAATCAGGTGCTGGCCGCGCTGCTTTGGCAAGCAGCACGCACAGCAGGCCTCGAAGTGATGTTGTTTGACAGCTCTACCGGCTTTCGCTTGCCCGATGGGTCAGTGCTGAGTCCTGATGCAGCTGTGGTGCGGCTTGAACGTTGGCAAGCGCTCACGCCTGATCAACGACGCACCTTTCCGCCGTTATGCCCTGATCTGGTGGTGGAGCTGGTCAGCCCCAGCGATCAGGGACCGCGCGGGGCAGCAGCCTTGCGCCGCAAAATGTCGGCGTACAGCGCCAATGGTGCCCAGTTGGGCTGGCTGCTGTTTCCTGAACAGCAGGCCGTCGAGATCTGGCAGGCCGGTGCAGCAGTGCCGCAACGCCTGGAACCAGCCACCCAGTTGGATGCGGGCAACGTGCTGCCGGGTCTCCAGCTGGATCTGGCTGAGGTGTGGGCGGTCTGAGGCGGCTGTCCTGCTCACTGCTGAACAAAGGCTGATTGCCCTGGTAGAGAAAGTCTTGCCTTGAACGACGGGTTCAGCCCTTGAGCGTCAGCAGCAACTGCTGCGCCACCTGAGCCGCCTGCTCCAGGCTCAGGTGCGGCCCCATGGGTAGTGACACAATGCGCGGCAGTAGTGCATCGGTCACGCCCAGTCCCACTGGATCGAGTCCCACCCAGCTTTGGCCGAGGTAAGCGGGCATCTGGTGGGCGGCCTGGGGGTAGTGCAGCAGGGTGCCGATGCCCTGCGCCGTCAGGTGTGCCCGCACCGCGTCGCGCCGCTCGGCTGGCAACTGCACCACAAACTGGTGGTACACCGGTTCGGCCCGTGTGTCGGCGGCGGGCGGCAGCACCACGTCGGCCTGGCCGGCGAGCTGCTGGCGGTACACCGCCGCCACCGCCTGGCGCTGGGCGTTGTGGGCCTCCAGATGGGGCAGCTTGACCTGCAGGATCGCCGCCTGCAGTGGGTCAAGCCGGCTGTTGACCCCTGGCTCGGTGCTGATGGCTGGCTGGGCCCAGCCGTACTGGCGCAGCCGCTTCAGCCGGGCGGCCAGCTGGGGGTCGTCGGTGGTGATCACTCCCGCATCGCCCAGCGCGCCCAGGTTTTTGGTGGGGTACAGGCTGAAGCCGGAGGCCACCCCCCAGCTGCCCACCCGCCGGCCGCGCCAGCGGGCGCCATGGGCCTGGCTGCCGTCTTCGATCAGGGGGATGTTGTGGATCTGGCACAAAGACCCCAGGGCATCCAGGTCGGCCGGCTGCCCGTAGAGGTGCACGGCGATCAGGGCGTGCACCGGGTCGCCCGCAGCAGCGGCCGCCTCAAAGCAACGGGACGCGCTGGCCGGGTCCAGGCAGTAGCTGTGGGGCTCCACATCGGCCAGCATGGGCCGGTGGCCGGCCCGCACGATCGCTGCGATCGTGGCCACGGCCGTATGGCTGGGGGCCAACACCCGCGACCCGGCCGGCAGGTCCAGTGCCCGCAAGATGAGCTCGAGCGCATCGGTGCCGTTGGCACAGCCGACCGCCTGACCTGTGTCGCACCAGGCCGCCCAGCTGGTTTCAAAGGCCTCGACTTCGGGGCCCAGGATGTATGGCCCGCCGTCGAGCACCCGCGCGATAGCGGCGTCGATCTGGGGCCGCAGCGCCGCCACCAGCGCCGCCGGGTTGCATTGGGGAATGGGCTCAGACATGGGGGTAGCGGGCATTGCCGCGGTCGATCGGCAGGCCGAGGCGTTCCAGCCGGCCGTTGAGCTGAACCAACCGCTCCACGTAGTGCTGGTAGGCCCAGTTCACCACAGGCTGTTGCAGCAGATCGGGCCGCATCACCGCTTTGAAGCTGCCGTCGGCCTGCTCAAACAGGCAGTGCATGTGCCAATAGATCACCGGCAGGCCATTGGCCTGAGGCGCCCCGCCGCTTGCAAAGCTGAGCTGCAGGTTGTCGAGGTTGTACTCGGCCAGGTTGATGCCCGGGTACTGCAGCACGTGCACGCCGGCAAACTGGCGTGCCAGCGGCGTCAGGTAGCCCTGGTCGGCAAATTTGTCGCCCTCGATGCGGTCGTAGCACCACTCGAGGCAGCGCTCGGCCCACCAGTGCAGGGCCTGCTGGGCTACTGGGCTGCGGTCAAACGTGTTCCAGCCCACGTTGAAGCGGCCATAGCGGATCTTGTCGGCATAGCCCGGCGAAAAACGGTGCTCCACAACCACCATGGGCGCTTGGCCCACCTCGCGCCACAACGGGGCCGGCGAGGCAAAAAAGTACAGGTCGCTGTCCAGGTAGGTGGCCCGCTGGGCACCGGGCACGGCCCGCAGGGCTGCCTGAATTAGCCAAGGGGTCAAGGTGAAGTAGTACTCGACCGTGGAACGGTTGGCCTTGGCCGCCAGCAACCGCGGTTCGGTCGCTTCGAGCGCAGCCAGCGGGATCACCACCAGATCGGGCAGGGCCAGCCGCTGCAGCACCTGTTCGCACCGCTCGCTCAGGGCCAGCACCGCCAGCACCGCCCGCTGCGGCCGCGAGTGCCGCCGCAGGCTCAGGTAGAGGGCCAGACCCTTGCGCAGGTAATTGTGGTCAAAGTAGGTGCAGTACAGCTCGATGACGGCCGCAGCGGCTTGGCGTCATGATCCCACTGCTCGTGGCAGGGCTGTATGAGTGCGCTTCCGGCCCTGATTGTGAGTGGTGACCTCTTGCCCGGTGGCGGTCCGCTCAACGGCCGCCGCTGGGCAGGTCAGCAGCTGTTGCGGCTGTGGGGCCAGGCTGCCGCCAGCGAGGCGATCACCCTGATGCTGGCCCAGCCTGCCCAGGTGGAGCCCTATGCCGCCCTGTTGCGCGAGGCCGGCCACACCGGGCCGGTGCGGGGTCTGCCCTTCACCGATCCAACCCCACTGCAGGCCGTGGGTGGGTTGTTTCTGGCCGATGCATCGATCGGCCGCTGGGCCCAGTGGCGGTTGCCCGCCGGCTCGGCGGCGTTTTCGCTGATCGGCCAGATTCACACGATCTGCACCCCCGCGGCGGTGGCCCAGATCCAGGAGCTGGTCAGCGAACCCCTGGCGCCCTGGGATGCGTTGATCTGCAGCAGCAGCGCCGGCAAAGCCGTGGTCGAGGCGCTGATCCTCGACCGCGAACAGCAGCTGTTGAGCCGCTGCGGCGGTGACCAGCGCCTGCTGCAGGCCTCAAGGCCGCAACTGCCGGTGATTCCTCTGCCGATCCCGGCGGCAGAGCTGGTCGCCGCACTGCCCAGCCGTGACCAGGCGCGGGCTGCCCTGGGCATTGCCCCCGAAGCCCATGTGCTGCTGTGGCTCGGCCGTCTGTCGATGCTCACCAAGCTCGACCCCTGGCCGGTCTATCAGCTGCTCGAACGGCTGGCCCGTCAGCTCAGCCAGCCCCTGGTGCTGATCGAATGCGGCCCCGACGACACCCCGCACCAGGCCCAGC
>JBIPLV010000253.1:0-3794 GCA_044369475.1 Cyanobium sp. | reverse complement strand
TCAAGCCAAGGCTGGCACTGAGCTGCCAGAACAACAGAAAACCACCAATTCCGAAGATCGGAGGAAGAATGAATTTGCGCTTGAGCTTCCACCAGTGAGCAAAATCGAAGCTGGAAGCGGGTGTGTTCGTCATGGTTCTGAGCTGGAGACAGTAGCAAAGATGTGTGGTTGGAACGATAGATGGGAGATCAGTACAGATGGGGATCTCTCACGATTCGTCCTTGAAGGACCCAATCGGCTCTTAACCCTTGATCTTCAGGCTATTCAGATAAACCTGCGGGTTGGATGGGTCATACACAGTGCCGTCAAAGAAGACCTCTCTCCCACGACTGGAAGAGGCAGGAATGTCCTTTGCCGGCAAGCCCAACTCGCGCGCTGCCTGAAGCCAAAGGTCATCGCGCACCACCCTGTCGTTGAGGGCCTTTGCCTGCTGGATTGTGTCAACAACGCCGGGGTAAAACTTCCAGCGAAGCGACTCCACCAGGAACCAGAGCGTCAAACTTTTGTAGGGATACGAGATCACCCCACGGTCACTACTCCAATACAGGGGTCCCATCTTGGGGTCAGATTCAACCGTGGCCTTGGCCCCGATTTTGTACTGACCTTTGAGGGATTGCTCCAGCAGGTTGGCCGGTACGTTGAACCACTGGCGTGTACTCAGGATCTCTGCGGCCTCAGCCTTATGTTCTGGCTTGTCGAGCCATTGTTGAGCCTCGATTAATCCCTTCAACAGCGCCACAGTGGCCTTGGGATGTTTGTTGACCCAGTCGCTGCGAATTGCCAGGTATTCCTCAGGGTGGACTTTCCAGATCTGGGCCGTGGTGGCGGCGACATAACCCAAGCCCTGCTTGTCGATACGCGAAGGCCAGGGGTCGCCGGTGGAGAAGGCCTCCATGGTTCCATTCCTCATCCCTTGCAGGGTTTCAGGCGCCGGGACGGTCAACAATTCGACGTCTTTGTTGGGGTTGACACCATTGGCCGCTAGCCAATAACGGACCCACATGTCCTGATTGGCCCGAGGGAAGCTGTAGGAGGCACGGAACTTGCGACCCTCCTTCTGGCTGAATGCCTGGAAGAATCCTGGCGAGGTCTTCTTGAGTTCCAGCGACAGATTGCCATCCTTGACTGAATTGGCCGCAGCAATGCCATTGCCCTGACTCATCAGCATGGCCAGGACAACCATGGGCACCTTTTTACCATTGGTAATGGCTCCCTCGGTGATCATCTGTGGCATGGGCAGTTGCCACTGTCCACCATCGATCCCACCGCCATCGCTTCCCAGCACAACGTTGTCTCGGGCAGTCGACCAGCTCGACTGCTTGGAGAGCTTCACATCGAGCCCATGCCTGGCAAAAAAGCCCTTTTCGACGCCGATCACCAACGGGGCTGCTTCAAGAATTGGGACAAAGCCAAGACTGACGGACCTGGTCTCGAGCCTGGAAGCAGCTTGAGCATTCACCGCAATGGGGTCAGTCCCATGGCTTGCATTGCGACTCGGGGGATTGCCCAGACAACCTGTTAACACAAATGATGAGGCCATTGCCCCACTGATCAGAGCCAGAACACGATGCCTTGTCTTCATGGTGTACAGCAGCAGGGTAAGGGAAACAAGTAAAGGGATTGAGGACGGCAATAGCCGCCAGCGCGAATCAATGAACGAAGATCAGACCGCAACAACATCAGCACCAATCACGGCGACTCCAGAACCGATGATCGTCTACACGATGACTGGCTGAATCAACATCATCTGCTGATGGAAAAACCTCGGTCACTGCCCATAAAAGCTAGAAAGAGGCCTCAACCTGTTGGGTCAGCACACATGCAGGCTTGACAATTGTCGTGATAAGACATCGTGATCACCCAGGCGCCCCACAACCTCAATGAACGGGGTTCGAACCAGTCACTCAGCAGCTGCTGAAAGCGATGCGCGTACGACGAATGAGCAGCAAGGGCTCGCTGCAGCTCCGCAGCATTGCCCTGGATCCAGAAAATTCGGTTCTGCCCCAAGCGTGTCCACGCCTCAGTCATCTAGACGCGTCGTAATTTGGAAGTTTCATCACGACAAGTCAGGCGAGTGAAACCGCAACCTGTTCGGAAGCCTGACGGACTGATTGCAGGGCTCCCCTCGCCACGGCACAAGAAGTGAGTGATCAGTTCATGCACGTCGATATGAACCGAGCGAAGGCCAGACGTTAACAGTGACTGGACAACAGTTTGTCAAGACCCTGGGGCAACGAGAACTGCTGCAGACTGCTGTCGCCCCACTTCATCATCAACCGGTCATCATCAACCGGAAGGATGGCTCAGTTGAGCTCAGGCTTCTTTGATGTAGTCAACAACCCTGTGTGAAAGATCCCGCACTGCAGCAAGGGCACGTCGCTCAATGCCACGGGCCGTGTCGCGGGTGACACCCATGCTGCGGGCCACGGCACTGAGGTTCTGCGGTTCGACACCATTCATGCCGTAGCGCAGACGCAACAACTCTGCTTCCTGTTCTGGCAGTTCATGCAGCAGTCGCTCGAGATCATTGCTGAACAATTGCCCCACGAGGCGTTGCTCTGGCTGGATCGCCGAGCAATGGATGCGATCCATCAGGCTGCTGCCGTCACTCTCGTGCTGCTGGCCGGCATCAAGGCTCACGGGCTGCTGCGCTCGGAACAGCAACTCCTCGATGTCGAGCGGCTTGAAGCCGGTCATGCAGGCCAGCTCCTCGATGGTCGGGGTGCGTCCTAGCTCCTGGCAGAGGGTCTGCTGCGCCCGCCGCAATTTGCTGAGCACCTCACCCACATGAACGGGCAGGCGAATCGTGCGGCTCTTGTCGGCGATGGCTCGGGTAATACCCTCGCGAATCCACCAGTAGGCATAGGTCGAAAACTTGTAACCACGGGTGGGGTCGAACCTCTCAACGGCCTTGATCAGGCCGATATTGCCTTCCTGGATCAGGTCTTCGAGCTCGAGCTGGCGGCTTGCGTATTTGCGGGCAATGGTGACCACCAGTCGCAGGTTGGCCGACACCATGCGCTGCTTGGCCCGCAGACCACGGCGACGGCCACGTACCAGTTCGAGGGGGTTGAGCCCGGCTTCTGCTGCCCAGGCCTCGAGGGAAGGTGCCTGCCCGCCTGAGCGAAGGGTCAGCTCCTCGTTGATCTCGTCGAACCGGCGCAGGCTCTGCACAGCTCGGGCCAGCGTGATCTCTTCCTCATTGGTGAGAAGGGGAATGCGAGACAGGTTGCGCAGATGGGTGCTGAGAGCGTCGCAGCTGCTTCGGGTGAGCTTCTGTGGCGCGGTCATGGTGGGAAAACCCGGTCTGGTGGGCGCCACCCTACAGGGTTTAGAAACAGGAAAGGTTCCTTTTTGGGTCACCATCAACGAGAACCTGCAATCGCTTTGATCAGAAGCGCTAATCAATGGCCCAGACCCATTGCGGCATGGGCTACCGAGATCTGCCAACTGTCAGCTCGGGCGCCACTCATCTGCGGCGAGCCAGTAGCAGATCAAGGTTCCGATTGGCGATCCTCGGCCAACTTTGTGACGCCGTTGACGATCATTCAGGCCAGCCAGACGCGCTGCCGAGGCGACCCAGAACAACATGCACCTGTCCTAAATCAACTTCGCTCAAGTGTTCTTTGTCACCAACAGCATGGTCGCCCTGGTTTTGCTGGTCGCGAGCTGGGTTCTGCTGCGGTCTCTGGTCATGCTGCATCAGGCCAGGCTCCACAGCGATGAGGCCCGACTAGCGCGGGGGTTTCTGGCTGAATTGCGTCGTCGTGGGCTGGTGGAACCCAATCCCCTCA
>JBIPLV010000390.1:0-3806 GCA_044369475.1 Cyanobium sp. | reverse complement strand
CTGCCCAGCGGGTGGATGGTCTTTGGCTGGGCTTCAGCCCAAGGGCCTCCGAGCAACGTCAGCTTCCAGGCTTGGCGCCTGGCAAGATCTGGTGGCCTGCTGCCGGTTCAGCCAGCGGTTGGCGCCAGGCCTGAGAGCGACCAGTCGGTCTCTACAGTGCCTAAGTCGCCTGGAGAGGTGGCTGAGTGGTCTAAAGCGAACGACTCGAAATCGTTTGAAGGGCAACCTTCCGTGGGTTCGAATCCCACCCTCTCCGCTTTTCAAGAGTTTTCAAAGGGTCTGGTTCGTCCAGACCCTTTGCTGGTTCTGGGGTTTCTGCGGGTTGGTCGTCCAGGGACATCCACCTAAAACCAGGGTCGCCGAAAAAGTTGGTTGGGGGATTTGTTGGGAGATGCCCCTTGCGCGTTTGGGTGTGTCTCAAATGCCTTTCTCAGACAACGACCTCTGGGCACTTCATCCGCGTTTAAAGAAGAAGAGGGAGCCCGCTGCGGTCTTGAGCGCCGGATTCAATATCTGTGCGCTTCTGTGCTGTGATTGCAGCATCTAGCACTGCTCCTGTGAAGTTTTTTGATGGGCGGTCTCGCTATTGCCGATGATGCTTCTCATCGCTTGAGCACCCTGGGTGGACTGCTCCTCTCTCCCGCTACTGGATGCTCTGGATCACTTCCTGTATCGGATGGATGGTGACCCAGAGTTGGGGCGTGAGTTTTATGCCGCAACCACCCCCGAGGAGATGGTCGTTCTTGCAGAGCACTGCGGCATTTTGATTGACGCTGACGATTTCCGAGCCCTCCTCAGAAGTGGCAGCACGGAGCATTGGGAGGTGCGGGGGGATGATGGTACCAATCCCATTGTTCATCTGCAGCGAGTCTTTTGTATCTGATACGGTATTTCTCGTTTCATGCGTCTTCGCTGATCAGGTCAAGATCGCTGCTTGGTTCTCTTGAGCAGAGCGCTCCAGGAGATAGGACGCATAATTGCTCAGTGAACGCCCCTCGTAGGCACTTTCCTTCATTAAGTAATCGTACGCTGACTGCGGAATGGTGATGCTGATTTGCTGGGGTTTCCTAAAGGCAAGCGGTCTTTGTGCGCCGCCTAGTGAGTCCTGGATGCCCATAGCAAAGGGTGTGCCTTGGAGAGGATGTCTGTCGCCACCTCGGAGAATGAGCGTCCTGTCTTCTCCGCTAGTCGTGTGATCTTTTCCACGACCTCCTCGCTTAATTCCAGTTCAACGCGCTTGGGGAAGTCGCCAGGATCCAGGCGAAGGGAGTCCGTCGCATCTTCTGAAGTCATCGTTGGCGTAAAAGTGCGAAAAGATGAAATGCTGTCAACAACATTCATGCCTGATTCTTTGCTTGCTGGCGAACACCTGCTTGATGGTTAGCACATCGCCAGGCTGTTTCACTTGGACATTGCTAGATCTTTGGTTGCCTTGGGTTTCGCTCGCCTATCCCGTTGCGCCTCGTGCCCAGCAAATTCGTGAGCGTGACCGCAGAATCCAACCACCAGGAACACGAATACCCATCCGCAGTCCCGCATCTGAGAAGGTCTCCAGCAGTTCAGCGTCAATCGCTTGGCGTTTCTGCTCCAGGGATTTGATTTTCCCCTGTGACCTCCACTTCCCGCCACAGCAGGGCATCACTCATCGTTGGTGGCACCACATGGTGTCCGCCACGATGGACGTGAAGGTGTGGGTTGATTCGTGCGCTGGCGGTAATGGTGGATTTCAGAAACCAGTTTTAGCGTGTCTTCACTGAAGCGGGTATCGAATGAAGCGGATATCGAATTGCTTGGGTGCATAGGAGAGCCTCTGTGGGTTTCAGGAATGGTGTTGAGAGGGCAGACTCCTCTGCGCTTCTTGCTTTGAACGCTGCAATTCCAGCTTCAGACAGTGGTCAGCGGTCGGAGGGCGCTTGGTGAGTTGCGGAATGTTCTGATGGGTTTTGCTGTGTGTATCGCTACGCCCACTCCTTTAGGTTTCCAATAGAAAGGAGGTTGTAGGCGGAGCTGTGATGAATTTGTCTCGTGTGCCTTCCTTGCTTGCCGTGGCTGCCCTGGCGGGGTTTCTCGTGGTTCAGGTGGTGTTCAGGTTTGCTGCCTGAAATCCTTTCCCTAGTGTCAAGCGCTAAGATCGTTTAGCAAGGTGCGGTACTTGCCTTCTTAGGTGCTTGAGGTATTGTGCGCCTTATGGCACAACAAGTTCGACTGACCCTCGCCAAGGCGATTGCCAAGGCAAACTTGCGTCGTGCTGAGGCGGGTGAGAAGCCCATCACGATGAACTCGTTGGCGACTCAGGCGGGGGTGGCGGCAACCACCATCACGCGTCTGGCAAGGACTGATGACAAGGCTGCATCGGCGCTGTCGCTGGACTTGGCATCCAAGATCGTGACGGTGCTGGATTGCGAGATTGCGGATTTATTGGAGGTGGTTGATAATTGATAGGCAATCAACAATTGCCAAGAGGTATCTTGAAAACCCCTTCTTCCCCCTATCGCTATTTTCGAGACAGATGGGAAATCATCTTCTTTGTTTTGGTTGTCATCTTGTTGAGTTTCCAGGTTCTTTCCTTTTATTCTGATATCAAATCTTTTTCCGATCCTCACGGTCTAATTGCTCTGTTCGTGGGATTCGAGTCCTTTGTGGCGACAAAGCTGGCATATGTCTCGCTGCCATTGATTATCTTTCCGCTTGCCTATCTTTTCTTCCGCAAGAATAGGCCGCTTTGGGCGCGACGGTATTTAGATTTCTTGGGCGTCTACGTGCTCTTGCGTCTGTTCATCCAGTTGATTGGACTGAACATCCTCGTTTTTGACTCCGTGACCTCACGATTTCTTCTGATCTCGCAAGTTCTATTCTTCTTGCCTTATTCACTCCTGATTTGGGGTTGGGTCTATTGGCGATTGGATGCATTTGCTAGAGCAAGCAATCGACCCCTGTTCCGTCTTGATTGCGAAGGTGTCGCGCCACCGCGCCCAATAGACTACTTTGTCGCTTCGTTTTCTTCGGTTTTTTCTGCTACAATCAACGCGATAAAGGGGAACTCTGCGCGTGCAAGAATGTTAATTCTTTTTCACGGATTTATGATTTATGATGTTATGGGTCTGACTCTTTCTAGGGCTGTTGCTCTTGTTCAGGCCAAGTAGTAATTCGTGCCTTCGACAAGCTGAGAGACGCCAAAAGGAGTCGGTCACTGGCGCTGGTCGCTTTCGCCCATTCTCGTTTGCTGAACTCGGTTTTGGCTTTGTGCAGTGGGTGCGTTGAACCCCCAGGGTCTACGATGGACGCTTGCTCGACCGTCACACATGGCGTCCGTCATCCCTCGCTGCGTCAACTGCCAGAACTTCAATGGATGCCATGGCAGTACTGGCATTTGCAGGGTCTGGCAGGTCGTGTTGCCTGCTCAGGTGGCGTCCAGCAACCGTTGTGAGCACTGGATCAACCCCAGCAAGAGTTGAACACTGGCACCCTAAACCGATGAGCCTCCTCCCCCGCTGGCGCTACATGACCGATGAGGCGAAGGCGCTCACCAAGCGCGCTGCCGTGTCTGGCCTCGTGGTGTTGCTGGTTCTGCTGGTCTTTCGGGCACTGGTGCCGTGGGTGCTACTGGCAGTGATTGCCTGGTGGATCTGGAAGGCGGTGCGGAGGTAGTTCAGATCGCCATCAGGACTGTCTCGCCCAGATCCTTTCCAGCATCTGCCTCAAGCGTTCAGTTCTGGAGGGGAAGCCCAGGAGGTGCTTGCGGAACAGGGCAGTCAGTCGCCAGAACTTGATCCCAGCAGCAACGGCAAAGACCAACCAGGGCACCA
>JBIPLV010000388.1:0-3833 GCA_044369475.1 Cyanobium sp. | reverse complement strand
GCCACGTTGTCCTACGACAACCTGTTCCAACTGCAGGCCACTGGTTATGTGCGCTATGGCGCCAAACCCATCGCCGGCAAAGCCGGCGATGCCGTCGCTGCGGCCGAGCGCAACTTCCTGGCCCTGCGCGGCCTGCCAATGCAGCGCGAGACCGACATCCGCATGATCAACGTCTACCAGGATCTGCCACGCAGCGTTGCCACCAACCCCGGCAATGGTGGCGCGGATTGGGTGGTGCGATGCACGGGTGCCACCACCAACACCGGCACCGCCAACGTCAACTGCGCCAATGCCAGCCTCGACGCCATGCTCGCCGCTGCTGGCAGCAACGATGTGCTTCTCGTTGGCGGTGGCGCTGCCTCGAACCTGGCTACGCGGCCTCTTGAGAATGGGCGACCAACGCTGCGGCTTGGAGTCGGCACCCAACTAGCAACCAGCGGCAATGCCCCGACACTGGCAACTCAGTTTGGCTCAGCCAACCTGACACCGATCTTCGGGACCACGGTCGGCGCGCAGCCCTCCTTCAGCAACGGCGTGATCAGCATTGGCAGCAACACCACAATTTCCGGCTTCAACTTCAGCAACGTTTCGATCACCAACTACAGCACCAGCAATGTGCTGATCAGCGGCAACAACTTCACTGGCTCTTACACCGACAATCCCACTGACCTTACAACCGCCCAGGCGTTCGGAGCCATCAATGTTTCACCGAATGCCCTGCCTGCAATTCAACTGCAGAATGTTGACAACCTGGTCATCAGCGACAACACATTCATATATCCACAGGTTCAAACCTACCAATCCCAGAACGGCAGCTTGCCTACGGGCACGGCTCCGGTTTGCAACCAAAATAGCTATGACCAGCGCAACAACGGCGCACCCTTTGGCACCCCAGGCAACATGAGTGGCCTATGCCTGAGTGGCAATGCCATTCGACTCAACAACATCAGCAACGCAACTATTAGTTCTAATACGGTCGTTGGCGCCTTGGATGAAGCCTTCAGAATCAATAATCCTTCAGGCCAAATAATCATTGACAGCAACACCACTTCGCAGATGCGCATGGGCCCTGACAGCAATATTGGCACTGCCATCATCATTGGCCAGAATCGCGGCACATCGAACGTCACCATTACCAACAACACGGCCTTTGATAATTCCCCAGGCGTCTATCCGATCATCGATGCCACTGCTCTTGATGCGCAAGGCAGGGGCGCGGTCGCTGTTATCGCCGCTGGATCGCCGAATCGCCTGAAAAAGAACGCCATAGATCCGATTGAAATCGGCCTGTGTAGGGGCACACAAAGCTATGGAAGCGTCTGGGATCTTTATGCCAGCGCCGACTTTTCCGGCAATTGCTCAGCAGCGACGACCATGAATCTGACGATCGCCAACAATACGATACGCCTCAATGCAATTCCTGGCAATGTTGTCAACCAGGACGGCGACGGCATCGATCTCAACATTGGCGCCAACGCCATACTCCACGCCTTGATAATCAACAACAATGTGATGGCACTTGGGCTTCCAAGAACAAAAAATATTGGCGACAACGGCTTAACATTTGACTTTCGCGATAATTCAAGTGTCAACATCGCGATTCAAGGCAATACTATCAACAATTCAGGTGACGCAGCGATCGGCTTCAGCCTTCAAAACACAAGCCTGATAAATCAACCGGGAGCCACTCGTATCACCATGAGCGGCAACATCTTTGGCGCTGACACTCCAAGCAGTCTTGAAATTGACTTGATTAACAACGTCGGCCTGCCTTTGTCTCAGTTTTACGTAAACAACACGGATCAGGAAATCAATCAAACGATTGAGCAGAAAAATTTCAATTCCGGCTATTACCCAACGCTGTACTACAACAGTTCCACTCCCTGGCAACCATAGAGCGCAGCACGTTTCAGGGAGCCTGACGAAGTTGACGACCATGTGGTCGAACTGGCCGTGATGGTTGGCAGGCACTGATTCGCTCAGACCACCGTGATCAGGCCCGTCGCGAAGTCGAAATAGACCGGTTGAATCATGAGTTGATGGGCTGCAACCGGGCGCTGCGGCCATCACTGCGCTCGCACAGCTGACGCGCAGTCTGGCTCACGTTGCGCCGCACCGCCTGCAGCAGGTCATCCCCGGGAACCAGCAACGCCCGAATCGGGGCGACCAGCTGCTCCAGCGCTGGGGTCAGCGGCCGGTCCGACCGTGCATCCGTGACAGCGCCGCAACCCTGATGACCCATCACCGCGATCAACGGCACCCCCAGCTCGCACACGGTGTACTCGAGCGAGTCGATGCCCTCGGCAAAGGCGGTGTTGCCAACGCTGCGCACCTCAAACAGCTCCCCAGGGCCCCGTCAAACACCCACTCGGGTGCCACGCACGAATCAGCACAGGCCAGCACGGCCGCCCAGGGCCGCTGTCCGCGGGCCAGCGCATCAGGATCGAGCTGGCAGGGTTGGCCCCCAGCCCGCCGGCCGCCAGCGCAGCCCCACCCAAACCCAGGGCCTGACGCAACAGCTCGCAGCGCGGCTGGGCCATGGCTGGGGATTTGCACAACATCCAGTGTGCTGAGCCCGCCCAGGCTGGCAGCTCAGTTGCCGAGGAGAGCAAGCAGGGATGATTCTGCCACGGGAGCAATGACGCAAGCCTTGTCGGCCGCTGTTGCCACTGCTGCTCTTCTTCCTGAGGAGGAGCAGGATGTTCTGGCTGCGATCCTCCTTGAGGAAATGTGGAATCGGAAGAGCGCTGAAGCGCACTCTTTGCAGACTCTCAGAATCTGCTGGAGCGGTTGGCCAACGAAGCCATTCAAGATGTTCAGGCTGGGCGGGTTGATACCATCGACCAGCTGCAGTGATCTCGGTTACGACCGATCAGTTCAAGAGCTTTGGATCAAGGCCCCCATTGAGAGGAGTTGGCAGATCAGGCGCGCCTACCAACTGTGGCGAGATCACCCGTCGCACCCATCGCTGAGATTCAAGAAGGTTCACGCAAACCTGCCAATCAACTCAGCCCATGTTGATCTCGATTGGCGCGCCGTTGGAGTGCTGAAGGACAGCACTTTTATTTGGTTCTGGGTGGGGTCACACAAGGCCTATGAGTCGTTGTTGCGCTCACTCTGAGGAACCTGTGACGGGCGCAACACCAAGCGTGCAGGAAACTGAGGTGTTGGCCCACCCGCATCGATGGCTGAAATGAGCTCTGCACCCACACCCACCCCCGGCTGGATCGACGAGATCTACGACGGCGTGCGCTACGGCCTGGCCGGCCGGGTGATTGCCGAAGAGCAGTCGCCGTTTCAGCGGGTCACGATCATCGACAGCGAGCGCTACGGCAAGGGCCTGCTGCTGGACGGCTGCTGGATGACGGCCGAGCGGCAGGAGCGGCATTACCACGAGGCGATCGTGCATCCGGCCCTGTGCGGCGCCGCGCGCATTGAACGGGTGCTGGTGATCGGCGGCGGCGACGGCGGCACCGCCCGCGAGTGTCTGCGCCACGCGGGGGTGCAGCACCTCGACATGGTCGAGATCGACGGCCTGGTGGTGCAATGGAGCCAGGAGCACCTGCCCAGCATCGGCGGGGGCTGCTGGAGCGACCCGCGCTTTCATCTGACCGTGGGCGATGGCATCGCCTGGGCGGCCAAGGCCCCAGACGCCAGCTACGACGTGGTACTCGTCGATGGCTCGGACCCCGCCGGCCCCGCCGAAGGCCTGTTCAACCGCGCCTTCTTTGAGCACTGCCGCCGCATCTTGCGGCCCGGGGGCGTGTTCGCCACCCAGAGCGAATCGCCCGAAGCCTTCCGGGCCGTGCACATCGACACCGTCAAACTGCTGC
>JBIPLV010000006.1:0-40797 GCA_044369475.1 Cyanobium sp. | reverse complement strand
GGCCCCGCTGAAGATCTTGCTGGCGGTGCCCAGCTGCACATGGGTCTCCAGACCGATCACGGCCTCCCAGGCACCCCCATGCTCATCCGTGGGTGCGGTTCGCGCCGCTGTCTCCCGTGATGTCTCCACTGCCGTCTCCACTGCCGCGCCTGCCATGGCCTGTCCCGATACGTGGGTCGATGCGTGGATGGATCCTATGGGGAGGTGCGTGTTGCGCCCGTCAGCTTCTCTGCATGGACAGCACTTGGTCCACGCAGGCTGTTGCCTTTCCGCGCAGGCAGCAGCCTCTGCGGAAAGGCAACAGCCTCTTCGCATGACTTAGCTAAGCTAAAACTAAGTCTTGCCTCTACACGTCCATGGGGTTCTCACCGCCTGGCTCACCGTCAGACGCACCGGCCCCTGATCGCCGGCCCCAGCCGCAACTGGTCAACGTGCATGAAGCCAAAACCCAGCTCTCGCGGCTGCTGCTGCAGGTGGAGCAGGGCGAGGAGATCTGGATCGCCCGGGCTGGCCGGCCGGTGGCCCGGCTCAGCGCCTGGGAGCCCAGCCCAAGCGCCGCCATGCCCCCAGGTGCCATGCGGGAGGCGATCAGCATCGCCGCCGATTTCGACGCGCCAGCCCCAGCCTCACTGCAAGACCCACTGCCAGGCCAGCGATGAAACGGCTGCTGCTCGACACCCAGGTGCTGCTGTGGTGGCTGGCCGATGATCCGCGCCTGCCCCCCTGGGCGATCGCGGCCGTGCAGGCCCCGGGAGCCGAGGTGTTTGTGAGCCAGGTGAGCCTCTGGGAACTGGCCCTCAAGCAACGCCAGGGCCGCGTGCAGGTCGACCTGGCCCGCCTGGAGCAGGAGGTGAACCGCCAGCATTTCCACTGGCTGCCGCTGGACAACAACCACCTGCTGGCCCTGGCCCAACAGGACAGCAGCGCCCTGCCAAGCGACCTGTTCGACCAGCTGTTGCTGGTTCAGAGCCGCCTTGAACCCCTGCTGCTGCTCACCGCCGACCCCTCCCTGCATCCCTGGAGCGACACGGTGCTGCTGTTGCACCCGCCTGAGCCTGGCCAACCATGACAGCACCGATCACGATTCTGGGTGGCGGCCTGATGGGCCTGGCACTGGCCCATCAGCTGGCCCGCCGCGGGGAGTCGGTGCTGGTGCTGAGCCGCCGCCGCAGTGAAGCTGCGGGCTTCGTGGCAGCGGGCATGTTGGCGCCTCACGCCGAAGGGCTCAGCGGCGACCTGCTGGGCCTTGGCCAGATGAGCCTGGCGCGCATTCCTGCCTGGGTGGCGCAGATCGAAACCGACAGCGGTCTGCGCTGCGGCCTCCGACCCTGCGGCATCGTGGTGCCCTTCCCCAGCGCCGCAGAACGCGACGCCTACCCCACCGCCGCCTGGGGTGAAGCCCTGGATCGCGGCAGCCTGGAGCGAGAGGTGCCCGGCATTGGCCCCACCTGGCAAGCCGGACTGCTGTTTGCCCAGGATGGCCAGATCGACAACCGCCGCCAACTGATGCGCGCCCTGGAGCGGGCCTGCGTGGAGTGGGGGGTGCGCTTCCAGGAGGGCACCGAGGTGCTGGGCCTGGAGCGCAACGAGACCGGCGCCCTCCTGGCAGTGCACCTGCGCAATGCCGAAGGCGACGCCCAGCGACTACCGGCCCAACGGGCTGTGCTCGCCTGCGGGGCCTGGAGTGCCCAGCTGTTGCCCGAGCTGCCGGTTGTGCCGGTGAAGGGCCAGATGCTCTCGCTGCAGGGGCCGCGCCAGGCCCTGGGCCGGGTGATTTTTGGCCCTGGCACCTATTTGGTGCCGCGGGAGGACGGACTGCTGGTGGTGGGGGCCACCAGTGAGGCCGAGGCGGGGTTCAGCGAAGGGCTCACCCCCACCGGCCAGCGGCAGCTGCAGCAGGGGATCGCCAGCCTGCTGCCCGAGGCCGCCCAGTGGCCGCCGATGGAACGCTGGTGGGGATTCCGCCCCTGCACCCCCGATGAAGGGCCTCTCCTGGGAAGTAGCCCGATTCCCGGGCTGTGGCTGGCCACGGGCCACCACCGCAACGGCGTGCTGCTGGCCGCCATCACCGCCGAGCTGCTGGCGGCCGCGATCGAAGACGAGGCCACTGCTGAAAACAGTCGCCAACTGAACGCTTTCAGCTGGCGGCGTTTCTCGCGTTAGCGGCCTGGGTGCCTCAGCCCTCGACGCGCCAGGTCTGATCGGCCGGGGTCCAATCGCTCAGCTCGGAGGCCTGGAACCAGAGGCCGATCTCAAATTCAGCGGTTTCAGGGGCATCGGAGCCGTGGATCACGTTGCGGCCGATGTTCACGGCCAGATCACCGCGGATGGTGCCGGGCTCGGCCTCCAGCGGCTTGGTGGCACCGATGAGCTTGCGGGCGCTGGCGATCACGCCGTCGCCCTCCCACACCATCGCCACCACGGGGCCGGAGGTGATGAACTCCACCAGGCCGGCGAAGAAGGGGCGCTCGCGGTGCACGCCGTAGTGGGCCTCGGCCAGCTCACGGCTGGGGGTGAGTTGCTTGAGGCCCACCAGCTTGAACCCCTTGCGCTCGAAGCGGCCGAGGATCTCGCCCACCAGGCCACGCTGAACGCCGTCGGGCTTGATGGCAATGAAGGAGCGTTCGGTGGCCATGGAAGAAAAGCAATCCGGCTCATCGTCTGCGGCGGGGCTGCCCGTTGGCAAGCACAGTGGTGCCGTGATCACCGCCCCCACCCACCCCCTGCCGTGAGCGCGTCGAACAGCGACACCTGGACTGCTGCCGAGAGCGCAGCCCTCTATGGGCTGGACCGCTGGGGTGACCCCTACTTCTCCGTGAGCGATCGCGGCCACGTGATGGTGCAGCCCCGCGGCGACCGGGGCGGCTCCCTCGATCTGGTGGAGCTGGTGCAGGAATTGCAGGGGCGCGACCTGTCGCTGCCCCTGCTGATCCGCTTCGACGACATCCTCGAAGACCGGCTGGAGCGGATCCACGGCGCCTTCGAGCGCGCCATTGCTCAGTACGGCTACGGCGGGCGCTATCAGGGCGTGTTTCCGGTGAAGTGCAACCAGCAGCGCCACGTGGTGGAGGAGCTGGTGGCCTGCGGCAAGCGCTGGCATTTCGGCCTCGAGGCCGGCAGCAAGGCGGAGCTGCTGATCGCCCTGTCGCTGATCGACGACCCCGAAGCGCTGTTGATCTGCAACGGCTACAAGGACCAGCGCTACATCGAAACGGCGATCCTGGCCAGGCGCCTCGGCCGCCAGCCCGTGGTGGTGATCGAGCAGGCCGACGAGGTGGAGCGGATCATCGCGGCTAGCCAGGAGCTCGGCGCCGCCCCCCTGATCGGCATCCGCGCCAAGCTCTCAGCCCGCAGCACCGGCCGCTGGGGCAGCTCGGTGGGCGAACGGGCCAAATTCGGGCTCTCGGTGCCCGACCTGCTGGCCACGGTGGAGGCCCTGCGGGCCGCCAACCTGCTCGGCGAGCTGCGGCTGCTGCACTTCCACGTTGGCAGCCAGATCAACGACATCGCCGTGCTCAAGGACGCCCTGCAGGAAGCCGGCCAGATCTACGGCGAGCTCACCCGGCTGGGGGCGCCGATGGGTTACCTGGATGTGGGCGGCGGCCTGGGCATCGATTACGACGGCAGCCGCACCGCCAGCGCCGCCTCCACCAATTACTCGTTGCAGAACTACGCCAACGACGTGGTGGCCACGGTGAAGGAGTGCTGCGAACCCCACGGCATCCCGGTGCCAACCCTGGTGAGCGAAAGCGGCCGGGCGATCGCCAGCCACTTCTCGGTGCTGGTGTTTGACGTGCTCGGCGCCGGCAGCCTGCCCAGAGCTGTGCCGCCGCGACAAAACGACGAAGCGCTGATCCTGCGCAACCTGCGCGACACTTACACCGCCATCACGGCGACTGAGGCCGCGCTGGAGGCCAGCGTCGAGGCGCTGCAGGAGGCCTGGAACGACGCCCTCAAGTTCAAGGACGACGCCCTGGCCGCCTTCCGCCTCGGCTACCTGGGCCTGCCGGAGCGGGGCCTGGCCGAGCAGCTCACCTGGGCCTGCTGCCAGGCCATCGCCGAACGCCTGGCCGCCCTACCGGCGGACACCCCGATCCCCGAGGAGCTGCGAGCCCTGCCGGCGGCCCTGGCCTCCACCTATTACGCCAACCTCTCGGTGTTCCGCTCGGCCCCTGACACCTGGGCGATCGACCAGTTGTTTCCGGTGCTGCCGATCCACCGGCTCGACGAAAAGCCGGAGGGGCTGGGCAGCTTCGCCGACCTCACCTGCGATTCCGACGGCAAGATCGCTCGCTTCATCGATCCAGCCGGGAACTCGGGGCGGGGCCAGGTGAAGCCGCTGCTGGAGCTGCACAGCCTGCGGCCCGGCGAGCCCTACTGGATCGGCCTGTTCCTCGGGGGGGCCTACCAGGAGGTGATGGGCAACCTGCACAACCTGTTCGGCAGCACCAACGCCGTGCACCTGCGCCTCAAGGCCAGCGGCGGCTACCAACTCGACCACGTGGTGCGGGGCGACACCAATGCCGAGGTGCTGGAGGCGATGGAACACAATCCGGAGCTGCTGCTGGAGCGGCTGCGGGTGGCCAGCGAAGAGGCGATCGGCCGCGGTCAGCTCCGCATCAGCGACGCCCGGCGCCTGATGGCCCACCTGGAGGCGAGCCTGCGCCAAACCACCTACCTGCAGAGTTAACGAGCGCAGAAGCGGGCCTGCAGGCTCAGGCGCTCGATGGGTGCGGGGAGCTCTGCCGGATCAAAGGGGGGGACCGCCCCATCAGCCATCGCCATCCCCCGCAGCAGCACCGGTCGTTCCCCACCATCGAGCTGCACATCCAAGGGCTGAACCACCCGCAACCCCATCGCCGCGGCCACATCCTGGGCCTGCTGGAGCGCGTTCTGATAGGCGGCCCGCAACAATTGGCGGCGGGCGGAGCGGTCGCCGGACCCATCCGGCTCAGGAGCCACAGGGGAGAGACGCACGCCGGGCAAGCCCCCCACCTCCCGCACCAGCGGCTGCAGCTGGGCAGGAGCCAGCTGACCCGACACCTGGAGGCTGGCCTGAACCACCTCAGACAGGCCCCGGCTTGCCGGTCGTTTCCAGGTGGATGGTGAGGTGACCTGCAGGTCGCTCACCTGCAGAGCCTGGAGACGACGGCGCACCTCAGCCAAGCGCCGTTGCAGGCTGGCGAGGGCCCCATCGCTGCTGGGCTCCTCCGCTTCCAGCGCCAAGGAGAAGCGCAGCCGCTGGGTGGGGCGCTTCAACTCGGCACTGCCGCGGGCCTCCACCACAGCGCCGCCACAGGAGAGCTGGATCTGGGTTTGGGCCGATCCCGGCAGGGGTACCAAGGCCAACACAGCGGGCAGCCACAAGACCACACTCCGGCCCATCGGTCCCTCCGCGCTTACAAACAACAGCTTGGCTGGCGCATCAACTGATCGGCCACATCATGCGGCGTTTGGGTGGGATCCACCCAGGCACTGCAGCGGCTGGAGTCGCCATCGCACCAACCCTCCAGCTGAAGGCGACTGCCCAACAGCACCAGCTGGAAGGTCCAGTCGCGGCGGGCATGAATCACAAAGGTGCTGGCCATGGCGCAGCTCCTCACAACGCGATGTACCCCCAGAGTTCCCGCGCTGTCCCACCTCGCCAGCCCGCGGGAGCAGTTCGCCAGCTGGCTGGCGAGGTGGGACAGCGAAGGCTCAACCCAGGGCCGCCAGCAGCTCGGCCCGCGCCTGCTCCAGCACCCCATCCAGGGCTGCCCCATCGCGCCCACCCGCCTGGGCCAGGTTGGGCCGGCCGCCGCCGCCACCGCCGCAGGCCTTGGCCAGCCCGCCGATGAAGGCACCAGCCTTTGGCCCGGCGGCGATCACCGCCGGGCCAAAGGCTGCCACCAGGATCACCTTGCCGAGATCAGCGGGATCGGGCAGGCCACCCAGCACCACGGCGGCGCCATCGCCCAGCTGATCCGCCAGCCGCTGGGCTGCCGCCTGCAGGCCGGCTCCCTCCACAGCATCGAGGCGGGCCACCAGCAGCTGGAAGGGAACGCCATCGGCGCCAGCCCCCACCGCTTCGGCCTGGGCCGCCAGCGCTGAAGCTTTGGCCGCCGCCAGCTCAGCGCATGCTGCCGCCAGGGCTTTTTGCGTGGCCTTGAGCTCCTCGGCCAGCTGGCCTACCCGCTCCACGATCTCGCCGGGCTGGGCCTTGAAGCGCTCGGCCAGGGGCTTCACCACCGCCTCACGCTCCTTGAGGTAAGCCAGCACCGCCGGGCCGGCCACCGCCTCGATGCGGCGGATGCCGGCGGCCACACCGCTCTCGCCCACGATCTTGAACACGCCGATCTCGGCGGTGTTGGCCACGTGGGTGCCGCCGCAGAGCTCCATCGACACGCCGGGCACATCCACCACCCGCACCACGTCGGCGTACTTCTCGCCGAACATCGCCACGGCGCCGGCGGCCTTGGCCTGCTCGATCGCCATCTCCTGCACCACCAGGCTGTGGGCCTCGGCGATCCAGCCGTTGATCAGCACCTCGATCGCCTCCAGTTCCTCGGCCATCACGGCGCGGGGGCAGTGGAAGTCGAAGCGCAGGCGATCGAAATCCACCAGCGAGCCGGCCTGGCCGATGCCCGGATCCACCACCTGCTTGAGCGCCGCCTGCAACAGATGGGTGGCCGTGTGGTTGGCCTGGGCGCGGCGGCGGCAGGCCCGGTCCACCTGAGCATTCACCAGATCGCCCACGGCCAGGCTGCCGCGCTCCACCCGGCCGCTGTGCACAAACACCGAGCGGTTGCGCGACACCGCGTCGATCGCCACGATCACGCCGTCGCCGCTGGCCCCATCGCCCGACAGCACGCCCCGGTCGCCGATCTGACCGCCGCCCTCGCCATAGAAGGGGGTCACGTCGAGCACCAGCTGCACGCTGTCGCCGGCCACCGCGCGCTCCGCGGGCTCGCCGTTCACCACCAGGGCCAGCACGCAGCTGGGGTGCTCCAGGGCCTCGTAGCCCTTGAAGGCGGTGGCCTCGGCGACGGCGGCCACCTGATCAATCGCCTCCTGCAGGGTGAGGTCGATGCTCACCGCCGCGGCCTTGGCCCGCTGGCGCTGGGCCTCCATCGCCGCCTCAAAGCCAGCCAGATCCACCGTGAGCCCGTGCTCCTCGGCGATCTCTTCGGTGAGCTCCAGGGGGAAGCCGTAGGTGTCGTAGAGCTCGAAGGCCTGCGCGCCGGAGATCTGGCGGGGCTTGGCGGCCAGCACATCCGCCAGCAGCTTCTCGCCCCGCTCCAGGGTTTCCAGGAAGCGCGCTTCTTCACGGGCCAGCTCCGCCAGGATCACCTCGCGGCGCTCCAGGAGCTGGGGGTAGGCCTCCTGCATCAAGGCGATCGACGCCTCGCCCATCGCCGTGAGGAACGGCTTGTCGATGCCGAGTAGCCGTCCGTGGCGCACGACGCGGCGCAACAGGCGGCGCAGGATGTAGCCACGGCCGAGATTGCTGGCCGTCACACCGTCGCAGATCAGCTGGGTGATGGCGCGGCTGTGGTCGCCGATCACCTTGAGCGAGGTTTGGCCCTTGTCGCCCTGGGCGTGGTAGTCGACCCCCGCCAATCCCGCCGCCGTTTCGATCAGGGGATAGATCAGATCGGTTTCGTAATTGTTCGGCACCGCCTGCAGGATCTGGGCCATGCGCTCGAGGCCCATGCCGGTGTCGATGTTGCGGTTGGCCAGCGGCGTGAGGGTGCCCTCCGCGTCGCGGTTGTATTGCATGAACACCAGGTTGTAGAACTCGATGAAACGGGAGTCGTCCTCCAGGTCGATGCCGTCGTCGCCGAGCTCGGGCTTGAAGTCGTAGTAGATCTCCGAGCAGGGGCCGCAGGGGCCGGTGGGGCCTGAGGCCCAGAAGTTGTCGGCCTCATCCATGCGGATGATCCGCTTGGGGTTCACGCCCACCACGTCACGCCAGATCGCTTCGGCCTCGTCGTCTTCGCGGAAGACGCTCACCACGAGGTTGCTGGGCGAGAGCCCGAACACGCCGGTGCTCAGCTCCCAGGCCCACTGGATGGCCTGCTCCTTGAAGTAGTCGCCGAAGGAGAAGTTGCCGAGCATCTCGAAAAACGTGTGATGCCGCGCTGTGCGGCCCACGTTTTCGATGTCGTTGGTGCGGATGCACTTCTGAGAGCTGGTGGCCCGCGGCGCCGGCGGCGCCTGCTGCCCCAGAAACACCGGCTTGAAGGGCAGCATGCCGGCGATGGTGAGCAGCACCGTGGGATCGTCTGGAATCAGTGAGGCGCTGGCCATCGGTTTGTGGCCCCGCTGCTCGTAGAAGTCGAGAAAGGCCGCGCGGATCTCGGCGCCGCTGTTGGGCAGTCCGGTGCGGGGATTTCCGGCCATGGCGGAGCAAAACAACCCTGAGCAGGGCATGATCGCCCAGCACTGGTCCGCGCCCGATCCCCGTGTCTGTGGCCGAAAGCGAGCCCCGCGCCCAGCTGCGGCTGCAATCAATCGGCTGGGCCCTGGCCGCAGGAGCCGTGGCCGGCCTGCTTGAGCTGCTGGCCATCGGTCTCGGTGCCGAACTCAGCACCGCCCTCGATCCCGCCTTGCGCTCGGCCGGTTGCGGCTTTTTCTATGGCCTGCTGGCCTTTCACCTGCAGCGGGTCGACCCCGATGACAGCCATCTCCAGGCCGGTCTGGTGGGCGCCGTGTGTGGCATCCGCAGCCTCGGCAGCCCCCTGGAGCTCGTCGCAACCCTGTCCACTGGGCTGATGGGCCTGTCAACTGTGATGATGGAGCTGATTCGCGGGTGGCTGCCCCTCTGGCTGCCGCTGATCGGCAGCGCCCTGGTGCTGCATTCAGCGCAGCGCCTGGCGCCACGCCTCCTGCCCGCCCGACGGCCTTGAGGCCGGGTTCATGAGTCTGCTGCACGCCACCTGGCTGTTTCCCCCCGAGGGTTCGGGTGGCCGCCTGTTTCTGTGGGCTGACACCTGGCGTGTGGCCACGCCCGCCGTGCCCAAGCTGGAGGCCCCCGAGCACCCCCTGGCCCTCAACGAAGACGATCTGGCCACCTGGCTCGACGACAACGGGCTCTGGACCGAGGCCCTGCGTCCGGCCCGGGCCACCCTGAGCCTGCCCAGCCGCAGCCAGGCCGCCAAGGGGCGCCGCACCAACGCCAGCAGCTGGAGCGGTCTGCCGCTGCAGGCCGGTGAACCGATCCCCAAGCAGCTGGAGTGGTGGCCCTGGCAGGTGGAGGGCTGGGCCCTGGATTCGGCCAACGCGGGCGAATGGCTGAGCCAGCTGCCCCTGGCCGGCGAGCACCCGGAAATGGCCGATGAACTGCGCTGGTGGAGCCACCTGCAGCGCTGGGCCCTGAGCCTGATCGCCCGGGGGCGCTGGCTGCCCCAGATCGACGACGGCAAGGCCCGCTGGCTGCCGCTGCTCAACCGCGAAGACGACCGCCGCCGCCTGGAAGATCTGGCCAGCGGCCTGCCCCAGGTGGCCACCTGCGCCCTGGCCGCCGGACCGCTGGGCGACCCGGCCCTGGCCTGCCGGCGCCCCGGCAGCGGCCGGCTGCGGGTGGCCAGCCTGCTGGAGGCGCTGCTGGATGGCCAGCTGCGGGCGGCCTTCAGCCCCGGCGCCGAAGGCCTCGATCCGCTGCTGGCGGCCTGGCAGAAGGCCCTGGGCAAAGGCGACGGCAGCCTCAACCTGGGCGAGGAGGAGCTCGAGCGGCTCGGCATCGCCACCCACCACTGGCGCGAGGGCGTGGCGGGCAAGGTGGAGCCGGCCCGCACCTGCCTGGAGCTGTTCACCCCCGCCGAGGGCGAGGAGCTCTGGGAGCTGCACTTCGGCTTGCAGGCTGAGGCCGACCCGAGCCTGCGGGTGCCGGCGGCCGCCGTGTGGGCCGCCGGTGATCGGGGCCTGCAGATGGGCGAGATCGCCGTGCCCCAGCCCAGCGAGCTGCTGCTGGAGGGCATGGGCCGCGCCCTGACGGTGTTCGAACCGATTCAACGGGGCCTCGATTCGGCCACCCCCGAAGCGATGCAGCTCACCCCGGCCGAGGCCTTTGTGCTGGTGCGCACCGGCGCGTCCCAGCTGCGGGACGTGGGCGTGGGCGTGGTGCTGCCCGCCAGCCTCTCAGGAGGTCTAGCGAGTCGACTGGGCCTGTCGATCACGGCCGAGCTGCCGGAGAAATCGCGCGGCTTCACCTTGGGCGAATCGCTCAGCTTCAGCTGGGAATTCATGATCGGCGGGGTGACCCTCACCCTGCGCGATCTGGAGCGCCTGCAGGCCAAGCGCAGCCCGCTGGTGCAGCACAAGGGCGCCTGGATCGAGCTGCGCCCCGCCGACCTGCGCAACGCCGAGCGCTTCTGCGGCGCCGATCCAGGCCTCAGCCTCGACGATGCCCTGCGGCTCACCGCCAGCGACGGCGACACCTTCCACCGGCTACCGGTGCACCGCTTGGACGCCGGTCCGCGGCTGCAGGCGGTGCTGGAGCAATACCACCAGCAGAAGGCCCCCGATCCCCTGCCGGCTCCGCCGGGCTTCTCCGGCCAGCTGCGGCCCTACCAGGAGCGGGGCCTGGGCTGGCTGGCCTTCTTGCACCGCTTCGATCAGGGCGCCTGCCTGGCCGACGACATGGGCCTGGGCAAAACGATCCAGCTGCTGGCCTTCCTGCAGCACCTCAAGGCCGAGGAGGAACTCAAGCGGCCGGTGCTGCTGGTGGCGCCCACCTCGGTGCTGACCAACTGGAAACGGGAGGCCCACGGCTTCACGCCGGAGCTCTCGGTGCGGGAGCACTACGGCCCGCGCCGGCCATCCAGCCCCGAGGCCCTCAAGAAAGCCCTCAAGGGCGTCGATCTTGTGCTCACCAGCTATGGCCTGCTGCAGCGCGACAGCGAGCTGCTGGAGAGCGTCGACTGGCAGGGAATGGTGATCGACGAGGCCCAGGCGATCAAGAACCCCAGCGCCAAGCAGAGCCAAGCGGCCCGCGACCTGGCGCGCCCGGGCAGGGGCAGCAAAGGCGGCAGCCGCTTCCGGATCGCGCTAACCGGCACGCCGGTGGAAAACCGCGTCAGCGAGCTGTGGGCGCTGATGGACTTCCTCAACCCCAAGGTGCTGGGGGATGAGCCCTTCTTCCGCCAGCGCTACCGGCTGCCGATCGAGCGCTACGGCGACATGGCCTCCATGCGCGACCTCAAAGCCCGCGTCGGGCCCTTCATTCTGCGGCGCCTCAAAACCGACAAGTCGATCATTTCCGACCTGCCGGAGAAGGTGGAGCTGCACGAGTGGGTAGGCCTGGCCCCCGAGCAGAAGAAGCTCTACAACCGCACCGTCGATGAAAGCCTCGACGCCATCGCCCGGGCACCCCTGGGCCAGAAGCACGGCCAGGTGCTGGCCCTGCTCACCAAGCTCAAGCAGATCTGCAACCACCCGGCCCTGGCCCTCAAGGAGAACGCCGACGCCGTGCTTGCCGCCGGCAACGGCAGCTTCAGCAGCCGCAGCGCCAAGCTCCAACGGCTGGAAGAGATCCTCGAGGAGGTGATCGAAGCCGGCGACCGGGCGTTGCTGTTCACCCAGTTCGCCGAATGGGGCCTGCTGCTCCAGGCCCACCTGCAGCGCAAGTGGCGCCAGGAGGTGCCGTTCCTGTATGGCAGCACCAGCAAAACCGAACGCCAGGCCATGGTCGACCGCTTTCAGGACGACCCCCGCGGCCCCCAGCTGTTTCTGCTGTCACTCAAGGCCGGCGGCGTCGGCCTCAACCTCACCCGCGCCAGCCACGTGTTCCACATCGACCGCTGGTGGAACCCGGCCGTGGAAAACCAGGCCACCGACCGGGCCTACCGCATCGGCCAGCAGAACCGGGTGCTGGTGCACAAGTTCATCACCAGCGGCTCGGTGGAGGAAAAGATCGACCGCATGATCCAGGAGAAGTCGAAGCTGGCCGAGGAGATCGTCGGCTCCGGCGAAGACTGGCTCGGCGGCCTCGATGTGGACCAGCTCAAAGACCTGGTCAGTCTCAATGAGGAGGATTGAGGCGATGGCCGCTTCACCTGGCTGGCCTGCAACAGCTGCACGACCTGTTCAGCGCCAAGCTGGAAGACAGCAGGTGGTGCCAAACAATCCCGTGACGTCTGTGAAACAGGCTGTTGCACAAACCCAAAACGCTCTTCACGGCAAAACCGTGCCCCCCGAGAGCCGCCGCGTCGGCATCCCCTTCCCATGACCATCACCCCCAGCCCCTACGCGAGCAGCGCCATCGCCACCCAGCTGGGCGACCAGGGCCTGGCCCAGCAGCCCTGGTGGGTGGAGCAGTGGATGGAGCTGATCAACTCCTACCGCTACAAGAAGCGGCTGGAGCGCGCTTGGGAGTACGCCCGCTCCGGCAACGTCACCTCGATCCGTTTCGAGGGACGGAGGGTGCATGCCCGGGTGCAGGGCACCGGCGAGGAGCCGTACAAGGTGAAACTCTGGCTCGACGTGCTCAACGACGACGACTGGGGCTACGTGCTCGATGCCCTCACCCAGAAGGCTCGCTGGTCGGCCCAGCTCCTGGCCGGCGTCATGCCCCAGGACATCGAGCGCGCCTTCGCCGCCAGCGGCAAGCGCCTGTTCCCGTTCAAGTTGCAGGAGGTGCGCAGCGAGTGCAGCTGCCCCGACAAGGCCAACCCCTGCAAGCACGTCAGCGCCGTCTACTACCTGATGGGCGATCGCTTCAGCGAAGACCCCTTCGTGCTGTTCCAGATGCGCGGCCGCACCAGGGCCCAGCTGCTGGCCGACCTGGCCAAGCGGCGGCGCAAGGCGTTGGCGAAACAGGCCAGGCAGGCTGCAGCCGCCAAGGGCTCGCAGCCGGTCGCCGCGGCCGCTCCGCAGCCGGTGCATCCCGCCATCAAGGACCCGAGCCGCTGGTGGCGCTACGGCGCCGCCCTCGATTCGGATCTGGTCGTGATCACCCCGGCCCTTGAGGGCGACACGGGCCTCGATGCCGCCGGCCCCCTGCCCCTGGCCGAGGAGCCCCGCTTCCCCGAGGCGAATCTCCGCTTCCTGGAGCACCTCAAGGCCCACGGTCAACAGATCGCCGCCCTGGCCATGGCCAAAGCGATGGGCCCCGTCAACGGTGATGACGCCTGAGCTGGGGGTGGCTGGCGAGCCCGCTCCCTGGCTGAGTCCGGAAGCCATAGCCCTGGCCCGCCTGCTGCCGTCCAGCCACCAGCAGGCCTTCGGCATGCCGCTGCTCGCGGGGCTGGCCGCCGATGCCTCCCCCCGGCTGGTGGCCCAGGAGCTGTTCGCCGCCGAAGTGGTGGTGCTGGCCCACGACGGCGCCGATCCGGCCGGCGATCCCGGCCCCCGGCTGATCTACGCCAACCGCGCCGCCCTGCGGCTGTGGCAGCGCCCCTGGGCCGCGATGGTGGGCATGCCGTCGCGGCTTACCGCCGAGCCGGCTGAGCAGGCCAGCCGCAGCCAGGCCCTGGTGGCGGCCCAGGCCCAGCAAGCCCTGAGCGGCTACAGCGGCATCCGCATCGACAGCCAGGGACGCCGCTTCCAGATCGACGGGGCCCGCCTCTGGACCCTTCACGATGCCAGCGGCCAGCCCTGCGGACAGGCCGCCTGCTTCAGCCGCTGGTGGCAACTCGCTGGTGGCACCTAGAGGGTTGCCGGTTGCCCGCACCAACCCGTGGTGCCAACCGAACAGGGCCGTGAGGGCCGTACCGCGCCGGGCGGTCTGCACCCTGTTGGTGCCCGAACAGCCGCAGCACATTGGCGGTGTTCCGGAGAACCTCCGATGCTCACCGTTCGCCAATCCCCCTTCGATCTGCTCCGCAGCAACCTGCTGGAAGCCGATCTGTTCAAGACCCTTGAGCGTCAGCTCAACAACACCGACATGCAGGAGGCCGCGCGGGTGCCCGCCGCCGAGGTGCACGACGGCCCCGAGGCTTACACCATCGCCTTGGAACTGCCGGGGGTCGACAAAACCTCGATCGACGTCAAGGCCACCGACCGCACCCTGGTGATCAGCGCCGAACGGCGCCAGCCCACCCAGACCGAACCAGCGCAGGCCCAGCCGGCCCCCCTGATCAGCGAGATCCGCTACGGCACCTGGAGCCGCAGCTTCCGCTTCTCAGGCGGCATCCAACGCGAAGGCCTCGCCGCCCACTACCGCGACGGCGTGCTCACCGTCATCGCCCCCAAGGCCCAGACCACGACCACCGTGCAGGTGCAAGTGGAGGACTGATCAGGGCCGACCGGACACGAGAGAGGAGACCCCCAGGCCCGGCCCAGCAGCCGGGCTTTTTTATGACCGCTGCCTGGGCGCGACTGGGGTGACAAACCCACCGAACGAGTCAAACTGACAAGGTTGCAAGCTGCCGGCGCAGGAATCCAGCACGGAAGCTTGGGATCCAGGACGGATGCAACGCCGCGAGGCCAGCCAGCATGAGCCAGGCCTCCATGGATGCGACAACCCTGACCCTTAACTGGAGGCTCTCTTGATCACCTGGTTCAACCGCTGGCCGGAAAGCCAGGCACGGATTGCACGCTGGGCCCTGCTGCTGAGCTGGCTGGCCCTGATTGCCGTGTTGTTGAAACCGGAATTGGGGCCAATTTATCTAACCCGCGGCTGTGCCCAGTCGACCCTCTGTCGCCCTGGCATCGGCAACGACGTGTTCTGGAATGTAGGCCTGCCGCTGGTGATCGTGGCCGTGATCCTCAGCCATGAACTCTGGCGGCGCATCTGCCCTCTCTCCTTCGTCTCCCAGCTGTTCCGGGCTCTGGGGTGGCAGCGCACGGTGCTGAACCGCGCCGGCAAGCCCCAGGTGGCGGCCATTTCGGAGTCATCTTGGCTGGCGCGCCATCACATCCAGCTGCAGTGGAGCCTGCTGATTGCCGGGCTGAGCCTGCGGCTGCTGATCGCCAACAGCAACGGGCTGATCCTGGCCCTGCTGTTTGCGGCGGCCCTGCTGGCCGCCCTAATCAGCGGCTGGGCCTACGGCGGCAAAACCTTCTGCCAATACCTCTGCCCCTTCGCACCAGCTCAGACCATCCTCAGCGGACCGCGCAGCCTGCTCAGCTCCCAGGCCCACCTCGGCAGCGCCAGCAAGACCACCCAGTCGATGTGCCGCACGGTCGGTGCCCAGGGGCAGGATGTGAGCACCTGCGTGGCCTGCACCAAGCCCAATCCCTGCTTCGACATCGACTCCGAGCGCACCTACTGGCAGAGCTTGAGCGGCCAGCGGGGCCTGGCCTGGGCCTGGTATTCGTATCCAGGGCTCATCCTGGCGTTTTTTCTGCTGATCACCAGCTACGCACCGGGCAACGACGCCAGCGGCCCTACAACCGACTACATGCGCAACAACCTGTTCACCTACGACGGCCGCCTGGCGGCCATGGCCTGGCAATCGCTGCTACCGCCGGGCTGGCCCCAGCTGCCACGATTCCTGGCCGTTCCCGCCCTGCTCAGCGCCGGAGGAGTGGCGTCGGAACGGCTGTTCCACCACATCGAACAGCTGCAGCGGCGGCGGCTCAGCGCCGCCAGCCCGGAAGTGGCCAAGGAACGGGCGATCCACCGCACAAGGTTGCTGGCCACCTTCACGGCCATCAACACCTACTTCTTTTTCAAAAGCAATCTCTTCAACAGCAGCGACCCATTGTTGTCAATTGAGTTGCAGCTGCTGATTGTGGCGATCAGCTCTGTTTGGCTGTATCGCGGCTGGGCTCGTGACCGAGACCTGTATGAACGGGAGAGCACGAGCACCAGCCTGCGCCGGCGATTGGCCAAGCTCGGAGAGGACCTGAAGCCCCTACTGGCTGGGCGCCAACTGGATGATCTCAGCCCGGGTGAAGTATTCGTGCTGGCCAATGCCCTGCCAGTGCAGGAAACATCCCAGCGTCGCAGCATCTATCTCGATGTGCTGCGCGATCTGATCAGCCAGGGGCGCCTGGATCGCACCGCCTCCCTCAGAGCCCTGGCCGACCTGCGCACCAGCCTGGGGCTCGATGACGCCGATCACCAGAGCGCCCTGCAAATCCTGACCAGCGAAGACTCACGGCTCACCAGCCTGAGTCCCGACGATCTAGCCGGACTGACCCTCTGCCGCAACGCTGCCGCCCAGGAGATCGAAGACCTCCTGCTGCTGAGCGGATCGACGGTGTTGCACCTCGAGCGCCTCGATGCCCACGGCCGCGAGCGGCTCAACCGCATCCAGATGGAAAGTGGTCTCGATGAGGCCACCTGGGCCCAGCTGCTGAGCGACTTCGGCCCCGCATCCCAGTACGGCCAGCGGCAGCTCAACCAGAGGCTGGAAACCGTGAGCCAGGCTTTGGTCCGGAGACAATGCCTGGCCGACCTGAGCCAGCGGCTGCCCCTGGCCGCGCCTCTGGTGCTCAGCCTCGACCGCCAGATTGCCTGGTTCCTGCCGGACCTGGTGGCCCTGATCCGCAGCAGCCTCATGGCCCAAGGCGAGCAACAACCGGATCACACCTGCCTCGCCCTGTTGCGCAGCCTCTCACCCAACGTTCTGGCCTTTCTCGCCAGCGAGGACGCCACCACCACGGCAATCAACACCTGGCTGGAGGGGGTGGCGTTAAGACCGCCCCAACTCTCCCACCTGCCGCAAGCGACTGAGCTCCTGGAGGAGCTCTGGCTCGATACCGACCCCAATGTGGCGCTCTGGGCCCTGATGGTGCTGCGGCAGCTGGATGCCGGCCGGGCCCAACACCTCACTCAGACGCCTCGTACCGGACTACCGGCAAGCGAGTCGCTAACGGCCTTCCTTCGAGGTGAACAGCTGGCAAGCCGCGACATCCTCACGGCGATGGCCGAACAACCGCTGATCCAGCGCCTTGAGCCCGGCACCCTGCTGGCCCTGCCACGCCTCTGCAGGCTGCAGCAGTGGCGCCAGGGAGATCCCATCGAACGCCCTGGCGGTGGGGTGCTGATCCTGCTGGCTGGCCGCTGCGCGCAACGCCAGAGCCTGGTGCCCGGCTCGGCCCCGAAAACCCTCGCCGAGCTTGGTCCCGGTTCGACGGTAGGCCTGGCCGACTATTTCGGTGACCTCAACAACGGGGCGAAAACGAGCCTGATCGCCAGCCCACAGGGCTGCACCGCCCTGGTGTTCAGCCGCACCGGCTTCGCTGAACTGCTCGACCTATCGCCGATCTTTGAGCAGTCGCTGATCCGTGAATTGGCGATCAGCTGCGAATCCCTGCAGAGCACGTTGCTGGCGGAACGGCAGTACAAGCAACACCAGGACATCCGGCGCAAGAGCACCGAACTGTGACCAGCGCTTGGGCGACCCTCCCTAGAGTTGCCCCATGTTGAAGGAGTCCCATGGCAGTGAGCGCAAAAGCTAGCGGCACTCCAGCCTCCGCCCCCCCGCGCCTCACCCTGCAGTGCGAGGCGATCGGGCCCGACACCAGCACGATCCGCTCGCTCGACTGGGACCGCAGCCGCTTCGACATCGAATTCGGCCTGCGCAACGGCACCACCTACAACAGCTTCCTGGTGCGGGGCGAGCGCACCGCACTGATCGACACCAGCCACCTCAAGTTTGAAGCCACCTGGTTGCCGCTGCTGCAGGAGCAGATCGACCCGAAGGCAATCGATCACCTGATCGTCAGCCACACCGAGCCCGACCACTCCGGCCTGATCGGCCACCTGCTCGATCTGAATCCCGAGATCGAGATCGTGGCCTCCAATGTGGCGATCCAGTTTCTCGAGAATCAGGTGCACCGACCGTTCAAGAGCCGGGCGGTGAAGAGCGGCGAGGAACTGGATCTGGGCACCAACCCCGCCAGCGGCATCCAGCACCGCTTCGAGTTTCTGAGCGCGCCAAACCTGCACTGGCCCGACACGATTTTTTCGTTCGACCACGGCACCGGCATCCTCTACACCTGCGACGCCTTCGGCCTGCACTACTGCTCCGACGACGTCTTTGATGAGGATCCTGGGGCGATCGCGCCCGATTTCCGCTTCTACTACGACTGCCTGATGGGCCCCAATGCCCGCAGCGTGCTGCAGGCGATGAAGCGCATGGATGCGCTTCCGGCGATCACCACCGTGGCCGTGGGCCATGGGCCACTGCTGCGCCACCACCTGGGGCTGTGGCTGGGCGACTACCGCGAATGGAGCGAGGGCCGCAGCAGCACCGAGGCCTATGCCGCCGTCTGCTATCTGAGCCAATACGGCTTCTGCGATCGCCTCAGCCAGGCGATCGCCCGCGGCATCGGCAAGGCCGGAGCCCAGGTACAGCTGGTGGATTTGCGCGCCACCGATGCCCAAGAGCTCTCCGCCCTGATCAGCGAAGCCAGCGCCGTGGTGGTGCCCACCTGGCCCGCCAGCCTCGATGCCGAGCTGCAGGCCTCGATCGGCACCCTGCTGGCCGCCCTCAAGCCCAAGCAATGGGTGGGCAGTTACGACGCCTTCGGCGGCGACGATGAGCCGATCGACACGGTCGCCAACCAGTTGCGCAGCCTCGGCCAGAAGACCGCCTTTGAGCCGCTGCGCATCCGCCAGGTGCCGGGCGGCCCGGATTATCAACGCTGTGAGGAGGCCGGCACCGACCTGGGCCAGTTGCTCACCAAGGCGAAAACGATCGCCGCCATGAAGGCCCTCGATGGCGATCTCGACAAAGCGCTTGGACGGCTCAGCGGTGGCCTCTATGTGGTGACAGCCCGCCAGGTCACACCCGAAGGCAGCCGCAGCTCGGCGATGGTGGCCAGCTGGGTGAGCCAGGCCAGCTTCGAGCCGCCCGGCCTCACCGTGGCCGTGGCCAAAGACCGCGCCATCGAAGCGCTGCTGCAGGTGGGCGACCGCTTCGTGCTCAACATCTTGCGGGAGGACAACCACCAGGAGTTGCTGCGCCACTTCCTCAAACGCTTCCCACCCGGAGCCGACCGCTTCGCCGGCGTGGCCACCCTCGAAGGCGCCGCCTCGGGCGGCCCCGTGCTGGGCGATGCCCTGGCCTACCTGGGCTGCCGCGTGGCGCAGCGGATGGAGGGGCCTGATCACTGGATCATCTATGCCGAAGTGGAGCAGGGCAACGTGGCCGACACCGAGGCCAGCACCGCCGTGCACCACCGCAAAGTGGGGAACCACTACTGATGGGCAGTTCGGCCGATCCCCACACCGCCCGACGCGTCATCCAGCTGCCCCTTGAGCCTGGCCTGCTCTGCCTCAAGGGGCTCAGCCCCACCCGGCTGCGCTTTGAGGTGGAATACGGCCTGGAGCGGGGCACCACCGCGAACAGCTTCCTGTTTTCGGCGGTGCCGCTGCTGGTGCATCCCCCCGGCGCCTCGTTCGCCGATCCGTTTTTGGCCGAACTGGCCGCCCTGGTGCCCGCCGATGCACCCCTCAAGGTGGTGGTGGGCCACGTCAACCCCAACCGGGTGGCCCTGCTGCACCAGCTGGCGGCACGCTGGCCCAGGCTGACGCTGGTGAGCTCCAACGCCGGCGCCCGCCTGCTGGAGGAACTCTGGAGCCAGCAGAAGCCCGCCAAACCCGCCGACACCGGCAGCAGCAGCAACGCCCCCCAGGCTCCGATCCCGGCCCTGCCGTCGATCGAGGTGGTGAAACAGGAGGTCAGCCACACCCTGGGAGATGGCCACATCCTGCGCCTGATGCCCACGCCCACCCCCCGCTGGCCCGGGGGGCTGATGGCCTTCGAGGAAACCAGTGGCCTGCTGATGAGCGGCAAGTTCTTCGCCGCCCACCTCTGCATCGAAAGCTTCGCCGAAGCCAACCGAAGCAGCAGCGAGGAAGACCGCCGCTACTTCTACGACTGCCTGATGGCGCCGATGGCCCGGCAGGTGGACGCGGTGGTGGAGCGGCTCGAAGAGCTCGACATCCGCACCATTGCCCCGGGCCATGGCCCCGCGATCAGCGAGAGCTGGCGCAGCCTGCTCAACGACTACCACCGCTGGGGGGCCAGCCAGGAGCGCGCCCGGCTGTCGGTGGCGCTGCTGTTTGCCAGCGCCTACGGCAACACCGCCGCCATCGCCGACGGCCTCGCCCAAGGGGTGGGGCGCACCGGCGTGCGGGTGGAGAGCATCAACTGTGAATTCACGCCACCCGAGCAGCTGCTGGCGGCGATCCGCAGCTGCGACGCGATCCTGATCGGCTCCCCCACCCTCGGCGGCCATGCCCCCACGCCGATCGTCTCGGCCCTCGGCACGGTGCTAGCCGAAGGCGACCGCAACAAGCCGGTGGGGGTCTTCGGCAGCTTCGGCTGGAGCGGCGAAGCCCTGGATCTGCTGGAGAGCAAGCTGCGCGACGGCGGCTTCCGCTTTGCCTTCGAGCCGATCAAGGTGAAATTCAGCCCGGATGCCGCCACCCTCAAAACCATCGAGGAAACCGGCACCGCCCTCGGGCGCCAACTGCAGGCTGAGCAGCGGAAGGCCCAACGGCGCAGCGCCAGCGGTGGCCTCAGCGAGAGCCGCAGCAACCCGGCCGTGCAAGCCCTGGGACGGGTGGTGGGCTCCCTGTGCGTGCTCGCCACCAGCAAGGGGGAAGGCAGCAGCCGCCTCAGCAGCGCCATGGTGGCCAGCTGGGTGAGTCAGGCCAGCTTCTCACCACCGGGCTTCACCGTGGCAGTGGCCAAAGACCGGGCGGTGGAGGCGCTGCTCCACATCGGCGATCGCTTCGCCCTCAACATGCTGGCCGCCGGACGCGAAACCGGGCCAATGAAGCAGTTCCTGCAGCCCTTTGCGCCAGGGGCCGACCGCTTTGCCGGACTGGAGCTCGATGAGAGCCCCAGCGGCCAGCCGATCCTGCCGGAGGCCCTGGCCTGGCTCGAGGCCACGGTGCAGCAGCGGATGGAGTGCGGCGACCACTGGCTGCTTTACGCCCAGGTGAGCCACGGGGGCGTGCTGGATGGCAGCGGCACCACGGCCGTGCACCAACGCCGCAGCGGCGCCAACTACTGAGCCCCTGGCACAAGCCAGGCTCAGCGCCCACGCCAACCGCGAAGCCGCCTTCGGCGGAGAGAGCCTCGCCAACCGCAAAGACCTGTTCTTCGCGGAGGCGGCCAAGCCGGTCGGCAATGCTGCGCTCTCCAAGCTGTTTCGCGACACCGCCGCCCAGGGCCAACCGAGCCGGTGGCGGGCCAGTGGATCTGCAAGCTCTGCTCGATGATCGATGACCCGGCCATGGGCGACCCCGATTCCGACATCGCCCCGTGCACGCCGTTTGAAGCCATCCCCGACGACTGGCACTGCCCGATCTGTGGAGCCCGCAAGGCCAGCTTCGTGCCCTACCGCGAGCCGGAACTCCTCGCGGCCTGAAACTGCACAACTGGGCTGCACTTGTTGTAGCCCAGCACACTAAAACAACCCTTTGTCACATCTGAACCCCCTAACGAAAGCCGCCGCCCGGGTCAGTCATACCAAGCTCTTGGCGGGGCTACAGCGGATCTCTTTCGAGCTGTAACGGCAAAACGGAAACCAATCGGTAGAGACCCGGGATTGCGCAGCAAGGACGCTCCAATGGCTTGAGCACGATTAGCCCGAATGACCAGCCAAGCCACGATCCGCACCTCCAGCGGTCACCACCCCCTGGGGGTGAGAGTGGCGGTGCGCTATCGGGGCTTTGTGCTGATTCCCCAGCCTGATTTCACCTGGTTGGTGCGCCCAGAGCGCAGCCCCATGCCCGTGCTTCCCTTCCGGGCGCCGGCCAGCTCCCTGGAAGATGTCAAAGCCCTGATCGATTGGCGCTTGAACTAAGCAGCCTGGGGCGGGGGCGTGGGGTCGCTGTGGCCCTGGAAGGGCAGCACAAGCGTGGCCCAGTGATCCGGCCGCTGGGGCCGAACACGCCGGGCATGGCGCACGCCGAAAGGAACCCGCACCACGTTGGTGCCTTCAACGCGCAGCGTCTGGCCCCCACCTGAACCGGCGACGCCTCCGGATCCAAAACCGTCGTTACTGCCCTTCATGATCCCCAAAATGAATGGCGCTGGCGCTGAGATTGTGTCGGCAAAGCAGGCCCATGAACACGAAGAAAAGCTGAGGTTTCACAGGTGATTTCAAAAGGGATTTCACAAGTGATTGTTCAGAGGGTTTTTCAGGCGTGTGGATAGCGGCGCCAGCCGTCTCAACGTCAAGTTGTCACAGTGTGAGGCACAACGGGATCACAGAACAGTGGCCGTTGGCACTGCTTGGGCCAGTTCCTCAACTGATGGACAGGTGCACACCAGATGGCGATCGCCAAAGGCGTTGTCAATCCGGGCCACCGCCGGCCAGAACTTGCGCTGCCGCTGAGCATCTCCAGCGGGAAACGCCGCCTGCTGGCGCGAATAGGGCCGGTCCCAGTGATCGGCGGTCACCGCGGTCACCGTATGGGGCGCGCGCTTCAGGGGGTTGTTGAGGGGATCGGCCGCGCCGGCCTCGATCGCAGCAGCCTCCTGACGAATCGCCACCATGGCCCCGCAGAAGCGATCGAGCTCAGAGAGCGACTCACTTTCTGTGGGCTCCACCATCACCGTGCCCGCCACGGGCCAACTCACGGTGGGGGCATGGAAGCCGTAGTCCATCAAGCGCTTGGCTAAGTCATCCACCTCCAATCCGCAGCTGCGCTTGAGCGGCCGCAGATCGAGAATGCACTCGTGGGCGACCCGCCCCCCCACACCCCGGTAGAGCACCGGGAAATGGGCCTCAAGCCGTTCAGCGATCAGGTTGGCCGCCAGCAGCGCCACCTGGCTGGCCTGCCGCAACCCCGCACCCCCCATCATGCGGATGTACATCCAGCTGATCGGCAGGATGCTGGCGCTGCCCAGCGGTGCTGCCGCCACCGGACCCACCGCAGCCCCGCTCTGGCCGGGCGCTCCCGGCAGGAAGGGCACCAGATGCTCCGCTACCGCGATCGGCCCCACCCCCGGGCCGCCGCCTCCATGGGGGATGCAGAAGGTCTTGTGCAAGTTGAGGTGGCAGACATCGGCCCCGTAGAGGCCTGGCTTGCACAGGCCCACCTGGGCATTGAGGTTGGCGCCGTCGAGGTACACCTGGCCGCCGCGGGCGTGCACCAGCTCGCAGATGCGGCGGATGGCCGGCTCAAACACCCCATGGGTGGAGGGATAGGTGACCATCAACGCCGCCAGGCGGTCGGCGTGGGCCTCGGCCTTGGTCTCCAGGTCGGCCAGATCGATGTTGCCCTGGTCATCGCAGGTCACAGGCACCACCTGCAGTCCAGCCATCACCGCACTGGCGGGATTGGTGCCATGGGCACTGGTGGGAATCAGGCACACCGTGCGATGGGCGTCGCCACGGCTGCGATGCCAGGCCCGGATCGCCAGTAGGCCGGCGTACTCCCCCTGGGAACCGGCGTTGGGCTGCAGCGAGACACCCGCAAAGCCAGTGATCGCCGCGAGCCAACGCTCCAGGTCGGCCGCCAGGTGCTGGTAGCCGGTGGTCTGGTCGGCCGGTGCCAGGGGGTGCAGCTGGCTGAAGGCCGGCCAGCTCACCGGCGCCAGCTCGGCGGCGGCGTTGAGCTTCATGGTGCAGCTGCCCAGGGGAATCATCCCGTGCACCAGGGAAAGATCCTGGGCCACCAGACGCTGGATGTAGCGCAACAGCTCGGTTTCGCTGCGGTAGCGCTGGAAGGGCTCCTGCTGCAGCCAAGGCCCCTGGCGGAGGGGGAGACCGGCGGCGGATGCAAGGCTGTTTGCAGATTCAAAATTGTGCAACGTGCTGTTGCACACCTCCTGGGCCCGGTCTACCCGAGCCTGATCCGCAACAGAGCCAGCACCCAGCGCCGCGAGCAGCCGAGCCAGCTCCTCAGCGTTGCTGAGTTCATCCAGGCTGATGCCCACGCCGCCTTCGGCTTGGTGCAGGTTGAAGCCGGCGGCCAGGGCGGCCGCCACCAGCGCCTCGGCCTGGGTAGGCGGCACCGGCAGCCACAGCGTGTCGAAGCCAGCACCAGCCAACAGCGGCAGCCCCAGGGCTGCCAGCCCGGCAGCCAAGGCCTGGCGCAGCCCCTGGATGCGGCGAGCAATCGCCTCCAGCCCCTCAGGGCCATGGTGCACGGCGTAGAAGCCCGCCATCACCGCCAGCAACACCTGGGCGGTGCAGATGTTGCTAGTGGCTTTGTCGCGGCGGATGTGCTGCTCGCGGGTTTGCAGGGCTAACCGCAAAGCCGGCCGGCCCTCGGCATCCACGGAGCGACCCACCAACCGGCCGGGGATCTGCCGCTTGTAGGCCTCGCGGGTGGCGAAGAACGCCGCATGGGGCCCACCAAATCCCATCGGCACCCCCAGGCGCTGGGTACTCCCAATGGCGATGTCGGCTCCCAGCTCGCCCACCGGCGCCAGCAGCACCTGGGCCAGGGGATCCACCGCCACCGCGCTGATCACGCCGAGCTCAGCGGCGGCGCCCAACAGGGGCTGGGGATCCCAGAGACGACCACGCCGGCCCGGCAGCTGGATCAACAGGCCGAAGACATCCTCTGGAAACACATCGGCCGCAGCAGCACCGGCAGCCAGCTGCTGGGCCACGGCCTCGGCCTCCACCAACTCCAGGCTGAGGCCGAGGGGCTCGGCCCGGGTCTGCAGCACCGCCAGGGTTTGGGGAAACACCTCGGCATCCACCCAGAAGCGCCGCGCCTGGCTGCGGCGTCCCACAGCCACCGCCAGCGCCATCGCTTCAGCCGCAGCCGTGGCCTCATCCAGCAGGGAGGCGTTGGCGATCGGCAAGCCGGTGAGCTCACGAATCAGGGTTTGAAAATTGAGCAGCGCCTCAAGGCGCCCCTGGGCGATCTCGGCCTGGTAGGGGGTGTAGGCCGTGTACCAGGCGGGATTTTCGAACACCTGCCGCTGGATCACCGCTGGCGTGGCAGTGGCGGAGTAGCCCTGGCCGATCAAGGAGCGCAGCACGGTGTTGCCGCCAGCGATCGCCGCCAGCTCCGCCAGCGCCTGGGCCTCACTGCAGGGCTCGGGCAACCCCTGGCGCGCCACCTCGGGGGGCAGCAGTAGATCGGCGGGCACCACCTGAGCAGCGAGATCTTCAAGGCTGGCGGCGCCGAGCTCCGCCAGCATGCGCCGCTGCTCCTCGGCAGTGGGGCCGACGTGCCGCCCCACAAAAGGAAGATCTGCGTCCAGGGCGCCTCCCATCAGGCGCCCTGCAGCTTGGCGGCATAGGTGGCCGCATCCATCAAGCCCTCGAGCTGGCCCGGATCACTGGGCTCCAGCAGCAGCAGCCAGCCCTCGCCGTAGGGGTCGTTCTGCAACTCCTCCGGACTGGCCAGCACCGCTTCGTTGCGGGCCACCACAACGCCGCTCACCGGCGCCAGCAAATCCTCCACCGCCTTCACCGACTCGACGCTGCCGAAACTGACCCCCTGCTGCAGGTGGGCGCCCACCTCGGGAAGCTCCACAAACACGATGTCGCCAAGCTGATCGATGGCGAAGGCACTCAGGCCCAGCCGCCACCGCCCGGCATCGGGGCACACGGTTTCGTGGCTGTCGGCGTAGCGGCGGTCGTCGGGATAGCTAAGCGCCATCGCGGAAACGGAAGGTGACCCTAGTTTGTCCGACCTGGGGCGATGGGGCGCGGTGTGGTGAGCACCCACAGGCAGAGCGCTCACCAATTCCGTACAAGCCGTACGGAATTCAGACGGTCCTTTCGCGAAAGGTTGCATCCAACAGGCCAGCCCTGTGGAGCGCCACCAGGGCGCGCTGCAAAGCGATCTGGGCATGGGCCCGGTGGGTGCCGCCCTGGGCGAACAGCACATAGGGCTCCCGCAGCGGTGCATCGGCGGACAACTCACTGGTGCTGCCGTCGATGAAGGTGCCACCAGCCATGACCAGATCGCTGGCATAACCCGGCATCGGCGCCGGCACCGGATCGAGGTAAGCGCCCACCGGTGAGGCGGCCTGAAAGGCCCGACAAACAACTTTGAGCCGCTCGGGATCGCCCAGCCGCACCGCCTGGATCACATCGCTGCGGGGTGCACCGGGCAGGGGGTTCACCGCATAGCCCAGATCGCTGAACACCTGCGCCACCAGCTCACTGCAGATCAGGGCCTCCGCCACCATCTGGGGAGCCAGAAACAAGCCCTGAAACAACAGGCGGTTGAGGTCGAAGCTGGTGCCGCCTTCGCCGCCGATGCCCGGGGCGGTGAGGCGGCAGCAGGCCTGCTCCACCAGCTCGGACCGGCCCGCCACGTAACCGCCGGTGGGAGCGATGGTGCCGCCGAGATTTTTGATCAGGGAGCCGGCGATCAGGTCGGCTCCCACCGCCGTGGGCTCCTGGTCCTCCACCAGCTCGCCATAGCAATTGTCGACAAACACCACACAGCCCGGCTGCAGCGCCTTCACCCGCTCCACCAGCGTGCCGATCTCCGCCACCGACAGCGACGGCCGCCAGCTGTAGCCGCAGCTGCGCTGGATCAACACCATGCGGGTGGACGGCGCCAGGGCCGCCTCGAGCCCGGCGTCATCCACAAGCCCCGCAGCGGTGAGGGGCAGTTCGTCGTAGACGATGCCGAACTCCACCAGGGATCCCTGGCCGCTGCCACGGATGCCGATCACTTCCTCGAGGGTGTCGTAGGGGCGGCCGGTGAGGGCCAGCAGCCGATCGCCGGGGCGCAGCACGCCAAACAGCGCCGCCGCAATCGCGTGGGTGCCGCTCACAAACTGCAGCCGCACCGCCGCGGCCTCGGCTTGCAACACCCGAGCCATCACCCGATCCAGCACCTCCCGGCCCTGGTCGCCGTGGCCGTAGCCACTCACCGAGGCGAAATGCTGCACCCCAACCCGCTCAGCGGCAAAGGCCTCCAGCACCCGCGCCAGCCGCGGCTGCACGGCATCGGTGTGGCGGGCAGCGGCGCTGGCTGTGGCAGCAACCGCAGCGGCCACCCGTTCTGCAGCCCAGGCACGGGAGTCAGGCGGGAACATTGCAGACGCAGCAACCGAGCCCCAAATCATGCCCAAACCGTGGTTCCGGCCCGGAATGAAGCCCTTAAAGTTGGACCGACATTCAGCAGCCGAGTTTCATCCATGAGTCAACTCCCCGACGCTGCATCCAACACACGCTTTTCTGAAGATGTGGTGCCACTCGGGGATTTGAAACTGAATCCAGGGCGAGTGGTGCAGCACACCGGCACCACCCATAGACCTGTGTTGCTCACCAGCCATGGCCGGGGCGTTGCGGTGCTGCAATCTCTGCAGGTCTATGAAGCCCAGCAGGATGAATTGGCCTTCATGAGAGCCGTTGTGGCAGGCCTGGCCGATGCCGATGCGGGCCGCACCATGTCCCTCGAGGCGGCAAAAACAGAGCTTGGGCTGCCGTGAAAGCCAGGATCACGCAATCAGCCCTGCGGGATTGCGAGGAGATCCTCAGTTGGTTCGAAACACAAGGCAATCGGGCTGCCGGCTCCGCACTGGTGGCCCAACTCCTGGAGCGAATCGAGCAGCTGGAGTGCTTCCCACAATCCGGAAGAATCGTGCCTGAATTTCAACAGTCCGAACTGCGGGAGCTGATCGAACCGCCCTTTCGCCTGGTGTACCGACTCACCAGCAACAGCCTCACCGTGATTCGCATCTGGCGCGGAGAGCGCCAACTCAAGCTGCCGGACTGAGTTCAGCTAGATTTCTGGCCGCTGTCCCACGGCGCCATTGCCAAGGCGTTACCGGGCAAGCATCACCCGGAGAATGCGTTGGTTCTGAGTACTGATCCGGCCCGCCACAACCGTGACACCAACGGTGCAGCGCCAGGCCTGAATGCCCAGGTTCTGAAGGTCGAAGCCCCCAGCGCCCCATCACCCAGCAGCCAGGACGAGCTCCGCATCCGTGCGTCGCTGGTTTCCCCCCGCGATCCCCTGCCGCCGCGGCAACGCAAATTCAAGACCGGCACCACCGGCTTCATGCTGGCGATGCACGTGGGGGCGGTGTTTGCCCTCCTGCCGCGCTTCTGGAGCTGGCAAGCCGTGGTGGTGCTGGCCGTTCTGTATTGGACGACCGTGCTGGGCGTGACCCTGGGGTTGCACCGGCTGGTGACCCACCGCAGCTTCGAAGCCCCCCGCTGGCTGGAGCGCCTGCTGGTGCTGATGGGAGCCCTGGCCTGTCAGAGCGGACCGATCGAATGGGTGGGTCTGCACCGGCACCACCACAAATATTCCGACCAGCCCAACGATCACCACGACGCCGGCCGCGGCCTGTGGTGGGCCCACAGTGCCTGGATGCTGCATGAGATCCCGGCCCTGCAGCACGTGCAGCGGCTCACCGGTGACCTGCAGCGTGATCCCTTCTACCGCTGGCTCGACCGCTGGTTTCTGCTGCTGCAGCTGCCGCTCGGGGCTGCGCTCTATTGGTATGGAGAGCTGGCGGGAGTGCACGGCGGTGGCCTGGGCCTGGTGCTCTGGGCGATCCCGCTGCGGCTCGTGATCGTCTACCACGTCACCTGGCTGGTGAATTCCGCCACCCACTTCTGCGGCTACCGCAACTTCGACTGCCCCGACCGCTCCCGCAACTGCTGGTGGGTGGCGATCCTGAGCTTCGGCGAGGGCTGGCACAACAACCACCACGCCTTCCCCCACTCGGCACGCCACGGCCTGCGCTGGTTTGAATTTGATATCACCTGGCAGCACATCAAGCTGCTGCGCAAGCTGGGCTGGGTGCGGCGCCTGCGTCTGGCCACCTACCGACCGTCCTGAGGGGCACCGCCCACCAGGGGGCCGGACGGATCGCGCAACTGTTGTCGGATCGCCGCAGCGAGATCCAGCTTGTCGCTGGCGGCCTCGCCCACCAAACCCATGGCCCGCGCCTGCTGGCGCAGCAACTCCAGAAACTGATCTGGCCCCAGCTCCCCCTCGCCCGTCGCCCCGAGCCGGGCGAGGGTGCGGCGCAGATCGGGGAGTTCGCTGTCGAGCTCGGCAGCCGAAAAATCGCGCTGGCCCGCCATCACCTCGGCAAAGCGCTCCCGCCGCTGGCGCTTCTCCACCGGATAGGCCGCCATCAGCTGATCGCGGCAGAGGCGCCAGGGCTGGCCGGCCGTGAACAACTGGGACAGGGCCGCACTCAACGGCCCCGCCTCCTCGCTGGCGATGCGCAGGTCGAAGGCCACCGGCGGCTGGCGCAGCCCCACGAACACCTCGAGCAGCTCGCCCGGGCCCAGCACCGGAGCCCCCTCATCTTGAACGGGCAGGGCTGAGGTTTCCAGGGCCGCCACCAGCTCCGGGTGGTCCGCAAGGCGCTGCAGCAGCGGCTCGCCGAGCACTCCGGCGCGCACCTCGGCGGCCAGCACCTGGTTGATCTGGCCGAGAGCCAGGAACACCTCGGGCCCCGGGGAGGCCAACTTGCCGTTGCGCAGCATCGACAACTGGGAGTTGTGGACCCGGCCCAGATCCAGGGCCTCCGCCAAGGCCGGCAGCACCCGGTGCGACCAGCCATTGCGCTCATGCCACACCCTGATCAGATGGGCGAACGCAACACGGCCCGATGCGAGCTCTTCCCGATAACCCAAACGATACGGATCCGTATTGCTACGATTGTAGCGATTCATTCGGAGCCGGTCCTGCATGGCCGCACCAGCAACAGCCGCCGCACCAGCCACCCAGCGCCTTGCCACCCGCAAGCCCGCCTTCATCAACCAGGGCGTTGGCGGCGAGCGCCGCGCGGAGGCCCTGCACGGAAGCCGCCAGGGCGAAGCCAGCAGCAGCCAGGGGTCGAAAACCACCCCCTGGGTCACCATCGGCTTCATGGCCGTCATCCACGTGCTGGCGGTGGTCGCCCTGCTGCCCCAGTTCTGGAGCATGCCGGCCGTGGCCAGCTTCCTGGTGCTCTATTGGGTCACCGCCTGCCTGGGCGTGACCATCGGCTACCACCGGCTGCTCAGCCACCGCGCCTTCCGCGTGCCCCAGTGGCTGGAGCGCTTCTTTGCCACCTGCGGCGCCCTCAGCTGCCAGCACGGCCCGATCGACTGGGTGGGCCTGCACCGGCACCACCACAAGTTTTCTGATACGGACGTGGATCACCACACCAGCCTCAAGGGCTTCTGGTGGAGCCACATGGGCTGGATGTTTGCCCCCATCCCCGCCATGGGCGCCGTGCCCCGCCTCACCGGCGACCTGGCCAAGGATCCCTACTACCGCTGGCTGAACAACAACTTCCTGCTGCTGCAGATCCCCCTGGCCGCCCTGCTCTTCTGGATCGGCACCGCGACGGGCGCCGGCGGCTGGGGCCTGGTGCTTTGGGGCATCCCCTTGCGCCTGGTGATCGTCTACCACTGCACCTGGCTGGTGAATTCAGCCACCCACCTCTGGGGTGAAGTGAGCCACGACAGCGGCGACGGCTCCCGCAACAACCCCTGGGTGGCGGCGCTCACCTTCGGCGAGGGCTGGCACAACAACCACCACGCCTATCCCCATTCGGCCCGCCACGGCTTCGGCCGCCAAATCGACCTCACCTGGCAGCACATTCGGCTGATGCGGGCCCTGGGCCTGGCCCACCAGGTGCGCCTGCCCGCCGCGGCCGCCAGAGCGGGAAGCAGGGGCTGAGACCTTCATAGAATGCATGGATTAAGGGTGATTCCCATGCAGTTCACGCTTGAGGTCGAAAGGGAGACAGATGGCCGCTGGCTTGCTGAGGTTGCTCAGCTGCCAGGCGCGCTCGCCTACGGGGCCTCAGCAGATGAAGCAATGACGAAAGCCGAAGCCCTCGCCCTGCGAGCCCTGGCCGAGCAACTTGAGCATGGCGAAGCTATGCCTCGCGACATCAGCATCGTGGTCCCAACTGCGGCATGAGCCAGTGGCCATCGGTCAAAGCCAGGAGAGTTTTGGCGGCCTTGATGAACCTTGGCTGGAGGGTCAAACGCCAGAGCGGTTCGCATCAAACCTTGTGCCGTGAAGGCTGGTCCGACGTTGTTTTTGCCTTCCACGATGGGGAGGAAATCGGTCCTCGCATGCTCGCCAGGATTGCCAAACACACTGGACTGAAGCCCGAACACCTGTAGTGCGCTAGTGGCTCCACTCCAGCTGAAGGTCCAGGGCCCGCAGCCCAAGGGGACACGACGGAAGGATTCACGCCGGTAGCGCCGGAGAGATCGGCGTAGCGCTTGTTCAGCGCAGCGATTCGGCCTCAGTCATCAGCGGGCATGGGCACCGCTGGGAGATGGCGACACAGGGGGGCCACACACACTGATCTAATCTGAGAGATCGCACCCCGTTAAATCGTCAGTTATCCCATGGCCAAACGCGTTCAAGTCGTTCTCAACGCAGACGTTCTCAGCCTGGGGAAGGACGGGGATCTGGTGGAAGTGGCACCGGGTTATGCCCGCAACTTCCTGGTGCCCACCGGCAAGGCCGTGCCCGTCACCGCCGCGGTGCTGCGCCAGGTGGAGGCCCGCCGGGCCAAGGAAGCGGAGCGCCAGGCCGCGCTGAAGGCCGAAGCGGTCGCCTTCCGCACCGCCCTCGACACGATCGGCCGCTTCACCGTCAAGAAGCAAACCGGTGGCGATGACGTGCTGTTCGGCACCGTGACCAACGGCGACGTGGCCGAAGCCATCGAAGCCGCCACCAAGAAAGAAGTGGATCGCCGTGACATCCACGTGCCGGAAATCCACCGCACCGGCTCCTACAAGGTGCAGGTCAAGCTCCACCCTGAAGTCACCGCCGAGATCAATCTCGAAGTGGTCAGTCACTGAATCCTCAACGCCTGGTGAGCCGTCCAGGCGTCCGAGCCACCCCATTGCTGGGGTGGCTTTTTGCTGAACACCCCACCGGCAGCGCCCAATCGCTGGTCAAACCACGCCCAACCCGGCAGGATGAACGACCCGGCGCCCCTGCCTGCCCCAGCCCCGTCTCCACAAGCCGATGGTGAGCGTTCCCCTCAACCCGCCCGGCCGTGAGCGCGCCGGCAGTCCCAAGGGCGGGCGCAACGGCGATGCCGAGGCGCGCTTTGAGGCCCTGCCCGACTCGGTGCCCCCCCAGAACCTGGAGGCCGAGGAGGCCGTGCTCGGCGGGATCCTGCTCGATCCCGATGCCATCGGCCGGGTGGCCGACGTGCTGCAGCCGGAGGCCTTCTACCTCTCCGCCCACCGCGAGATCTATCGCACGGCGGTGATGCTTCACAGCCAGGGCAAGCCCACCGACCTGACGGCCATGTGCGCCTGGCTGGCCGACACCGGTTCCCTGGAGAAAGTGGGCGGCCAGGGGCGGCTGGTGGAGCTCGTGGAGCGGATCACCTCCACCGCCTCGATCGACCAGGTGGCCCGCCTGGTGATGGACAAGTTTCTGCGGCGCCAGCTGATCCGCTCCGGCAACGAGGTGATCGCCCTGGGCTTCGACCAGAGCAAGCCGATGGAGCAGGTGCTCGATGAGGCCGAGCAGAAGATCTTCGCCATCAGCCAGGAGAAACCCAGCACCGGCCTCACCCCCACCGCCGAGATCCTCACCAGCACCTTCAACGAGATCGAGAGCCGCTCGCTGGGCACCGCCGTGGCCGGCATCCCCTGCAACTTCTACGACCTCGATGCCATCACCCAGGGCCTGCAGCGCAGCGACCTGATCATCGTGGCCGGCCGGCCGGCGATGGGCAAAACCTCGATCGTGCTCAACATCGCCAAAAACGTCGCCCAGCTGCACCAGCTGCCGGTGTGTGTGTTCTCGCTGGAGATGAGCAAGGAGCAGCTCACCTACCGCCTGCTGTCGATGGAGGTGGGCATCGAAAGCGGCCGGCTTCGCACCGGCCGGCTGCAGCAGGAGGAGTGGCCCCTGCTGGGCCAGGGCATCAACAGCCTCGGCCAACTCCCCCTGTTCCTCGACGACAAACCCAACTCCGGCGTGCTGGAGATGCGCTCGCTCTGCCGCCGGCTGATGGCCGAAACCGGCAAGGAATTGGGCCTGATCGTGATCGACTACCTGCAGCTGATGGAGGGCTCCACCCCCGACAACCGGGTGCAGGAGCTCTCGCGCATCACCCGCGGCCTAAAAGGCATGGCCCGCGAGCTGAACGTGCCGGTGATGGCCCTCTCCCAGCTGAGCCGCGGCGTCGAATCACGCACCAACAAGCGCCCGATGCTCAGCGACCTGCGGGAATCGGGCTCGATCGAGCAGGACGCCGACCTGGTGCTGATGATCTACCGCGACGAGTACTACAACCCCGAAACCCCCGACCGGGGCATCACCGAAGTGATCGTGACCAAGCACCGCAACGGCCCGGTGGGCACCGTGAAACTGCTGTTCGAACCGCAGTTCACCCGGTTCCGCAACCTGGCAGCGTGATTCATGTCGCCTGAGCAGGCGCCGCTCACCGTATTGACGGTGCAAACCGGCCACCGCTACCCCGATCTGTGGGTGAGCCGCCTAGCGCTGATGGTGGCCCGGCACCTGCCGGAAGCCCATCGCTTCATCATCTACACCGACCGCCCTGAGCCGGGCCGCTTCGGTGCGCCCAGCGCCGCGCACCAGCAGCTGGAGGTGCGGGATCTGGAGGCGGGGCCATTGAAAGGCTTTTTCGGCAAGTTGCGCCTGTTCGATCAGGGCCTCACCGGCACGGATCCCTTTCTTTTTCTCGACAGCACCCTGGTGATCCGCGCCAGCCTGGCACCGCTGATCGCAATCGGCCGCAGCAGCAGCGCCAGCGTGGTCGGCGTGCGCGACTGGAACTACCCGATCCTCAATTCCTCGGTGCTCTGGTGCCGCCCCGATGCCCACACCCAAACGGTCTGGGACGCGTGGAACCAGGGCCGCTACGCCGACATCCCCTTCCCGGGCGACCAGAACGTCATCTTTCACGTTTTCGGCGAGACCGCGCCAGCCGCCCTCACCTACTGGCCCGAAGGGCTGGTGAGCTCCTACAAGGCGCTGCGCAAACTGGCCCGGCGCGATCCCGAGGCGGCCCAACGCGCGCTTGCGGCCAGCACAATCCTCAAATTCCACGGCAGGCCCAAGCCCGAGGAGGTGCTGCACCCCTGGCGCCATCCCCGCGCCACGATCCTGCGCCACCCGCTGCATCCCCGGCTCTGGAGCTACCTGGCCGACGACATCCGCGCCCACTGGCGCTGAGGCGGCCCACGCTGGAGCACCGCCATAGAGAATGGGTGCATGGGCCCAAGCATCGCCACCAGCGAATCGTGCACCGAGCGCTTTGATGTGATCGTGGTGGGTGGCGGCCACGCCGGCTGTGAAGCGGCCCTCACCGCAGCGCGGCTGGGCCTGAACACGGCCCTGTTTTCCCTCAACCTCGATCGCATCGCCTGGCAGCCCTGCAACCCGGCGGTCGGCGGGCCGGCCAAAAGCCAGCTGGTGCATGAGGTGGATGCCCTCGGCGGCGTGATCGGCCGCCTCGCCGATGCCACGGCTCTGCAGAAGCGGGTGCTCAACGCCAGCCGCGGCCCAGCCGTGTGGGCTCTGCGCGCCCAAACCGACAAGCGCCAGTACGCCCGCCAGATGCTGCAGCTGCTGCAGCACACACCCAATCTGGCCCTGCGCGAAGCGATGGTGACGGGACTGGAGGTGGAGGGGGCAGAAAACGGGGGAACAGACGGTGGCGCACGGATCACCGGCGTGCGCACCTATTTCGGCAGCGTCTATGCCGCGCCGGCCGTGATCCTCACCACCGGCACCTTTCTGGGGGGCCAGATCTGGGTGGGCCACCAGTCGATGCCTGCCGGCCGGGCCGGCGAACAGCCCGCCGAGGGGCTCACTGAGGCCCTCGAGGCCCTGGGCTTCCAGATGGGCCGCCTCAAAACCGGCACCCCCGCCAGGGTGGATCGGCGCAGCATCGCCTTAGACCAGCTCGAAGAGCAACCCAGCGATGCCGAAGATCGCTTCTTCTCGTTTGATCCGGCCAGCTGGGTGAGCGGTGAGCCGATGAGCTGCCACATCACCCGCACCACGGCTGCCACCCACCAGCTGATCCGCGACAACCTCCACCTCACGCCGATCTACGGCGGCGTGATTGACAGCAAGGGCCCCCGCTACTGCCCCTCGATCGAAGACAAGATCGTGCGCTTCGCCGACAAGGACAGCCACCAGATCTTCCTGGAACCCGAAGGCCGCGACACGCCAGAGATCTACGTGCAGGGCTTCTCCACCGGTCTGCCGGAGCGGCTGCAGCTCGCGCTGCTGCGCACCCTGCCGGGCCTGGAGCAGTGCGTGATGCTGCGGCCGGCCTATGCGGTGGACTACGACTACCTTCCCGCCACCCAGCTCAAAGCCAGCCTGGAAACCAAGCGCGTGGCGGGGCTCTATGCCGCTGGCCAGCTCAACGGCACCACCGGCTACGAGGAAGCCGCCGCCCAGGGGCTGGTGGCGGGCCTCAACGCCGCCCGGCAGGTGCGCGGCCAGAGCGCGGTGCACTTCCCCCGGGAGGGCAGTTACATCGGCACGATGATCGATGACCTGATCACCAAGGATCTCCGCGAGCCCTACCGGGTGCTCACCAGCCGCAGCGAGTATCGGCTGGTGCTGCGGGGTGACAACGCCGACCGGCGCCTCACCCCCTTGGGCCGTGAGCTGGGCCTGATCGACGACCGCCGCTGGGAGATCTACAACCGCAAACAGGAGGCCATTGGGGCCGAAAAACAGCGGCTCGAAACGGTGCGCCTCAAGGGCAGCGACCCTGCGGCGCCGGCCGTGGAAGCCGCCACCGGCGCCGCCATCCGGGGCTCAATCACCCTGGCCGACCTGCTCCGCCGCTCCGGCTTTCACAGCAGCGATCTGGTGCAGCACGGCCTGGCTGATGCCGAGCTGCCGGCCGATGTGCGGGAAGGCGCCGAGATCGACATCAAATACAGCGGCTATCTGGCCCGCCAACAACAGCAGATCGACCAGGTGAAAAAGCAAGCACACCGGCAGATTCCCGCCGGCGTCGATTACGCCAGCATCGGCACCCTCTCGAAGGAAGCACGCGAAAAGCTCACCGCCGTCCAGCCGAGCAGCCTGGGCCAGGCCTCACGGGTGCCGGGCGTCAGCCCGGCCGATATCACCGCCCTGATGCTGTGGCTGGAGATCCGCAAGCGCCAAGACTCGTCAAGCCCCCAAAGCCTCGGTACCGTGAAAGCCAGCACGTGAGCAGGGGCGCTAGGTGAGTCCGGTACGCGGGATCCCCACCTCGAGGGCCTACTGGGAGCTCAAGGCCGAACAGATGCTCAACCGCGTGTTTGAGCCGGAACACCCGATCGAGGTTGAGGTCTGCGACGCCCCCAACATCCCCCTCGAGCCAAGGGGTCTGACGCCGCCACCGAAGCCAGCCCCAACCACGCAAGCAAACCCTCGATTCCGAAGCTGGATCGACCAGCTCGGCCACCAGCCGAGTTGGTTGCTGGCCGGAGCCAGCGTCACAGTGATGCTGATGGCCGGTATGGCCCTAGTCGTGTTGGGAGTATGGAACCACAGCCAGCAAGCGATCCGCCAGGAACGCACCATGCTGCTGATCGAGCGGCTGCGAGCCATGGGACCCGGCACCACGGCCGCCGCTGAGACTGCCACCCAGGCAGAAGCCCCCAAGCCAACGCACCAGGATGGGGAGCTGCCACCGCCACCGCCGGGTGGCGGCGAGCCCTGGATGGAAGAACTGGCCACCCTGCCCGCCAGCCACGCCCCCGCGGCCTCCGTGCTCCAGGTGCCTATCAACAGCCGGATCACCAGCCCTGCTCCAGCCGCAACAGGCGCCGCAGGCAGCTCCAGCGGCGGAGGTGGTGGAAGCGCCCCCCAACTGGTGGGCGTGGTGCAGGTGCCAGGCCAGAGCGGATCGGCCATCTTTCAGCTCGGCGGTAGCTCCACCAGCGCCGCCGTGGGCGAAAGCATCGGCAGCAGCGGCTGGCGCCTGCGCTCAGCCAGTGGCGACAGTGCTTTGATCGAGAAGGGCGGCGAAGAGCGGAGGGTGAGCATCAGCAGTGGTTTTTGATCGACCAAGCGGTGGATCACAGCCGACATCACTCAACCAAAGCGGATGCACAGTCGCAACAACATAGGCAAAAGCAAAAAGGACAACCCCAGACAGCAGTGAAAACAAAAGCAACGAATAAAAATCAATCTGGCAGCCGGGCAAGGTTCGCACAACGATTCCTAAACCTGCTCAGCGGCAAAACGGCCAAACCCTATTACAACGAAAACACATTCTTCTTGTGGGAACCTTGCTCGAGATCCCACGCAGAGGTCGTTCCGGGCTACTGCAAACTCCTGCTCGATGCCGGATACGACGTGTCGGTACTCATTCAGCCAAAGCGGATCGACGAAGGGCTTTTCTGCAACTTCACACACGAAAGGCTGCATATCAACCGGCTATCAAAAAGAGCCACACTGAAATTCTTCAAAGAAAATGGGTTGGCCTCTTCATCAGGCATCCTCGTGACGACCGTGGGCAAACTCACTCCCAACGCCGACTACGATCATGCGCGGGGACTATTTGCTCCACTCAACCAAAACCAACGAGTTCTCCTGGTCGAGCACGACATCAAAAATGGTGTAGACCTCGGCACGCTAACACGTGATATCATCACACTACGGGAAACAGACTACAAGAACTCCATTACAACGCCAGTCAATCCTCACTATTTTGGGGAGTTAGGCAAGCATCAAAAAGGAGCGCGCACAATCTTTGCAACAGTTGGCGCAATCAGAGATAAACGCAGAAACAGCGATCTGCTGATCAGCGCCGTTGAGGGGCTTCATCAAAAGGGAGTCAGCAACTTTACCGTTCTCGTCATCGGCAAAAATAATCCCAGCACCATTCCCAGACATTTGCAGCAATATTTCCTCCACTTAGGCCGCCTACCGTTCCGGGAGCTCTACAAGCAAATGCAATGCTGTGATTTTCTTCTGCCATTGCTTGACCCGAACAACCCAAGCCACAGACGCTACATCACAACCGGCACCAGCGGCACATTTCAATTGGCACTTGGCTTTCACAAGCCATTGATATTAGAGCAGTCATTTGCGCCCATCAATAAACTCAACAAGAGCAATTCGATCGTCTACGAAGGCAATAACAATTTCCGCTTCGCAATGGAGCAAGCCATTGCCTTGAAGCCAGATCAGTACGAGTCGCTTCAAAAAGCTGTTGCTGAAACAGCCAGGTCAATCTATGCTGAATCACTTAGCAATCTAAAGAGTCTAATATGAGCACTTCAACAGTCACTGTCGTGTTTGCATTTGACGGACGTGTCTTACGACCAGCCGCTGTCGCGATCAGGAGTCTTATAGAAGCAGCACAGAAAGACACAACCTATCAGATTCACATCTTACACCCCGGATTTAGCAGGAAAACAAACGCAGCTTTCGCTGACATTGCCAAGGAAACTCGCCACACAGTCGTTTTTCATAAAATCGACAATCACCGGTTTAAGGGGCTTCCATCAGGGGGCGGAAGCTGGACCGAGATTGTCTATTACCGATTTTTAATTCCCGAACTACTCACTGAATGCGATCGCGCCATTTATTCAGATATTGACGTCTACTTTAAGGGCGATTTGTCGTCTTTGATGGATCTAGACATGAAGGGAGCTCCAATTGGGGCGGTCATTGGCGAAGTGAATAGCCCTGCGATGAAATGCCACAACTACTTCCCCGAAAACAACTCTAAATATGTATACATGTCGGGCTTCTTGCTCATGGATTTGAGCAAAATGCGCAAAGAAGCCCTCACCGAAAGGCTCTTAAATACCGCAAAGAGCTACGGCAAAAGGCTTAAGATGTTCGACTTAGACGCACTAAATCTGACCTGCAGCCACATTCATTCGCTGCCATTTGAATATTGCGTATTAGAGACGGTTTACGAGGAGCAGTCAGTCCGGAGCGCTCCTGAATTCTCATGGCTGTCAGATCATTACTCAATCGACGACCTTGAAGCTGCCAAGATCAATACCAAGATTATTCATTATGCAGGCCCACTAGGAAAGCCTTGGCGGAGAGCAAATCAACCCAGCTACTACAAACAGGCGCTGAGTTGTGTTCCAGCAACTCTGAATAGGAAAACATGGCGGGACATTCGCAAGTACTGGAGTAGCCGAATTGCCAACATGGTTCGCGGCGAGCGAACTCTAAGATAGCCTCTTGCAATTAACAACAATTGAGATAATCCATGAAATGGAATTTTGGACAAGCCGCAATTGATCAACTGAGAGGCAAGCGGACATCGGCAACGACCATTTCCAAGCCATACAAAAGAATATATCTTCCTATCTACAATAGCAACCATGATCTTAATTCCGAAGAGCCCTCTATCTTTAATGAAGAAGGCCAGACAATGCGCACTTTTTTTCTGCGGGATGCCCAATGGGCACACCACCCAAGCTACATGCAGTCGAAGTATTTTATCTGGGACCGCTACAATATAGGTCTAAATACCCACTTCTATACCCACAATGCAATGCTGGAGACAATGGGGACTCCAGCAAGACGCTACGGTATGCTGTGGGAGTCAGAAGCTTTAGTCCCAAAAGATTACACTCTATTTGCCCGCCACAAGAGCCTAGCGGAAGAGTTTAATTTTATTTTTACGTTCAGCGAAAATATTCTTGAGGCTGTACCAAATGCCCGCTTTTTTCCGGGGTGTGCCAGCGCCTGGTATGGCAACAAGATTGGTGGCGGCATGCTTTCAAATACAGCCTATCTTAGAAAAATAAAAGGAATTTCTATACTGTCATCTGCAAAATTTCAAACTAGATTCCACAAGTTTCGGCTTGAACTCGCCAGAAAGCTCAAGGGGAATGACCATGTTGATACCTATGGCACGTTTGATGGCGGCCCACAAGTTCAGCTAAGTGCAACGTTGACGGATTACCATTTTTCATTCGCCATTGAGAATGATCTTAAGCCTTTATTCTTTACAGAGCGACTAACAAGTTGCTTTGCCGCAATGACAATTCCGATTTATTTAGGAGCCAGCAAGATTGATCAGTTTTTCAATCCTGATGGCATTATCTTTCTGAAGACAACAGACCTTGATGATATCGACAAGGTTCTGCAAAAGTGCACTGAGCGAGAATACGAGCGTCGCCTGCCCGCAGTGCTTGACAATTACCAGCGGGTGCAGCCTTATCTGAATGCGAATGACTGGCTATATGAAAAGCACCTAGTCGCAGACTGCGGCTAGATTCCAACCTTTTATGGATACCTTCGTTGTGATTCCCTCTGACGATATTGTATCCCGGCTTGGAATCGTGAACTTCAGGCAAAGATGTCGCGCATCGGTTTCACGGAACCAAGAATGGGTAAAATGAGCGTGATGGGTCGAGTGCAATGACGACTTTGAGGCAGAGACTCCTTAGAAAGCAATTCTCACTCTGCACAAGATTACAGCCAGAGAGCATGGGGTAAGCAGACTGACACGCACGGTTATCCAATGAGCAGTGATTCATTCATTTCAAGCTGCCAATTGGTCTTGAGGCGCATCTAGATGCAACCTGGCTATGACCAGATGCGTAGGCTGGCAAAATAATTATGAGAAGAGGCGTAGGAGTCTGCGGATCGTCTCTGCGCACATCGACACAAAGGCGATGCAGGTCGAGTTCTCTACAGCATTGCTTGCGCTAACCTGAAGCAGACTGGGTCAATCAACCGCATGGTAATCCCGATGCACCAAGGGAGCTACCATTAATCAATCCTTACTGATCGGCAACCGGGGAATCATATCTATCCTTAAAGTCCCCCCTTCTGGCCTAAGCCTTGACGGCCACGCAGAAACGACGCAGTGAATCTGTCCATCGAGCCCCCTGGAGGACAATTGTCCGCGATAGTGAGGCATCAACTTTGTTGGCAGAGGGGGCGGCACACCCTTTCGGCGTAAAGATGAACGGTGGATGGGCCTGACGATCTATACGAACATCAAAGGGGCGTACGACTTTGGAAGTCCTCCAGCAATGGGCAGCAGCTTGATAACCCATAAGCGCTCA
>JBIPLV010000425.1:0-3887 GCA_044369475.1 Cyanobium sp. | reverse complement strand
TTTGAGTGCTGGTATTTTTGCATTCCAATCGATTCCTTCAAGAGCATCTACTTCCCAGTTCTATTTTTCCCTCAATTGTCTTTCTCAGATAGAAGATAAAGACTCATGCAATGCTACGTTTCTAAACAAAAGCATTAACGTACGATTTACCAATGGTCGAACCACCAGGGTCAGGTATGACGCAATCAAGTCTTGGTCTTTCATTGAGAAGAGAAGTTCCAGACTCAATGAGGAAATGGTTATAGGATTTGGACCTGCTGGACTTGTCATAGGCACCCTTTTTAGGCGCGCCCAGCACCAATTCATATTTGCAATTAATTATGATTCTGGTTTTGGTGATAACGAAGTGCTGCTTCTAAACTTTGCTGATAAGAAATATATAGAACCAGTCATGGCGCAACTTCGTAAGCATGCATCGAATGCTGAGATAAAGAATGTTATTAATTGACTTTAGATACAATAAAATCTATTGCCTTATCTACTGCGTCGCTTATTGCCGATCTTTCTTCGGCATCTTCTTTAGTTGTTTCGTTTGCTTCGTTGCCACCACCAAAAATTCCACCACTTTGACGCCTTGTCCTTACTGACCCCTCAAATGTCTTTGTTCCAATTATGTCTTGCTCCTGTACGCTGATTATATCCAATTTCAAGGATGCGGTGATTGACTTGTCTACGGTTTTCTTCTTTCCGCACCCCATAAACAATGCACATGTGAAGGGATTTATGCTTGATTTCTGTTTTACCTCGTAAGACGTATTGATCAACGATGCTCTGAGAATGTATTGCGCGCCAAGACTTTTACCTATTTTTAGTAATTCGGGTACAAATAAGTCATTGGTCAGATCTACTCTATTTGCGCCCGTTTGTGCGCTTGCCTCGTTTAGCGCGTTATTGATTTTGAACCAAGATATTGTTGTAGCACCTGCTTCCCTAATTGATTGATTCAATGCCTCGGTTGCGAACTCATTAACGTACATCTTTTGCAAATTAATATCCCCCATCTGCCTTTCTGTGTTGCCAGACTTGACGGATACTGGCATCACTATAAATTTCTTGCTAGTTGCAAACCGTACATTTCTAAGGGTTTCTGCTTGATTGTTTTGAGCGATCAAATAACCTTTGCCACGGAGATTGGAGATGCTGGGCGCCGAATATACGGTTGCGTTGGTTGAAAAAATTATACTTGTGATTGCAAGTCCGTATGCGGCGTGTCGCATGTCTGATCAAACGATTCTCAAGACTATATCATGTGTGGGTAACTCCAAGTGTGTTTAAAGCGACTAGGTCGTCGCGCGTAGCGACTATCTGGTTCTATATTGACTAGTTGAGATGCTCTAGGGTGACATGTTTCTGTTATTAATCTTGAACTCTATTTTAGTGTCTCCTGCTGCCACTTGAGGCGCCACTAGTCGAACAACGTCGCGTAAAGGATATTTTGGTTGGATTGCCTCAGAACCAGACCTGATGGGTCCCCTTTGCGGTCAGCAGGGATGGTAGAACCTTCACCAACGTGTATGGGCAGCGAAGTCCTGTGCACTATTCAAGGACTTACAACCCATCAAAGAGAGGTAGGTTTCGTGGTTATACCGATGCTCAGGGAAATTACCACGATATTGACTGAGTGCTGGTGCCAGTAAGTGTTAGTCAGGTCTCCAGCGGTCTTCTAAGGAATTATTGCTGATAAGTATTACGCTAAAAGACCAGTAAGCATCATAGTAAAGTCTATAAACCATTCCAGTGCAGTGTGTCTAGTCTGCGACAAGACTGGGAATGTCAAAAGCAAGTGCCCATCTGGGACGCCAATCTGAACCCCTTGTGGCACCTGGTGTCTCAACTAATTTGCCCAAAGGGGGTTGACAGGGTGGGTCCGTTGTCCTATAATTACTTCACAAGCGAGATACGCCCCTGCGATATGCATCGAAGGGTAAGCGGTTTCCTGTTAGACGAAAAACCGTCGATAAAACCTATACCTTGCTCGGGTTTGGAGCGCTTATAAACTTACGCCTTGGAGGCAATTTCAATGAAGATCAATTACTCTCAATTCTACTCCATTGTCGAATCAGGTACTGGCAATCCGTACATGCCTGGTTCGAAGAAATCCCCTATTGTCCATTATCACTTTCCTGAAGGACCCCTGGATTTTAACCTGCTAAAAGAGGTCATCTCCGAAGTCAGGCATAATGTGAAACTTCTCGGGTTCACGCTTGAAGGTAGCGAAGACTCTCCCTTTGTTCAGGTCTGAATAAAGAAGTCAAAGTATTTCTCTCGGAAGTAGTTAATACCCTTCGCCCTTACACCATTGATGGAGAGGTGATCACTATAAACAACCGTGGTCATCTCAAAATCAAAGGGTTATATCCTTCTGGCACCTATTCATTTGTGATGGGTTCGACTCCCAGCGATCACAGGTGGAAACATCGTGCCAGGACTGCGTTGAAGCGTTTTCTCTACACAGAAGTCCTCGGCAGTTCATCTGCCTAACCGATCAAATCCAACAAGTGCCCATCGCCATCCACCAGGCGATGGCGCTTCCCAGTGGATTCAGCACGACGCTGAGCAACCCGATAGGCATCCGCCTGGTTCTGCTTGGTTTGGTAGTGATGCCAGTTGCCGTGCTGATCTTGCCATTCAATGTTGATTGTCATTTATTCACCTGACTTGGTAATCAGTATTCAACCTATCTGCTCTTAGCAGATTTTCCGCCCCTTTTATTCTTAGAAACTTCCCATGGAAAACACCAAATACATTGTTGATCTCATCGTTGAATCTGACGATGATGATATTGATTCTCTCATCCTTGAGACACTTTCCAGTGCTGGCGTAAACGTGATCGCTTGCTGCGCCAACTACCACTATGACGATTGATCATCCCCACAACTCCAACCCCAACCCCGCTAACGCCGCCGCTCTCCTCAAGCACGAGGAAGCAGCAACCTCAGCGGCAGGTGCCTTGGATGCTGACTCCAACGGTTCCGAAGCAACTGCTGAGTAGTGGAGCAGGTCTCCATCAGCGGTAGGGATGGTCAGTCGCCCCGTGACCACCACAGCACCACCAACCTCCTGAACCGACTGGACTTCCCAGCACCAACCAGGGGCACGGTGGTGGAGATGGCGGGCAATGGTGTTCCAGGGGCAGTATGTCAGGGTCGTCGTGCCCTGCTTCCTGGTCTTCAGGTGGCGTGGGTCAATGGGGCGGGAGAGATCCGCCAGGGTTTCGGCAGTTGGGCGAAGAGAGAACTTGGTGCTTGACGCCTTACAAGGAGCAGCAGTCACTAGAGATCTTGCGTCTGATACTCAAAGCATAGCACGGAAGAGAGCGCCTGGGGCAAGATTTTGACGCCTCGCCGCTTTATCTTTAGCGCCTGATACAAGATGCCTGTAGGTAGGCGCTGGTCTGCTGGATAGCACCACCTCTTCGCTGCGCCTCCTGCTGGATTGCCTTGATGGCATCACGGGTCTGCTGGTCGTAGACCCAAGAGGTGCGGTGGCACTGCTTGAGGATCCACCCTCCACCGAACTGAACCCCAAAGCGCAGTTCGGCATCTGAGTAGGTGACTGCCAGTTCGGCATCAATCTCCCTGCGCTCCTCCTCCAGGCGCTTGAGCATTTGAGAAATCTCCAACCGCCTCAGCAGCAAAGCGTCGATGCTCAGTTCCGCCAGATGCGGAAAGGGGTCTGCCTTGAGGGGAATGGATGCCAGCACTTCGGCAATGGATTTCACGAGTCTTGAACGCCTGATGCTCGCAATCTAGCACCAGACGCAAGGGATTAGGCGCTTGATGCGTCTTGTCTTGCTGATGGCACCCCAGGTATGGTGCCCTTATGGCAAAACAGGTTCGTCTGACCCTCGCCAAGGCAATCGCCAAGGCAAACCTTCGCCGTGCTGA
>JBIPLV010000162.1:0-3912 GCA_044369475.1 Cyanobium sp. | reverse complement strand
TGCTGGCTTGGGGGTGAGCGAGGGCGCTGTGGTGGTGCTCGATGCCCGCAACGGCGGCATCCTGGCCATAGCCGGGGGTCGGGATTACCGCCAGAGCCAGTTCAACCGGGCCTCCATGGCCCTGCGCCAGCCGGGAAGCACGTTTAAGTTGATCCCCTATCTGGTGGCTCTGGAGCGGGGGCTGCGCCCCGGGGATGGAATCAGTTGCGCCCCCTTCCGCTGGCGCGGTCAGAGCTTCGCCAGCGGGTGTGGGGGCTCCCTGAGTTTGGTGTCAGCCTTCGCGATCAGCAGCAACACAGCAGCCCTGCGGTTGGCCCAGCGGGTGAGCCTCGATGCGCTGGTGCAGAAGGCCCGCGATCTCGGCATTACGAGCCCACTGGCCGCCGTGCCAGGGCTGGCCCTCGGCCAGAGCGAAGTGACCCTGCTGGAGCTCACCGCCGCTTACGCCGCCATCGCCAACGACGGCATCTGGCATGCCCCCACCACCATCCGGAGCCTCACCGATGCAGAGGCCTGCAGCGGCCAAACGTCCAGCCAATGCCGTCAAACCAATGCTGCCGGTGGCGGTTCAGTGGCTGGCCAGGCCCCTGCCCAGCCCGGCCGCCGCGTCACAACCTTGGCGACAGCCCGGGCGATGCAGCAGATGCTGCGCGCCGTGGTGCAGCGGGGAACCGGTCAGTTGGCGAGCCTGGGGGGTCAGGAGGGCGGCAAAACCGGCACAACCAATGGGAGCCGCGACCTGCTGTATGTGGGCTATGAGCCGCAGCGCCACTGGGTGGTGGGCATCTGGCTCGGCAACGACGACAACAGCCCCACCCGCGCCAGCAGCGCCCTCGCCGCCAGCCTGTGGGGTGAGATCCTGCGCGCCTCCCGATCCTGATGCCTGGGTTTGATTGATGAACACCCGCACCCGCCTGTGGTTGATCGCTGGTCTGGCCCTGCTGGCGCTGATCGCGGTGGGTGTGGTGCTGCAGGCGATCAACACCCTCTACCTGCAACTGAGTTGGTATCTGCCGTACTGGATCGTCCAGCCGGTGTTTTTTCTGGTCTTCGCCGGCCTGGTGCTGCTGCTGGTGCAGCTCGCCTGGCCGTGGCTGAAGGCCGTGATGGCAGGGAAAGCAGGCCCTGGTGCTGCATCGCAGCTGCCACCTCCCGGCAACCGACGCGAGGCCGCCGCCCAGAACCTCGCCGCCATCGATCAAACGCTTGACCGCGTGCGGGATGCGGTGGAGCGTGAAGCGCTGCGCCAGGAGCGCCAGCGCATGGCCGCCGAGTTGGAGCGGGGCGACCTGGTGATCGTGCTGTTTGGAATCGGGTCCTCGGGCAAAACCTCTCTGATTCGTGCCCTGCTGCGGGAGCTGGTGGGCGAGGTGGGTGCCGCCATGGGCTCCACCACCGGCAGCCAGCGCTACCGCCTGCGTCTGCGTGGGCTGCAGCGGGCCGTGTGGCTGGTGGACACTCCAGGCATTCTCGAAGCCGGCGCGGCTGGGTTGGAGCGGGAACGCCTGGCCCGGGAGCACGCCGGCAAGGCCGACCTGCTGCTGTTGGTGGTGGATGGCGATCTGCGTGCTGCCGAACTGGAGGTGTTCGAAGCCCTGGCCAGCCTCGGCAAGCGTCTGATGTTGGTGCTGAACAAGTGCGACCTGCGTGGCGAACAGGAAGAAGCAAGGCTGCTGCAGCTCCTGCGCCAACGCACCCGCGGCCGCATCGCCCCCGAGGATGTGCTGCCGTCGAGCGCGGCTCCCCAGAGCGTGCCGATGCCGGGAGGCAGCCCCCTCCAACCCCCCGCTGAAGTGGAAGCGCTGTTGCGCCGTATCGCGGCGGTGCTCCATGCCGATGGCGAGGAGCTGATCGCGGACAACTTGTTGCTGCAGTGCCGCCAGCTGGGCGAAGCCAGCCGCTCCCTGTTGGCCTGTCAGCGGCGCAGCGATAGCGAAGCCATCGTGGATCGCTACATGTGGATCGGCGCCGGGGTGCTGGCCGTTACGCCCCTGCCCGGGCTCGACCTGCTGGGGGCGGCGGCGGTCAATGCCCAGATGGTGGTGGAGGTCGGCCGGATCTACGGCATCAGTCTCAGCCGCCAGAACGCCCAGGAGTTAGCCCTGTCTGTGGGGCGCACCATGGCGGGCTTAGGCCTGGTGAAAGGTGGGGTCAGCCTGCTGAGTGCGGCCCTGAGCCTGAATCTGCCCGCCCTGGTGGTGAGCAGGACGATCCAGGCAGTCAGTGCGGCCTGGCTGACTCGGGTGGCAGGCCTCAGTTTTGTCACCTACTTCGAACGCGATCAGGACTGGGGCGATGGCGGTGTGCAAGACGTGGTGCAGCAGCAGTACGACCTAAGCCGCCGCGATGGGGCGCTGAGCCGCTTTCTCGAGGCGGCGTTCAGGCGGGTGGTGGAACCGCTACAGACGAAGCAGCCGAGCTTGCCGCCCCGGCCTCCGGCCGAATAACGACACTGTCCACCAGGGCTTCCGGCGGCGGCGGCTGCAGCGGACCGCGGCTGTCGAGCACCACGATCAGGGCCAGATAAAGCACCCCGATCAGAATCGAAATTGCCCCGGTGAGGATCGCGACCCAACGCCCGCGGCCGGCGACGGGCTGGGATTCAGCAGAAGGATCGGTCATGGGAGCTCTTCCAAGCTGAGCTGCACCACCCTGGCCAGGGTGTCCAGGTGGCTGCCGCGGGTGTGGGGATTGCCGAGCACGGCCTTGAGGTGGTGGCGGCCGGCATACCAAGGGCGCGAGAGCATCAAGTGCTCCTGCAGGAGCCGTTGGCGGGTGTGTTGGCTCCAGCGCTCGGCAGCGGCGGCATCCAAGCCCCGGGGTGTGAAGGCCAGCAAGTGGAAGGATCCCCCACGCAGCTGCAGGCGGCCGCTGGCCTCCAGCAGAGCCGCGAGCTGGCGGCGCCGCTGAATGGCCCCATCGAGCACCGCCTCAAGCCCTACTAAACCCAACTGGCGTAGACCAAGCCAGAGCTTGAGAATCTCAGCGGGGCGGGTGCCCTGCAACCCCGTCTCACCACCATGGCCGCCGCCCCAACTCGGCTCCATATAGGGCAGTCCGGTCTGAAAGGCCTCAGCCAGGGACTGGGGTCTAGCCAGCAGCAATAGCGACGAGGTCTTGGTGATGCCCAGCAGTTTCTGGGGATTGATCGTGATGGAATCCGCCTGCTCCAGACCCGCCACCCGGAACCGATGGCCGGCCACGAGACCGAACACGGCGCCGATCGCTCCATCGACATGGAGCCAAAGTTCACGCTTGCGGCAGATCTCTGCCAGAGGCAGTAGCGGATCAACGGCACCCCGCACGGTCGTGCCCGCCGTGGCGACCACGGCAATCACCGGCGTCCCGGTTTGCGCCAGCTGATCGAGCTCCAGCTCGAGGGCCGACGGATCCAGACGTCCCTCACGGTCCACCGGGATCGGGTGCAAGGCATGGGCCGGCAAGCCCATCACCGCCAACGCCTTGGCCAGGGAGACATGGGCATCGGCACTCGCCAGCACCACCGCATCGGCCTGCGTTGCCAGACCACGGCAGCGCCGGGCCGTGACCAGGGCCATCAAGTTGGAGAGGGTGCCACCGCTCGCTGCCACGCCACCGCTGCCGGCCGGCAAGCCCAGCTGCTCCGCCAGCCAAGCCGTGAGACTGCGCTCCAGGCGCGTCAGGCTGGGGGAGAGCTCTTCAGCCAACAGGTTGTTGTTGAGCCCAGCGCAGATCAGGTCGGCCGCCACCGATGCGGCCAACGGTGGCGGGTCGAGGTGGGCGAGGGCACCAGGGTGATTAGGGTTATAAGCCCCATCCATCACCAGTTGCAGGTCGGCCAGCAGCGCCGCTGGGTCCAATCCCTCGAGGACAGGCTCAACCCCAGGCAACACGCTCAGCCCCGGCAGCGGCGAGCGCTGGGAGGCCGAGCCC
>JBIPLV010000384.1:0-3916 GCA_044369475.1 Cyanobium sp. | reverse complement strand
CGGCAGCCAGTTCTGCCCACCAGCGCACGAAACGGCCAGCGTCGCCGGTGGCTTCGCCAGCGTTGACTAGGTGCACGATTGCGGTCGCGTGCTGCAGCTTGGCGGCTTCGAGTTCTTCGGCCACTGGTGCGCCGTTGCCGATGCGTGTGCCGGTGTGATTGCACCAGACGTAACGCGGCACATCGCTGCGCAGCCGGCCAAGCGATTGAACGAACGCGTGCGGCAGCACATGGCCGCTGGTCTGACCGAGCACGGCAGCGAAATGCTGGTGCGGATCTTCGATGCTGAAACCGGTTTCAAGCACCGGCGTGGCGATCACCACGTCGAAGTCGAGCAGCCGCTGCGGATCTTCGACAGCAGCAGCAGCCCGATGGTCAGGTTCGCGGATAGTGGCGCTGGTCATTTCCAGCACGCGCGCATCTGGCCACCAGCGGCGCACCAGCTTGGCCAGGTTGGCCGGCGCCATCCTGCTGCTGGTTTCCTTGCTGCCGGTGTGAAACAGAAACGGCTTGCGATGCGTGGCCAGGTTTCGCAGTTGCTGCAGCAGTTGCTCGGCGGTGCGGTGCATGACCACTTCACGGCCAGCAGCAGCCAGCAGCGTGCTTTCGATGATGTGCGCCTTGGCGCCGCGCATTGCCTCGAACGCCTGCAGCGTCGTTTCGTCGATGTGCGCGCCAGCCAGAACCACCTGTCGAGCAGCGGCCACACAAGCGGCCAGGTTGGCCAGCACTTCGCATCGGTGTGTCTTGATAGCTGTCGCAGCGGTCAAGCAATGGCGCAGAAACGCGTCGGCTTCGTCGATGAACAGAACGGCACCAGCGCATTGGTCTGGCGTGATTTCGCCGCTGCCGCCGATGTAGCTGCTGTCGGCCACGGTGACGAAACCATCGTGCTCGGCCAGCAGGTGCTCGACTTGCCGTAAGTCAGCTTGCGACTGTTCAAGTGCGTGCAGCAGCTTGCCTTCGCGCTTGACGGCCAAGCCGAAACGGTGGCCTTGATTGTCGGCAAGGCTGCGCCGGTGCGTGATCGACACCATGCGGCCGGTGCTGGCCAGCTTGGCCATCGCGCCGGTTTTGTTTGTGCCAAGGCCACCAATGAGCGCCACCAGCGCCGATGTAGTTGGCAGGTCGGTGGCGGCGAAGTGCCGGTCGATGGTGCGGTGCCAGCGGTGCCTGGTCTTGAACGGGTGCAGCAGGTGCGCAGTCAGTGCCTGCTTGCTGCTTGCTTTCAACCAGTCGGCAAGCGTGACCACCGGCAACGCGGCCAGCGCAGCAGCGCCGCCATGCACCAGCAGGTCGTCGGTGCCTTTGATAAAGCCAGCGGCACCGTCCGGCTGCACCATTTCGCGGATGCGCACCTGGTGCCCGTCTTCGAGCAGCAACTGGCCAAGGCGGCGCCGTGCTTGGCGAATGGCGATCTTGCCGCGTGGTTTGTCGCTGGCATCGAAGCCAATGGTCAGCGGTGCACCAGCAGGTCGGATCGACTTGAGCCACTGCAGCTCGGCAATCAGCGTCGGCGCACCGAATGGCTGACCGCTGGCATCCTTCGGCCTTGGCGCGCCGTTCCAGATGCCAGCCAGGCCAATGGTCAGCCAGCCATGGCTGCACGCGCTGGCGGCTTTCTTCTCGCCTTCGTCGATGCACAGCTCGACAGCCGGCTGCTCAAGCAACCAGCACCAGGCAGACCAGCTCGACACGAACGCTGGCGGCGTCAGACCAGCACGTGCGGCGATCGCTTCATAGGCAGCGGCATCGAGCGGCGCGAAGTACGGCACCGGCGCGCTGCCGGCTGGCCTTTCGTACTTGACCAGATCGCCAGCTTCGTTCTGGCGTGGCTTGTCTGGCTTGAACGTGACCGGCACCAAGCGGCCGTCTTCCAGTGGCGAATGGCCGGATGCCAGCCAGCCGCCTTCGATCTGGCGTGCGTAGTAGCGGCGTGCGTTCTGAACTGGCTTGGTTGCGTAACCAAGGTTGCGACCGAGCTTCCCTGGATTCAGGAAGCCGAGCACCTGGTGGCTGCCTTTAAGCGACTCGACGGCCAGTTCAGCGATGCCAGCCGATACGGCGCTGCCGGTGGTCCATTCGGCCAGATGGTGCGCCAGCACACGCGGTTCGGCATCCCATGACAGGGAGAGTTGGCGGATCGGAGCAGGGTGGATTAAAGTCATTGCAAGGCCGTGTCAGCGGCTGCGAGTTGGCGGGTCTTGTCCGTCGGCTTTCCGATTCAGCGATTGCAGTCGCTTTATCGGGTTGGTTTATCTGCTTTCGTTAGCCAGTTAGCCAGGCAGCAATGCCTGGCTTTCTTGTTGCGCTGCGATTGCCACCGCATTGCCTCTCACACTATAGGCAGCGTCGCTGTAAAGCAATGCCGCAAGATGTGGCGGTGGTCGTGTGATTGGCCATCTGGTTGGTCTGTGGGTGCAAGTGTGAAAGCAGGCTTTCAGTCGTTCGCGTCTATCTCAAGGTGCAGCAGCTCGCCTGGCTGCAGTTCGAGTTCTTGGCACACACGCGCAAACGGCACCATGTCGATCATCTGAAACGCGTTTCTGCGCCACTTGCTGATCGCCAGTTCAGTCACGCCGGTTCGCTTGGCTAGCTCACGCGTCGACAGCTTGAGCCGTGCCATTTCAATGTCGAGCGAGCAAGTGATCTTCGGCATGGCATCTGGCGATTCGATCGGATGCTGCCGCGCTCTGCGCACCTTGGCAACTGGCTGGCTTGCCATCTGGCCATCTGGTAGGTCTGTGGGTATTCTGGCGCCAGCCGCCACAAGCAAGTGCTTGCAGTTCAGTCGCAAGGCCAGTTACGTCAAGTGCCAGCGGTCTTCGCCGGCATGGATCGCGCCGACGCTTTGGCCTATGTGAGCCGCCTATTCGACGCGGCGCAGGCTGGCGCGGCGGTCTGGTGTGACGCCGAACTGGTGCGCCGGTTCTTGGCCGCCTGCAGCCGTACCGGCAGCACCGAAACGCGCAGCGGCTACCAGCGCGAACTGCGGCACCTGATCGAATGGCGCGACCAGCACCATGCCGGTGTGCCATTGCGGCTGCTTGACCCGGCCATTGCGCAGGATTTCGTCGATCACCTGCTGCACCAGGTCGAAGCCGGCACCATCAAGCCGCGCACATTCAATCGGCGGATCGCTGCCATTTCTGCGCTGTTCCGGTGGGCTTCGGAGCCATGCCGTTCTGGTGTTTCTGGTGTGCCGCGCAATCCGATGCCACGCCGGTCGATGCTGTCGGCAGCGAAGTGCACCAGAGCACTGGCCGAGCCAGACCTTGATGCCGTGCTTGGCGTGATTGCTGCCGCTGCGCGCAATGGCTGCCGCGTTGCTGCTCGCGACTATGTGCTGGTGCGTGGCGCCTACCTGATCGGCTGCCGTGTGTCGGAGCTGGCCAGGTTGCGCTGGTGTGATGTGGAAGTCGTCGAAGGTGGCGGCCAGGTGCACCTGCTCGGCAAGGGATCGAAGGCCAGAACCGTGCGCATCAGTGCCGACACCATGGCGCTGCTCGAAGGTCTCGGTCGTGGTGCTGCCGATGCTTGGCTGTTCCCGTCATGCCGGCGCAATGGCCACCTGACACGCCAAGCCATTGCCGACCGGATGCGCCACTGGGGCCAGCAAGCCGGCGTGCACCTGCATCCGCACAAGCTGCGCCACACGCACGCCACGCAAGCCATTCGGCGCGGCGTCGATGTGTTCACTCTGCAGTCCACACTCGGCCACAGCAGCAGCGCAACCACCGGCGCCTATGTGGCCGCCAATCCGGCGGATTCGAGCAGCTTGCGGCTGGGCTGACCGGCGCAACGCTTGTTACGGCAAGCCGCATTGGCCGCCAATGCACATTGGCCGCCAGTTCACATTGGCACCTGTTCGGCACGCTCAAGCCAGACCAGCAACGCTTCGTTGATTGCTTCGGACT
>JBIPLV010000383.1:0-3921 GCA_044369475.1 Cyanobium sp. | reverse complement strand
CCCCCTCTGCCAGGAAAGATGACGCCTCTCCATTTCGATCACCAAGGGGGCTTGATGGAGCAGAGCAATGCGTCGCTACAGCGAGGCGGTCAAAGCTGATGTGAGAAGGCGGATGAGTCCGCCGCATCGTCAGAGCGTGGCCCGGATTTCTGAGGAGCTGGGCATCCACGTGATCACCCTCTACAAATGGAGGAAGGCCTGGCGGTTGCAGGGAGAGGTGGTGCCGGCATCCGAGAAGGACCCTGAGGGCTGGAGCGCCACTGACAAGTTCACGGTGGTACTGGAGACCGCTGGCCTCAACGCCACCGAACTCAGCGCCTACTGCCGCGAGCGGGGCCTGTATCCCGAGCAGGTGGAACGCTGGCGGCAGGCATCCCAGGATGCCAACAACAAGCCAGTGCTCACCTTGAAAGAGCAACGGGAGCTGGAGAAGCTCCGTGCCCAGGACCAGCGGGAGATCAAGCGGCTCAAGCAGGAGCTGCGCCGCAAGGAGAAAGCCCTGGCCGAGGCCGCAGCGCTGCTCATGGCCGCAAAAAAGATCCAGGCCTTCTGGGGAGAGGACCGGGACGACTGACGTCGCCTGTTGATCGCCAGAAGGCTCTGCAGATCCTTGATGAGGGCATCGCTGACGGTGCCCGCGCCCATGAGCTGGCGCGGCTACTTGGCGTGGGGCTGACCACGCTGCAGCGCTGGCGCCGCCAGTTCGCTGGTGACGGTGATGGCGTCGATCGCCGTAAAGGCAGCCATCGCCACGTGGCCCATCGCCTCAGTGAGGAGGAACGCCAGCGAATCCTGTTGACCTGCAACAAGCCTGAATTTGCGGCATTACCTCCAGGTCAGATCGTGCCGGTCCTGGCCGACCGTGGCCTGTACATCGGTTCAGAGCGCAGCTTCTACCGGGTTCTGCATTCCCATGGCCAGGCTCACCGGCGCGGTCGAGCACGATCACCACAGGAGCCAAGGCCCGTGCCCAGGCTCAGGGCGTCAGGCCCAAACCAGGTGTGGAGCTGGGACATCACCTATCTGCCCACCACCGTGCGAGGGGTGTGGCTGTACCTCTACCTGGTGATCGACGTCTGGAGCCGCAAGGTGGTGGCCTGGGATGTCGCCGAACGCGAGGACGCTGCCATCGCAGCGGATCTGGTGAGCCGGGCCTGTATCCGCGAGCGGATCAGCAAGCGGCGCAAGCAGCCGCTGATCCTGCATGCCGACAACGGCAACGCCATGAGAGCGGCCACGCTGGAAGCCAGGTTGGAGGAGCTGGGAGTCCTGCGGTCGTTTTCACGACCCAGGGTGTCGAACGACAACCCGTATTCGGAATCCCTGTTCAGGACAGCGAAATACCGGCCTGACTACCCGCGCCGGCCCTTTGCCAGCGCTGAGGAAGCCTGCCTGTGGGTGGCCTCGTTTGTGGATTGGTACAACCACCGGCACCGCCACAGCGGCATCAAATTCGTGACGCCCCACCAGCGCCACAGCGGACAGGCTGCTGTGATCAGCCAGCGGCGTACGGTCGTCTACGAACAGGCCCGGCAGCGGCATCCGCGCCGCTGGTCACGTTCCATCCGTTGTTGGCGTCAGCCGGAGGTGGTCTGGATCAACCCACCACCATCAGAGATCGAATCCAAATCGATTACGTTTGCAATGGCTGCTTGAACAGCAGTAGGGGCGTCATCTTTCCTGGCAGTCACCGCTAAAGGGCTCTTATACGGCCTGCTTCGGAGATACAGAAATCAAATACTGTATTATTCCGGCAAGAATTAACGAAGTGGCAAGAATAGGAGTTAATGATGCCACAATTCCAGGGTCAAAACGAATAAACCTTCCAACCTGAATAGAATAGTATGGAATAAGTATTGGCACAATAGATACTGCGAGCCCTAACGCCATAATTGATTTACTACGCTGGACTATGGACGAATAATAGGGCCCTTCAGTATGCGTCATCCGTATGTGGCACCTAGCACTAACATGATTGTATCTAGACCTTGCTAATGAATCCTCTTGTCCATATAGGCTAAACAACAATATTGGAAGATAGACTATTGTATAGTAACCCGCTACGTACGTCCCAGTACCAAACGAAGCGAGGATTATCAGAATTTTGGCTGTATCCATAGACGACATGACTTTTCTTCTGTACCAAAGCATAACTAATATGATCAATACAATCACATAGGCAATGTAGGCTGAAAGATATTCGACTTTTGTCACTCCAACGAGGTCATTGGGCAGCCAAAAGTATATTGTTTTTGCAAAAGAGTAATTGACTGGATGCCAAGAAGAAAGACTATGAGCGCTAGATCCCCCTCCTTCGTTATATCCAAACAGAGCATTTAAATATTGCGCAAGTCGACCATAGTTGCCTTTGCCAGCAATTACAATTAACATGCAAATTGTTAGCGTATTTAATATACAAGATATTGCCATGCTCGTAATAGATCGCTTTATTGAGGTTTGCATGAATAGCACCATACTAGATAACATAAGAAATTGTGGCTTTATACATGAAAGGCACGTTATTGCTATTATTAATAAAATGTTGTTTTTCCGTAGAACAGCCCGTAAAAAAAGGCACAAAAAAGGGCTGCACAGCATTATGTTATTAAGGCGATCTAGTGAAGCAAGGTAGGGGTAGCTTCCTATTCCCAATAACAAGAAGTAAAGGCTATTGTATATCTTTTTCTTTCCCATATATAATGGCAGCATTGGCAAAAGAGCTGCCAACGAATATAATGCTATGATAAGAATGAGTGTGTTCCTTGACCCAATTACAAATGACACTCTATTTGCAAGATGCGTTATATATGGTCCAACCGGACTTAGTTCGAGATTATTACCAGAAGGGGATTTGCTTAAGTCAAATAATCGAAATCTCTCGTTAAAGTCCCCAAAACAATGCACCCCAATGCCTTCACTTGACGAATCACACCACCCGTCATTACCAAAAAATATTAGTGAACCAGGGATATTAATATAAAAATAGGATGATAGTACCCAAGATAGTGGTATTGCAACTGCGAGGGCGTATACACCCCACATTACAGTCTTATTAAAAAGTTGCCGGTCAAAAAGCATAGTAATGTTCGCACTAGCAAGGTAACCTAGCTATTATAATCCATGTCAGCTTGCTTGCTTAGAAACTCAATATTCTAAATAAGTAGCCTGACTAGTACCATTTTTTAGCTGAATCTTCTGAGTTTGACCTGGCTTCTATGAACAGTTTTACACGGTAAGCTAATTGCAATAATCTAACTCTACAGCCAAGTCCGAGGATACCTAATAGTGTGAATATAATGATACTTCGCTGCGAAACCCAGATGCAGTTTTTACTGCTAGAAACGCCCTTTGCGATTTTATTGGCTGCAGTATTGCTGCTAATTGCTAATATCTTGGCATGGCTTAGACCTTTTGTCATTGGAGTAGTAACAAAGCCGATTCGGGCTATAATTATACTTGGACTCTGACAATTCTTGCTTCTTCTTAGAAGAAGCGCTTCAAGCCATCTGTCTATCGCAGCTTTCGACGCGGCATAGGGCCCACTATTAGGTGATGCAAGCAATGAGCTAATAGAACTAGAAACAACTATGGCGCTATTTGATATCAGGATATTTGAAGCTGCAGTTATTGTGTTTATTACTCCAAAGTAATTAGTTGCCATGACTTGACACGGGTAACCTGCGTAAAATTGTTCCTCTAGCTTTTCATGTAATATTCCAGCATTTGCAAATAAGATGTCTACTCCGCTGGAGTATTTTTCTTTCAACTCCCTGAATATAGTGTTCATTGAGCAGATGTCGCGTACATCTCCCATTCTATAATCCAGGCGAATGTCATCTATTTTTGAAATAGCTATATTCTTGAAAAACGTTCCAGTAACATCTATGTCTATGCCTATAACATGCCAGCCACCTCTATAAT
>JBIPLV010000161.1:0-3945 GCA_044369475.1 Cyanobium sp. | reverse complement strand
GACCTCAGCACCGATATCGCTTTGGCCGCTGCCGCCGGCGCCACGGCGCTATGGGCGCCGAGCGTGGCCGAGGTTTATCCCCAGGGAGAGGCTGGATTGACCCGGATCAGCCCGCCGCTTGCCCTGCGTCAGGTGTTGTGTGGCCGCAGCCGTCCGCTGCATTTCGAGGGGGTGGCCACCGTGGTGGTGCGGCTGCTGGCCCTGGTGCAACCCCACCGGTTGTGGCTTGGCGAGAAGGACTGGCAGCAGCTGGTGATCCTGCGCCGGGTTGTGGCGGATCTAGGCCTGCCGCTGCGGATTCAGGGCTGCGCCACCGTGCGGGAGGGCGACGGGCTGGCCTGCAGCTCCCGCAACCGTCGCCTCTCCCTCCCCCAGCGGCAGCAGGCGGCGGCCCTGCCGGCCAGCTTGGCCGCCATCGCCGCCGAGGTGGCGGCTGGCCAGTGTCAGGCCGGGGACGTGACCGCCCGCTTGGCTCGGCAGCTGGAGGCGGCGGGGCTGCTGGTGGATTATGTGGAGCTGGTGGCTCCCCATAGTCTGGAGCCGTTGCCGCAGGTGCAGGGCATGGCTCTGCTGGCCGCGGCGGTGCACTGCGGCCCCAGCCGCCTGATCGATCACGTGTTTCTGATGTCTCGCCAGCCGATCGTTGCCATTGATGGTCCGGCGGGGGCGGGCAAGAGCACCGTCACCCGGGCATTCGCCAAACGGCTGGGGTTGATCTACCTCGATACCGGCGCCATGTATCGGGCCCTCACCTGGTGGGTGCAGCACCAGGGCGCCGACCCGGCTGACGCGGCCGCAGTCGAGCCGCTGCTGGTGGATCTCAACCTGCAGCTGCGCTCCGGCTCCGGTGGCGAGCAGCAGGTGAGCATCAACGGCCACGACGTCACCGCGGCCATTCGCAGCCCGGAGGTCACTGCCCAGGTTTCCATGGTGGCGGCCCACGGTTGCGTGCGCCAGGCGCTGACCGCCCAGCAGCAGGCAATGGGGCGCCGGGGGGGGCTGGTGGCCGAGGGGCGGGACATCGGTACGGCCGTGTTCCCTGATGCGGAACTCAAGGTGTTTCTGACGGCCACGGTGGCCGAGCGAGCCCGTCGCCGGGCCCTCGATCTGGAGCAGCGGGGCTTTGCGGTGCCTCCCCTGGCCGAGCTTGAAGCCCAGATCGCCGAGCGCGACCACCTGGATTCCAGCCGGGAGGTGGCCCCGTTGCGGCAGGCCGACGATGCGGTGGAGCTGGTGACCGACGGTCTTGCCATCGAGTCGGTGATCCAGGTCTTGGTGGAGTGCTTCCGGGAACGGGTGCCGGAAGAAGCCTGGCCGACGCCGGCGGCTTAGTGGTCCAGGGCCTGCAGCAGTCCCGTGCAGGCATCCTCCAGCAGATCGAGCACCTGCTCAAACCCCTCTGCGCCGCCGTAATAGGGGTCGGGTACCTCGTGGGCGTCAAAGCGGCTGCAGTAGCGCACCAGGGGCTCGATGCGGGCCTGCGGCCTGTGAGCGCCCGCTGCAGCGCCGGAGTGGCCTTCGCGGGCCAGGGCCTGCACGTGGGCCAGGTTGCTGGCATCCATCGTGAGGATGTGGTCGAAGCGGTAGAGATCGGCCAGCTCCAGCTGGCGGGCCCGACTGGTGAGCGCAATGCCGCGGCGGCTGGCGGCCTCCCGCATGCGCTGATCCGCGGCCTTGCCCACATGCCAGCCGCCGGTGCCGGCCGAATCCACCACAAACCGGTCGCTGGCATCGGCCTGGGCCAGCAGGTGGAGAAACATCCCCTCGGCGGCCGGCGAGCGGCAGATGTTGCCCAGGCAAACGAACAGCACCCGTGTCATGCCCCCTCCAGCCGCGAGAGGGCCAGGTTGGCGCGACGCTGCACCACGGGGGGGGCAGCGTCGTCGCTCGCATCGCCCAGGGCCATCAGGCCGGCGCAGGCCTGGTGCCGCTCCGGCGCCGTGCTGGGCAGCTCCTGAACCAGGGCCTCCAGCCCTACGGCCACCGCGTAGCGCACGACCCATTCGCCATCGGCCGTGGCCGCGATCAGGGCGTCGAGGCAGCGGCGGCGTGTGGCCTGTTGCTCGGCCTCGGGCAGGGTGCCCAGCTGCAGCTGGCCAAGTCCCTTGGCGGCGGCGCGTCGCACACTGGCCGCCACATCGCTGCCGAGGGCATCGAGCAGGAGCTCCAGGCCTCGCACATCGCCGATGCCGGCCAGGGCCCGCACGGCCCAGGCCCGGGCGCCGTAGTTGTCAGGGTCGAGCTGCAGCAGGGCCTCCACCGCAGCCTCGCCGAGGTTGATCAGGCCGTCCACGGCGGCCACTGCTGCACCGGGGTTGTTGAAGCCGAGCACCTCCACGAGCACAGGGGCGGCGCTGGCATCGGCGCAGCGGGCCAGCTCCTGGGTGGCGCGCAGCAGGGCCAGGGCACTGTCGGCCTGCCGAACGGCCGCAATTTTCTCGGCCACGGGTGTTGTGCTGAGGCCTGAAGGGATGGCGTGGCTCACAGCAGCGCATCCATGCAAGCCAGCAGGGCAGCGTCGCCGGGGGCGCCACTGCCCTGCTCCACCAGCCCCCGCAGCGCCATCAATTTCAGGCTGTTCTCGGCCAGTGTGTTGGCGATGGCCTCAAAGCCCGGTCGCCAGCCAGCGGCTCCCAGGTCCATCAGGGCGGCGCGGCGCACCTGCAGTTGGGGATGGTCGAGCAGCTCCACCAACAACTGCCCCCAGCGCGCCTCGCCGCTCAATTGCAGCAGGCTGCGGGCCGCGGCGCTGCGGATCAAGGGCCGCTCATGGCCGATGAACGGTTCCACCACGGCCAGCACGCGCGGATCGGCGACGCCGATGTCGCCCAGCGCCTCCAGCAGGGCCTCGCAGGGCTCCACCAGCCGTGGACTGTCCGCGCGCTGGGCGCCGGCCACGGCGGGGCCACTGGCCAGTCGCTCGCAGAGGGGCTCGATCGCCTCGGCGGCCCGCAGGTCTCCGAGGGCCCGGGCCGCCGCCTCCCGCAAGCCATCGTCGGGGTCTTGGAGCGTGTCGAGCAGGTTGGGAATGGCCCCATGGGCCGCCGGCGCCAGCTTGCCCAGGGCTCGAGCGGCGTTGCGCGCCACCGCGTTCTCCTCCACCCCGGCTCCCGGGTCGCGGGGGCGCCGCTGGCGCAGGGCCGCCTGGAGCAGGGGCACGGCATCGGGGTGTTGGCTGCGCATCCGGCCCAGCCACCAGGCCCCGTAGTACTGCTGGGATGGGTCGTCAGCCTGGCGGAGCCGGCGCAGGGCTTCCTGCTCGCTGATCGGTTCGCCGGCAGGGGCGCTGGCGCTTGCGGGGTGCATCGGGGCGGTTGCGGAGCGCGCACAGGCAGTGATGTTGCCAGCAGCTGTGGTTGTGGTGGCAGGCTCAGAACAGACAGACAAGAAAAAAGGCTCCCTTGCGGGAGCCTTTGGGGAATCGAAGCCGGCTGAGCCGGTCTGGATCGCGGAAGCGAATCAGACGAGGGCAGCGATGGCGTAGTCGATGTAGTTGTTGGCGATGACGCCGGGGTCGCCGGAGATGCCGTGGTTGGCCTTGATGTAGTTCAGGGCCTCGACATACCAGGAGGGGGAGAGTTCGAAAGCACGGTTGATCTCGTCGAGACCGGCGATCAGGTACTCATCCATGGGGCCGGTGCCACCAGCCACGAGGCAGTAGGTGACCATGCGGAGGTAGTAACCGATGTCACGGGCGCACTTGGCCTTGCCGCGGGCGTCGGAGGCGTAGTTGGTTCCCTGCATCTGGGTGGTGTAGGGGAACTTGTTGTAAACGGCCTGGGCGGCACCGTTCACAAGTTCGTCAGCCTTGGCGGTGAGCACCTTGGCGGCCTCGAGGGCGTTCTTGGCGCGCTCGAAACGACCGAAGGCGGCGTTGAGCTCGGTGTTAGAGAGGAAGCGGCCCTGGGAATCAGCGGCGGCGACGGCTTCGGTGCGGGGGTCTTC
>JBIPLV010000160.1:0-3969 GCA_044369475.1 Cyanobium sp. | reverse complement strand
AGGACGGCCCGGCGGCCTGGGGGAGAGATGGGGAGAGAGGAGCGGCGGGTGCAGTGAGAACGGCCATGGGGTGGTGAAAGGGGATGAGGGACAAGAAGAACGGGGCGGTGGATGCCGCTCAGGCGGTGAGGGGCACCGGCGAAAAGGGCGGTGGCACTTCCATCACCACCACTGGCACCGGCGAGCGGGAGGCGAGACGGCGGGCCTGCTGCACCAGAGAGGCCGTGCCTGGCCCACCGGGGAAGGCGATCACCAGCACCGAGGCGCTGAACGCTGGGGAGGTGTGGGCCTGGGCCTCCACCAGGGCCTGCTACAGCAGATGGCGATTGCGAATGGGGCCGGCGCTGCGGCCATAACGGCGCCATTCAGCGGCGAGGGACTGGACCCGCCAGCCGAGCTGATCGGCCGCACGACCGATGGCGCGATCAGCGCCACGGGCACCGCCATGGAGCAGCAGATGAACGGCCCGGCCACCGCTGCGCTGGAGGAGAGCGGAGGCGATCCGCTCCTGGGGCCAGGAGAGATCACGGCCACCGGCGGCGACGATGACGACCGAGCGATGGGCCAACACCGGCGGTGGCAGAAGGCCAGGGAGAGGCAATGCAGCGGCCTGGGCCACTGCAGCGGAAGAAAAGCTCATGGGCTACAGAGCAAACGAACGGGGCAAGTTGTCCGAGGATTTCGTTGCCGCAGGCAATGGGCTCGGGGCCTTTGGCGCAGTCTTTATTCTACCAGTACAAACGCACTCTGAGGCGGCTAAAGCGGCTGCGGGGCAATGGCTTTGCGCAAAGTAAGGCCATGCAGGGGCGGACTTAAAAACTGATAAGCAAGACCTCCAGATTGAGCCTTGAATAACCAACCAGCCGCGCAGCCGCGCGAGCAAGCCTGGGTCAACGCCACACCCCACTTCCGGTTGGCAGCCGTTCCGCTACCGCAGCCGCGGGAGAGCAGCCTTGCCCACCAACCCAGCACCGGCCCTGGAGCGGCGGGCGGCGGCGGCTGGCCGATGCACGCCACGGCGCAGCCGTGGCACGCTGAAGGACGGCCGTCGCCGACCGGAACCTTGCGGTGTTTGCAGAGCCCTGTGGCATGGCCGGCAGCAAGCCCGATTCCATTGAACAGACTGGCTAGAGCGGCTCGGTGCCTTCGCTGAGGATCGCCAGGTAGGCGTCATAGGCGAACAGGCGATTGCGCCGGCCTCCGGTGATCTCTCGGGCGATGCCCAGCTCCACCAGGGTCTCGATTGCTTTGCTGGCGGTGGGGAAGCTCAGCCCACTCAGTTGCCCCAGCTGGTAGATGCTGGTCAGAGGCCGACGGCGCAGGGCTGCATACCCCTGGCGCACGCTGGGCCCGGAGCGGCCGAGACCAACCAGCTGTGCTTCATCGACGCGAAACAGCTCCAGCAGTCGCTGGGCCGTCGCCACGGCCGCTGAGGCCGTGCTCTCCACCCCTTCCAGGAAGAAATCAACCCAGGCCTCCCAGTCCCCGTTCTGCCGCACCCCATCCAACAGTTCGTAGTAGCGGCGGCGGTGCTGCTTGAAGAACAGGCTGAGGTAAAGCAGCGGCTGGCTGAGCACCCCGGCGTCGATCAGCATCAGCACGATCAGCAGTCGGCCGAGACGACCGTTGCCATCCAAAAAGGGGTGGATGGTCTCGAATTGCAGGTGCGCAAGAGCGGCGCGCACCAGCACCGGCAAGGCGTGCTCACCCTCAAGGCCGCCGTGGATGAAGGTCTCCAGGGCGGCCATGCATTCGTCCACGAGTCCTGGCGGTGGAGGCACAAAGCTGGCGTTACCGGGTCGGGTGCCGCCGATCCAGTTCTGGCTGCGCCGGAACTCACCCGGCAGGCGATCAGCGCCCCGTCCCCGGGCCAGCAGCTGCCTGTGGATCTCGCGCAGCAGACGGCAGGAGAGCGGAAAGCCTTCCTTCAGGCGGGTCAGGCCATGCTCCAGTCCCGCGATGTAGCTGGAGACCTCCACCACGTCATCGAAGGGAACGCCGGGAGCTTCCTCCAGTTCAAACAGGAGCAGATCGGAGAGCGACGACTGAGTGCCTTCGATCTGGGAGGAGAGCAGGGCTTCGCGCCGCACGTAGGCGTAGAGAAACAGCTCGGGGTCGGGGAGCAGCGAGGAGACTCCATCCAGACGCCCGCACGCCAGAAGTGCTCGCTCGTGCAGTGCTTGCAGCGGCCCCTCCAGCACAAGGGGGGGATCAGGTGGAAGCGGTGCTGGCACAAATGCAGCCACGGCTTCACCTGCGGTGCTGGTGGTTTCGTAGTGCCCGGTGGCGTCGCGCCGCATGAAGCCTCCGCCGCAAACCTTGAATACCGCCTCAGCTTATTCAAGGGAGATGCCTTTCCCTTGAATAAGAGCTGGTTTCGATCTAGGGACGGCTGCCATGACGCCAGGCCACGGCGACCTGGGTGGCCTCGGCCGCTCGAGCAAGCTGGATGCTGCAGCTAGGCCAGCACGCCAGTGCTGACGGCGTCATTGGCGCGTTGAAATGCCGCGATGGTCCCTGCTGCACTCGCCCAGGGGTAGGAGCGGCAATGGACTTCAAAGCTGTGACCCATGGCCTGGGCCATGCTTCCTGCATCGATCCCGCGCTGATGGCCCCGCAGGCTGTAGCTGTGCCGGAAGCTGTAGATCACGGCGCGTTGCGCATTGGCCTTCATCGCCTCCTTGAGCGATTTCCAGGCCGGTTTGCGCTGCAGGTAGGTCGTGATGCAGTCGGCTGCGCCGTTGCCTGACGTGAGCGGCGGAAGCTCGATCAGGCGTGCCTGCCAGCGGGCCAGAAGGTTCCAGCGCTGCACCTCCCCATCGGTGTCAATCAGGGGCAGGGGGTGAAGCCGGCGTGGTTCGGTCACACCCCCTCCACTGCGCTTGCGGTAGGTGCACCACCAGTAGGCCTCCTGGGAACTGGAGTCGGTGCGCACGCTCAGGTGCAACAGCTCGATCGGCCGCAGACCAAGTTCGGCCATCAGGCGGATGGCGTCCGCCCAGCGCCGCCCAGCTTCATCGTCTGGAAGACCTGCCAACAGCGACAAGATCTGCGCGTCGGTAAAGGGATCCCCTTTCTTGGATGCAATCGCTGACTCCCGGGACTTGCTGCCCACGTGATGGCGCAGGGTGGTCGGCGGGTTCCAGTTCGCTGGTGCCTTTTCCCGATTGACGGCATGCCGCAGGAACTGGGCAACCGATTGGGCCCTGATCTGGCGAATCCGTGTCCCCGGCGGCCAGTCACGGATGCAGAGGTCGATCAGATCAGCGGGATTGATCGGCGGGTCGTCACTGGTCAACAGTTCAACGGCCATGCCAACGGCTGGCGCGTAGTGGCTATCCCAGGTGGCGAGCTTGATCGAGTTGCCGTGCTCAAGCTTCTGAATCCGGAAGTTCTCCGCCACCTGCTCCCAGTCGATGCAGACCTGTGGGGCTTCCCCCGCAGCCACCATGGCCGCTGTCTTGAGCGTGTGCCCCTCACCGACCAACCGGTAGATCGAACGGACCCGGGCAATGGCGTCGCCGGTCTGTGACTTGACCCAGTCGAAGGGAAGCGCCACCGATTGCATCCGACCGTCCGGCCCGAGGGTTTCGAGTCGCATGCGGCCGCGATGTTCCCGCACCCACCATCCCTGCCTGGTGCTGGTTCGGACAGCAGAGCGGAAGCCCTTCACCCAGGGCTGCTCGTGGCGGGCGCGGACAGCCAACTGAACCCCGTAGCGTTCGTACAAGTGTACGGAAAAACGGCTATTTCAGGCCCGACAGGGTCGGACAGGCTCAGACAAGATCAGTTGTAGCAACGGGTTTGGGCAGTCACAGACAGCCAGAGACTGGCCGTTTTGGGAGCACTAGGTCGCAGGTTCGAATCCTGTCGCCCCGACTGAATTCTCAGGGATTGGCCTTCTGGCTGGGTCCCCAGATTGGTCCCCAATGCAGGTTGCGTGACTGGCATTGGCCCCAATGCCATGGC
>JBIPLV010000159.1:0-3973 GCA_044369475.1 Cyanobium sp. | reverse complement strand
CGGTGGCCGTGTGGTCGTTCAGAGCGATCAAGGCCGTGAATTCACGGCACGCGGAAATCAGGTGCGCCTGATTGAGCCTGCGGGCTTTCGCCCCTGAGCAGCCTTAAGGCTGCTCATTGCCCATTCGAGATGCCGGTCTGATTTGCATTCGCTGGTCTTTTGCCCAGTTGGTTGACGATCGGACCGGTGATCACGGATACTTTTCAAGTCGTCCAAGGGTCAACCTTGATCACGACCTCGATCACCACACAGATCGCCGACAAGGCAGTTTGGGACTGTAGTTCAACCGGTTAGAGCACCGCCCTGTCACGGCGGAAGTTGCGGGTTCGAATCCCGTCAGTCCCGTTTCCATGAATTAGGAGACATCCCTGTGGGTGCTGCGCAGTCCTCACGGCCCGTGCGTGTGCGACTGGCCCCTAGCCCTACGGGAACCCTTCACATCGGCACCGCCCGCACGGCAGTGTTCAACTGGCTGTTTGCCCGGCGCCAGAGCGGTGAGTTTCTGCTGCGCATCGAAGACACCGACAAAGAGCGCAGCAAGCCCGAACACACGTCCAACATCCTCGACGGGCTGCAGTGGCTCGGGCTGCACTGGGACGCTGAGCCCGTGATCCAGAGCGCCCGCATTGCCGAGCATCGGGCGGCGATTCAGCAGCTGCTCGATTCCGGCCACGCCTACCGCTGCTTTGCCAGCGAAGCGGAGCTCACCGCCATGCGCGAGCAGCAGGCCGCCGAGAAAAAAGCCCCCCGCTACGACAACCGCCACCGCGATCTCACGCCCGAGCAGCAGCAGGCCTTCATCGCCGAGGGCCGCCAAGCCACCATCCGCTTCCGCATCGACGATGACGCCACCATCACCTGGCCCGACCTGGTGCGCGGCCCGATGCGCTGGAGCGGCAGCGACCTGGGCGGCGACATGGTGATCGCCCGGCGCGCCCCGGCTGATCAGATCGGCGACCCCCTCTACAACCTGGTGGTGGTGGTGGACGACGCCGCCATGGCGATCAGCCACGTGATCCGCGGCGAAGACCACATCGCCAACACCGCCAAGCAGCTGCTGCTCTACGAAGCCCTGGGCGCTGAAGCTCCGGTGTTCGCCCACACACCCCTGATCCTCAACCAGGAAGGCAAGAAGCTCTCCAAGCGCGATGGCGTCACCTCGGTGAGCGAGTTTCGGGCCATGGGCTACACCGCCGAAGCCTTGGCCAACTACATGACCCTGCTGGGCTGGTCGCCACCGGAGGGCATGGGCGAGCGCTTCACCCTGGCCGAGGCGGCCGCGGTGTTCGACTTTGAGCGGGTCAACCGGGCCGGCGCCCGCTTCGACTGGGACAAGCTCAACTGGCTCAATGGCCAGGTGCTGCATGGCCTTGGTCCCGAGACCCTGCGCGATCAGTTGCTGCCCCTGTGGGCAGCCGAGGGTTGGGCAAGCGCCTCAAACAGCTCAAACAGCCCCGAGGCCAATCCCGGGTGGCAGATCGAGCTCTGCAGCCTGATCGGCCCGTCCCTCAGCCTGCTGGCCGATGGGGTGGAGCAGGCTCGTCCCTTCTTCACCACCCCGGAGCTGCAGGAGGCCGCCGTAGCCCAGCTGGCCAGCGAGGGCGCCCGTCCTGCCCTGGCCGCGCTGCTGGAGCGCCTACCCGAAGGTGCCCTCGAGGCCGATCAGGCCCAGGCGCTGCTGGGCGAAGCCTGTGCCGCCGCCAAGGTCAAAAAAGGGGTGATCATGAAGAGCCTTCGGGCCGCCCTGCTCGGCAGCCTCCAGGGCCCCGACCTACTGGCCACCTGGCTGCTGCTCCACCGCAGCGGCGCCGACCGCCCCCGCATCAGCCGCTGCCTCTGAGCTGGGTATCTCGAAGTCGGAGCCTTCAGGATCCACAAGGCCCAGCCAGCGGGCCAGCGGGCCGGCACTGAGGCCCTGCAGGCCCACGGTCAGCAGGATCGTCAGAAACACGAGCCCCTGCAGGCGGCCGGCCCCCACCACCCCGGCCTGCTCCAGACGAATGGCAAACAGGCTGGCCACTGCAGCCGTCACGATGCCGCGGGGCGCCAACCAGGCCAGCAAGGCCCGCTGGGGCAGGCTGAAGTCGAGGCCCCAGGTGGCCAGGCCAATCGCCACGGGGCGCACCAGCAGCATCAACACCAGCACGCAGGCCACCCCACCCCAGCCCAGAGGGCTGAGTTCGGCCCAGCTCACATCGGCCGCCAGCAGCGGGAAGAGCATGGTGATGGCCAGCTGGGCCAGCTGACGGATCAGCGCATCGAGCTCAGCGGCGTCGGTGTCAGGCCGGCGGCCCACCACCACCCCGGCCGCCACTGCAGCCCCGACTCGGGCAGCAGCAGCTCACAGCCACTGAACATCAGAAACAGGGTGCCCACCGTGAGCTGCAGCCGCAGGGCCCCGGCCGGTTGGGCGGGAATGCGGCGCAGGGCTTCGGCCAGCAACCAACCACAGAGCGCCCCAATCAGCACCCCACCGCCCAGCCGCTGCAGCAGCCCCAAGGCCAACTCCCGCCAACCGTGCAAATCGCCGAGAGCCAGCTCCAGCAGCAGCAGGGCCAGCACAGCCCCAATCGGCTCGAGCACCAGTCCTTCGCCGTCCAGCACCTCGCCCAGGGGTGACGACAGGCGGATCTGGCGCACCAGCGGATTCACCACCGTGGGCCCGGTAGCCAGCACGATGGCGCTGAACACCGCCGCCAGCGACCAGTTGAGCCCGGCCAGCCAGTGGGCGGCCAGCAGGCCAGCGGCAAGGGCCAGCACCAGCCGCACCAGCACAATGCGCAGCACCGCCTGCCGGGTGCCATCGTCGGGCAAGCGCAGATTGATGCCGCCGTCAAACAGCACCAGACTCACGAGCAGGCCCACCACGGTGGCCAGGCCCGCACCCAAATCGAGGGGCTCCACCAGCCTGAAGCCGGAGCGGCCGATCACCAGGCCGGCGCTGAGCAACAACACCACGCCGGGCAACCCGGTGAGCCAGGCGAGGGCTTGGGCAATTGCCCCCGCAAAAACCGTGACCCCCCAAAGCAGACCCAGCCGCTCAGGTGTCATGCATCGAGGGCGTTGAACTTGGGCTCCACGTGGATGCCGATCACGCCGCTGGGACGCACCACGAGGTATTCGCCCTCGAGATCACCAATCGGCACATTCACGAAGGTGTCGGGCGCCGAGGCGGTGAGCACGCCGCCGTACCACTGCTGAAAGGCCTCCAGGGTCTGGAAATGGACGGTTTCGGTCTGGCCGCCGCTCATGTGCAGATGCACGGCGTAGCGGCGGGGGATACGAGACATGGCGTCGCAGCCGGCGGCGGGAGAACGGAGAACTCGGGCGTGCCCACAGGATGCCCCAGGGCCTCAGGGTTGTGCCAGGCCAGAGCCTGCAGCACAACATCGCCGGCCACATACAGGGGGTGGCGGGGCTGGCCGGCGGCCGTGAGCCCTAGGGCCCACAGGCGACCATGCTTCTTCAACATCAGGTGCTGGTGGAGCAGCAGCAGCACCGCCCGGTCACGCCCCCGCCAGATCCCCTGGTTCCCCCAGCCCAGCCACACCGAGGCCTGCGGCTGAGCCACCAGGCGTTGCTGGAGCCAGGCGTCGGCCTCGGCGCCCACCGGATCAGGGGCGCGGCGCAGCACAGCCGGCGATGGGCTGATGCGCGCAAACAAGTTGAGCACCTCAAGGCTGCCGAAGCCCCAGCTGCGGCCAAACCCCAGCAACCGGCGCAGGGTGGGGTCGTCGCGCCGGCCATCGGCCCGCGAGGGGTTGAGGCCAATGAAGATCAGCCGCGGCGCCGCCGGCTGCCACACCCGCTCCAGCCACCAGCGGTACTGCCCGCAGGAGCTGAAGGCGGCGGTGGCAGTGGCAGTGGCAGTGGAGCTCAGCACAGCACCAGCGGCGCGTGTCCGAATGATGACCACACAAGGAACCACATTGAGGACAAACCCCCAACGAAGACCGTTAGAGAGACCACACCC
>JBIPLV010000368.1:0-13721 GCA_044369475.1 Cyanobium sp. | reverse complement strand
CGAGTCCAGGCGGATGAGACCTTGGAGCCTCCTGGAATAAAGTTCTGATCGAGGACCCCAACCGACTGCCCTGTTACAGGGTCGTTCAAGGCAAGAGCCTGAGAGAAAGGGAGATCATTTGAGGGAAAGCGAAAATCTGAGTTCAGCTGAACATCCTTTAGATCAGAGTAGCCACTAGGCAACACCGCTTTCGTGACTCTAGTAACAGTAGACTTTAGGTTCTTTTCGCAAAAGACATTCTGTGTCGAGCTGGAAGAAGCAGCGGTAGCGCCGATTTGAGCAAAAGCAGGACTGCCGAGGGAGCAAAGAAGCGAAGCAGCGGCAACAGCCTTCGAAAAACGGTTCATGAGCTAAATGACCTCATCGTACTTAAGTAGTCTCAGCATCTCGGTATAAGCGCGCACCGCCTTAACCGAGACATTGACAGTGAACAGACCTTCAGTCGTTTTGGCTTCGAAGGTCAGCGGCGACGAAGGCGAAGCCAGGATGGCTCTCCGTAGCCCGCTCGGAAGGTAGAAGCCTCCACGGGCGATAATGGGTAGGCTATACGACTGTCCGCCGATCTTGGCCACTACCTTGATCGGATACTGATAAATCAAGGCACACCCCGCGCAGCCCTCGTAACGAAAAAGCTTAAGGGCTACAGGATAAAACGTAGAATCGAAGCCTCGACTTGGCGCTGCTCCGTCAAAGTCCTTGGTTCGCACGGCGGGAATCTCCCGCGATGTTTCGGGATCCTTGTAGAAGCCGAAAACATCAAGCATACATTGATCAAAGCATACTGGCGCTTGCATTTTGACGCGTTCAAGCTCGATTGGCTTCCAGTCACCAATGGCGATCTGGCACTCTTTAATCAGAGGCTCTTGAGAGCAAAGAGCAGCAAGACTCCTTGCCTCTTTGAGCTCGACAACTCGTTGATCCAAGCTGACGAGACGAGCGGGTTGTCCATGAGCAGCGGGCAAGACCGAGCTAGCGACCAGAAATGCTGTGGCGAGAACTGACCGCTTCATGGACGTTACCCTTAGACGGCGGCAGTCCTGCTGCCGTCGAGGTCATGCATCGTTACTCATTGAATCTACAGGTCTCCAGAGCCGCTTGATTGATCCCCCCCCCCCTGTCGTGACCTCGCAGCTAGGGCATTGTTATGCACAAGATGCATAAATGACCGGATGAGTGGGATCCTGGAAGCTCGGCAGGAGATTTTCATGGTTCAACCGTATTAGCTCGTAGTTATGTGACAATCGGATAGAGCAAGGGGTATGGCTTGAGCCATTTAAATCCGGATTGATCTCTCTAGCTCAATCCCACGGGCGTCATGACCCTCATGGCCTCAGCAGTCTTCATCCACCTGCACCGCCATGCCGACCGAATCACCAGACGAGCCGGAGAAGATCCCCAGGGAGCCGCTCCCTGCAGAGGATTGGTACCCCTCCGCTACCTGGAGAAGGTCACCGCCCTGCGTCAACAGAGAACCTGCCAGCACATCAGGGCGCGGTGCACCCTGTGCGAGTAGACGCTGGATGGGAGGCTGTGGCCATCGCTTATCTCCACGGTTGCTTCGCACAGAGCCCAGGTGGCTTACATCGGATGGCTCGAGGCGTGGGTGCCCCCCGGGGGGCGGCCTGCCCCTGACAGCCCATGGTTCCAGAGTCGGCGGGGGTGAACGTCTTCAGCAGTGGCTGAGCCGGCAGAGGCGGCATGAGGGCTATGGCCAATGCCATTCGGATAACACCACGGCTCTTGGAGGGCGATTTGTCTGCACTCCACCCTGGCCGCAGCCTCATCCGTACGGGTTGGGGGCTTGCTGATGGCGCCACGCGCAGTGGCTGTGTCCACCCTGCTGGCGACTGCCGGCCTGATCGCGATGCCCGCCCATGCCGCTGGCAGCCGCGGCAACGTGCTCTCGATCGGTGATGGCGACACCGTGCGGCTGCGCAGCTCGGCCGGGGTGATCACGGTGCGCCTGGCCTGCATCGATGCCCCGGAGTCCAGCCAGAGCCCATGGGGGGCTGCGGCACGGCGCGAGCTTCTGGCACTCCTGCCGATCGGCAAGGCTGTGGACCTGAGGACCAAGGCGACCGACCGCTATGGGCGCACCGTGGCCGAGATCGTCAGCAGTGGCCGCAACATCAACCAGGCCCTGGTCGGCTCAGGTGCAGCCTTCGTGTATTGGCAGTACATCCGCGGCTGCGATCGCAACACCTACAGCCGCCTGGAAACCGAGGCCCGCCTGCGGCGTCTGGGGGTCTGGTCCACCCCGGGTGGAATCACGCGGCCCTGGGACTATCGGCGCGGGCGGCGCTCCGGCAAGGCTCAGGCCAGGCCCTCTGGGATGGTGCAGCCCTCCATGCCCGCACGCGGCGGCACACGGCTGACCTGCCGGCAGATTGGCTCCTACGCCCGCGCCCAGCAGTTGCTCCAACAGGGCCACAGCTATCTCGATGGCGACGGCGATGGCGAGGCCTGCGAACGCCTGCGGGGATGAGCGACACCAAGGCCAGCCGATCGCCTGACCTCCTGCACCACATGCACGATGCGCTTTGCGCGCCTGCGGGCGTCGTCCTGGCTTCTGGCGCGCAGTAGATAGGCCTTAATGGCATCCGGCGTTTCGAGCATCTCAGGATGCGTGGTGCGCCTTTTGGCACGACCCGAAGAGAATGTTCCAGCGTCACTAATTACCAACAGAGGGTGGGATTCAGCAACCTGAACGATTCAGCCGAAGGCGCTGGTATCAGTAACAGAGCAGCTAGTTCAGCGATGTCAGCGAGGAACATAGGGCTGGCCATTGCAAGGCACACTCGCTCTATCGAGAGCACCCTGGGATAGGGCGGACTTTGGCGGCCCGAGTGCTTATTTGCCAATAGACCATTAATCCAAGGCACGCCGCCAATGAGAAAACGATTCAGAATGGGCTGCCTTCGAACGGATCGCGTCTGGTCATCTCTTCCTGCCACTCAGCGGCATGGGCATCATCTTGGTCGTCGTCGTGACCATAGAAGCATTCATCATACTGGTAAGCCTGGAGACCTTCAAGGTAGCCTTCTTGGGCCCTGCACAATTCCTCCATGCGATTCCAGTGATAGGCGATAATTTCGCCTTTCTCCGAGCGCAGGTTTGACAGTATATGGCCAAGGCTTGAAAGGGACTCCAGGTGCAACATGACATCACGGGCGCCTAAATCTGGAAGCAGCGCTAAATCTTCTGCTATCTCGCAGCTGTCAGGGAGCGCACTGAATGCTCCGCGGATTTTCTTGACGAGCAGGCCTAATCGCGCAAACGCATCTAAGTGCTCAACAAAGAAGCGCGCACTCAGATTCAGTCTCGATGCAAATTCTCGGAACTCGTCACTAAACCCACAGTGATCAAAACTCTCGAAAAGCTCCGCCGGGAAGCCGCTGTCGCGGATGGATTCACCCTCCTCGAACAGGTTGCTGACACGCGAAGCAAGTACCTGGCTAAGAAGCCTCAATTCAGTTTCTGCGACCTTAGCGGAATGCTTCTCGTAGAGAAGGCATTCAGATTCAGTTCTGAACTCACGCCCATCATCTGCGATCCAGATTGTTACCTTAGCCTCCTTCATGTTGGTGTCCTGGAAAACGGTGCGGGATCCTTACCTGATGTAGGGCGGTTGGGCTGTGGGTGCTGGTGGACGTTGAAGGCTCTTATTCTATCTCTGAAAGCCCTTGCTTCTCTAGGTCACATCTCTGGTAGTGATCTGCGTGAGGGACCTGTGAGCAGCTGGTCATCCATGACGCCCGGCGTCGTGTTGAACGAGCTGTACAGGCTTCGCTATCACAAACTCCCACAGCTGCGCGGCGCTGGAGCCGGGGGTAAGGCAGCTTCAGCAGAGCCAGAAGCTCCTGCTTGAGGGCCTCGAGTTGGCCAGAGCGGAGCCGGCGACTGTTGGGCAGGCCCTGGGCGGGACTGTGCTCCAAGCTCCAGCTCAGCCCGGTGCCGGGAAGCCCCACCGTGGTGCGTGCCCCGCCGGCACGGCTCACGGGGATGATGAACGAGGCACCACGGCCACCAACAGAGATCGAGCTCAGGCCGGCCTTGCTGAAGTTGAACCGCAGCGGGCCGAGGCGGGCGGAGCGGCGCAAGCGGAAGTCCATTGGCTTCTAGCGATTACGGATTCGAGCCTCCGGCGATCTCCTCCAGAACACGGTTCAGCACAGCGCCCCGGCTGTCCAAGCCCAATTCGTCGCGCAACCCATCCAGCCAGGTCAGCGTTGAGAGCCGAATGTCCACGCTCACCCGCATATAGGGGTCATCCTTCGCCGTCTCATCAGTCATCCGATGTCCAAGCAAGTCAGCACTCCAAGGATCGTGGCATTGGCTCCGTCACGCAAGCACCAATCATGAGGTGACGTCATCTGGTTGTCCCACAACCGCACAGGCAGCCAGAATTGCTCTGGGTTATTCGGGAGATGAATAATCAGCCAATCGGGCTTTGACTGCACCGCTGGCCATCGAACAGAGGAGATGGCATCAGGCCAAGGAGCCAGATCGATGACAACAACAAGTCTTACGAGTAAGGCAAAGGCGTCGATGCAAGCCCTGATCAGTGAAACAGTATTGCCTTTGAGCTCTGCAGTTTCGCTCGCCCTTGCACTCAGCAGTATCTGCGATGACCGCAGATGGATCACGATCAACGCCAGACCGCGATCGGCCCCAGAAAGATCTCTCGATTTGCTGAGGAAGAGCTGTTGCGCTGTACAGCAGCACCATCAGCCAAAGCGAATAGAAGAAAGAAGATCAAGGGAATGATGCAGCCTGGTCGCATCAATGGAATAGATAACGCTGGCCTCCATGTCTTGCGGATTTCGGGATTCGATGAGACCGTAAACAGCAGATCGGTAGCGGTAATGCTGCTTCTGTAGGATTGAAATGACGACATCCAATTCCTCTCCAACATCCAGCTCCAGTCCATCAAGAGCAGCCATTGCTGCGGCCAGCTTTTCGCTCAGCAGCGGTGTGCGGCGGCCATAAAAGCGTGAGACTAGCTCCTGCGGTGAATCGGGGGTCATGGTGTCTTGTATGCCTCGTGCGTGGCGATCGTGGCGCTCAACTGATCGGTCCGTGACCAGCACCGTGCGAAAAACGGCAGCCGGTTCTTCGCACGTGAACCGGTCCGGCGGCGGATGGTTTCCGCGATGGTTGCGTTGCAGACAGAGCTCCTCAACCCCAAACCCCTACCTAGCTGCTGATTCGCAATCGACATGAACACGCCAATACGCCCTTTTCGGCAATTCGACGCTGGCCATGGCAGTCCTTTCCCTGCCGTGCCTCTCTGGGGCCATAGTGCCGAGCCGAGCACCCAAGAGAGCCCGTTCTTCCGGATTGCTGGCCCATCTGGCTATCAGGGATGGGGTTGGACAACGACATCGGGAACGAACACCAGCTTCACCCAATACAACGACAACCGAGGTGGCCATTTCAGCCTGTGGCGCCAAGGCAACTACTACCGGTTTCAATGAGATGACCCGTGCCTCTGCCCCATCGATACGCCTGCCGCAAACCCGTCAGGGTCAGCCATTCCCGTGGCGTTCTGCTGCAGTGAGCCTCGCAGTGCAATCGGCTATTCCGGCACTACGTGAGGCACCTCATTGGATTGGCAGCTTGCGCTCTAAGGGGCTTTGGCACGTTCACCTCTACGTGCTCTGCCGTGCCAACCCAAAGGCCAGCGTTTGCCTTGTCAGTCCGGTCCACAGCACAAAGGGACCGCCTGAGGAGGCCAACTCATCGGCGATGCAATCCATGCAGGGCGTTGATGTCATGGCCGTGCCGATGCGCTTTCACCCGGATTCTCGGTGTGGCTTACATCTGCGGCCAAGCTGCAGCCTGGGAGACCACTCATGTGCGCAGCATTGGCTGGCCGAGCCCGAATCCGTTGAAAGGATTGCTCCACAACAGATCCATGGCACCGAGGTAATGGTGGTTCGGCGTAAGCAGGATGGCCTGGAGTTCTTCGCCGCCCAGAGCGAATCCGTCGCCGAGGTGATTGCTGGCGAACTGGTGCGCACCATCCCCCTCTGGCGAAACCTGGCCTCTTCCAGGCCGAGTTTCAGGCAGGCGGTACTGGACCGAATCCTTTAACCAATTTGCCCTGGCCAAAAGGCAGATCATCCATCTCTCCCCATTCGTTCTTCGCACGAGATGAGAAGAAGTGTCCTTGCAGTCCCTACAGACTGATCGTCTCGTTGCCCTTACTGCCATGACCCGCGAACGTGACCCCTACCGCATCCCCCGCGCTGGCTGGGAGATCGCGCCGGCGGCCGGTCTGGCCGCGATCGATCTCAACGGCAACCAGGTCCACGGCACCGGAACGGAGTTCATCGGTGAGCACACCGTTGGCGGCATGTTCGTGTACGCCGTCTACCAGGCCCTGCTCACAGGGCTGCGCACGGAAGCGCTGCGGAAGCGTGGCGAGATCGACCGTGCCACCCAGATCCAGGTGATCGCGGCCAGCGTCTGGGAAACCACCAAGCAGGGCGCCGCTGTCAGTGCGGTGCTCAGCGTGGTGCTGCTCGTGTTCCCCTGGCTGGCGTTCCCATTGAGCCTGGTCGGCCTGGTGGGGATGGGCAAGGCATCGTTCGACCTGGCCCACGCCTTCTGGGATGGCCTCGATGAGGAGCAGCGCTCGGCCTTGCATCGCGCTGCGTTCGAGGCCGGCGTGAATCTCAGCCAGCTGATGGGTGGCACCGAAGCTGCGCCGCAGACGGCATGAATACCGTGGGGCTCAAGGCGGGCGGGTTCGCAGCAGTGCTGACCCGCCTGCTGGAGCAGCCGCTCGATGCCGCACAGCTCATGGCGCTGCAAGAGCGGCTCCAGCGTCATGGCGCCGAGCTGCAGGGGCAACTGCCCGAGCTGCTGCTGCGCAGCCCGAATCCCGAGGAAGCGGTACGGCACTGGCTGGCGGACAAGGACCTGAGCCACTGGTGGCCGCAGGCCCAGGGGGGAACCGCTGCGCAGGGCTGGCAGTTCGAAAGCGCTGGCTGGAATCGCAGCCGTGGTGCGGAGGCGATGCCTCCGGCCGATATCGCCAGGGCCCACACCGATGGTGGCTTTGATGCCTGGCTCAGCCCAGGCGTGGCGTCTGATGTCGCCGGGCACTGCCTGGAGGCGGCGCTGTTGGCTGCGGCGATCGCGGTGGCGGCGCAGCTGCTCCAGCATCGCCATGCCTGGTGCACGGCAAGCTCATCCCAGCGCAAGGAGCTTCTGAAACATGCCTTGCGCGCTGCGGGTCTCTCCGCCTTGAGCGGAGCCGGCTTGTCGCTGGTGGTGAGCCTCGCCTTGGCTCTGGTTCCGGGCGGTCAGCTCTGGCTGATAGCCGCCACCGTTGGCAGCGCCTCACGCCTGCTGCCAGGCATGGGTGACAGGGCGTTCGATCTACGCGCTTGCGGTAACCGAGCCTCCCTGAGGCCGAACCGACGTGATCGCCACTAGTTGTACAAACAAGGAATCCAATACCACCGCAGGCCTCTAGCACAGTGAAGATTCACCGGACGACAACAGTGCTACCCTTGAGCGAAGCCCCCATAGAAACACAAGGGCACGAATGGAGCACATAAACAACAGACTCCTGGGAAGGCAAGTCGGAGAAACATTTAAGTGGCTCTGCTTTCTCAACTACATTTGTCTTAAAACGGACAAGCGATTTGGCGGCAAGCTGGACGACATTCAATACATCCTTGAGAGCGTCAGCGAAAACAAAAGCTGCGATATCAGCGAAACGGCTCAGTGGTGGGAGCAGTTTTACGAAGACGCTAACTGCAATGAGTATGCCACAAATCTCATCAAGAATGTCCGAAACGCAGGGCGCGAAAGCCGGCTGTCCTTGCCACCACAAAAAAGGAAGTCGCTTTCATTTTACTTTGCCGAATTTAGGGGTCTTGCTATCTCCTTGAGGGCGGCAAGGGACTCGACTGAACATCATGTTTCCCAGGGTGCCAACAAGGAGCACTTCTCGAGTCTTTATGGTTCGATCGCATTGAGGGTCTTTGCGATCAGCACGCTGCTGAAAGACCTTGTAACCGAGGTTGCGAAGGCCAATCCTGAGGAAGTAAACAGATTTGGACTGAAGCTCGTCACAGCATCTGGCTCAGAGCTCGAAGAGTACAGACATAGCGTCGGCGAGGTCCTCGACAAGGGCTCGAAGAGCCGAGAAACAGATGAAGCCACAGACGGCCTCACACAAGAGCTCTTGGTTTCACTTCTAGATGAAGTCCAAGACAGATTGTCTGAGCAGCTAATCGCCGCCCAAAGAGAGGTAATGTCAGGCATCACCAAAAGCAAAGCCGAGATACTTGAGTCGCTGAGAGTGACAGCCATTCAGCCAGGCAGGCAATCGCACAGGCCTGACGCAACGGCAATCAAGGATTTGCCGTCAGTACCTAGCTCACTCACCAGAGACGAGCTTTTCAATGAGCTCGTAAAGCTTCGCGACAAGATCTACACGGCGATGGCGAAGGGTGTCGCCGGGTTCGAGCATTGGCACAATATCCTACAGAAGCCGCTTATTGCCGAAGCATGCAGACTTGGATGCAAAGACCTTGAATCATTCAAGGCCATGCCTGGATTTAGATTTAGGATCATCACGACTAATCGCGCCTTCGCGCTCAGGGAGCAAGAAGAGCTCTTTGGGGCCGAAATCGATCAAGTTCTTCAACGCGCCGAGTTGGCTTAACTGCCCACAGGCGAGCCAGGCTGTCTTAAGATCCCTTGATGGACCAGGTTGTAAGCGAGACATCAGCGATCCTCCGACAGGGAGTCAATTACTGCCAATGATCTTTCCCTTTGCTCATTTTTAAGGGTGCAAGGGCTGTCTATCACCACCTCCGCGCCATACCCAAACAGCCACCGGCGGAAGTCCACGTCACGTGCCACCGTCCAGGGAGGCAGATCAATCTCCACCGGGAAGGGATGACTGCTGCCGGGTTGCGGCTCCAGCACCAGAGGCGCCTGAGATGGCTGGCGCCAGCGATCGCCGGGCAGGGGTTTCGAGAGCCGCAACTGCTCGAGCGGATAGCGCTGAAGGCCCTCGCGCAGGAACCGGTAGATGGGCAAGGTGCAGCGGAAGCGCACCGTCACCAGCAGCTTGCGGCAGTCCTGGGGATTTGCCGTGGCCAGCTGCTCCTGTAGGTCTACCTCCTCGCCGAAATAGATGCCGCCGCTGCGCTCCATCAGCCGCGTCAGCCGCTCAATGCCGGCGCGGCGGGCCCCAACGGGCCGGGTAAAACCGCTTTCCACCTGGCGCAGTCCGAGCCGATCCAGGCGCTCGGTACGGATCAGGCCGTATTCGCGACCCACGGCGTCCTCCTCGTAGGCGAGGTACCAGCCGATGTTGTGAAACAGCAGCTGCAGAGGCCAGATGCGCATCAGATCAGGCGGCGACTCCTCGAACTGGGCTGAGCCACTCAACCGCTCGAGCACCACCCGCTGCCCAGCCGTGATCGCCGCCTCAAGCCGCTCCGCCTGTTGCGGTACTGCCAATGAATCGCGGCGCACCAGGTCGGGATGCACGATTGAGCGGTTGGCGAACACCCTCACCGGCAAGTCGTCTTCCCGCAACACGCCTCCCCGGCGCAGGCGCTCATCGAGCTCCGCCAGCAGGTCCTGCGCGGTTGGATCACCGAGCCGGGCGGCAGCCTGGCTCACCACCTGATGCACCTCACGCAGACGCGCGGCAGACAGCACAGCCGTTCCAAGGCCGTAGCCATGGCGCGCGTTGTCATTGCGGCGGCGGAAGCCGTAGGGGGTGAGCACCCGCTCGACATCCTTGCGCAGGGTGGAGCCTTCACCAGGCATGTAGATGCCATTGAGCTGCGCAATCAGGTGCTCGGTGAGCGCAACACCCTTCTGATGGGAGAAGGGGTTCTGCATGAGATAGCGCAACAAGGAGAACACCCGCACGAACACCGTGCGATCGCCCATGGGTGGCCAGCCGCCGTGGTGTGCATCCAGGGCGGCTGGCGGTAGCGGCGGTGGTTCGATCGGTGTAGTGGCGGACTCGGCTGACAGAAAGCCCTGCTGCTCTAGCCAGAGAAGATCACGCTCCAGCGCCTCCACATCGGCGTAACAGCTGCCCCGCAACGCGCTGAGCAATGCAGCGGCCCGTTGGGCCATGGATCCTTCCGGCAATGGATTGCAGATCGCCGCCAGCTCAGCCTCGGTCTCGACATCCGCCGCGCAGAGTCCAGGGAAGCGGCTGAGTAGCTGCAACAGGTAGAGCAGGCGCTCGAGATCAAGCAGCCGTGCATAGCCATGCAGATCCTTGGCGCTCTCCTTGTTGCGGGCGGCAGAGATGCGCCGATCCAGCCGATGAATTTCAGTACGGATCTGTTCCAGCTCTTCACCGCCAAGGGAGGGATCGAGATCCAGCAACGCTGAGAAGCCTTCGCTGCGATCCGGCAGGAATTCGCCGGTGTTAAGAGCGGCATAAAACTGCCGAATCACCAGCTCTGGCACAGCTCGGGGCCGTTGCTTGTTCCAGGCCAGGCACACTTCCAGCGGTGTGCGCAACCACCAGGCGATCCACTCCACGGGAGCAGGGAGCTCCAGCCGTTGGGTGAGCGCCAGCCGCCAGGGGCGGCGCGCGTGGGTGGCATCGATCAGAACCGATTGCCCAGCCCCAACGGCCTGGCGGATCGATTCATGCAACCGGGCCTCCACCTCTGGCCAGCGGCCTTGGATTGCCGCGTCGCCGTAGAGCTCCTCGCGAATCCGATCGGTGGAGAACACCTCGACCTGGAGCAGCGGCGCCAGCAGGGCTGCGGTGGTGGTCTTGCCGCTGGCGGGCGGACCAATCAGCAGATGGCAGCGCGGGCCAGCCATGGCAATAAGCGAGGTACCCGCATCATCGGCTCAGCGGCTATCGCCGAGGCAGTATTCCTGCGAAGAACCCGGATCCGCCCCTGGCCGCAGCGGAGGAATCGGCGTTGTTCGCACGGGAATGGGCGCGATTCAGGCCCACGGATCGAATCGTGGAAGGCGTCCTGCCAGTGCCGCGATGTCGCCCCACGCCCCTGCCCACTACCGCGTTCCCGGCCCGCTTCGGGATCTGGTGCTGGTGGATCTCCTGGAGCTCACCGGCAGCACGGTGGCCACGGCCGAGGCGCTGGCGATGTCCCAGCCGAGCGTCAGCCGCCGTTACAGGGGCGTCGCCCGCGAGCTGGGCCTGGTGCGCAACAAGCAGAAGCCCGTGGGGCGGCGCTTCAGCGACACCGCCTGGATGGTTCAGCTGCGCCGCGGCGTGAACCATCACCGTCTGGCCTGCGGTGTGCTGCGGATTGGCGGACCGGCCGAATGCGCGCAAGCTCTGATGGGATGCGCCTGGGCCGAGTGGGTGGCACTGGGTCACCAGCAACGAGAACACTGGCCGCTGCTGTTGCAGATGGAATTGCTGGACGCGGTGGTATTTCAGGAGCCCCAATGCCCGGAACCGAGGGGAATCGACCATGGCCTGTTTCGGTTCAGACCCGACGGACGCTCTGCCATTGCCCTGATGTACCGACAGGATCCGGCGGTCTCCGCCCTAGTGCGCACAATCGATAACCCCACGTCCTACCAGGGGTAGTCCTCCAACACTCGCTGCAATGCACTGAGCATTGCGAGCACATCGTGCAGCTTCACCGGCCGTGGGGAATCATCAATGGACGGATGCACCATCCAGTTGCCAAAGCAGCGCACCTGATGCAGGCAGCTGATCAACCAACGATCGGCACCCTGTTCCCCCAGCCGACGGATCCCGCGATTCAGGTCGAGTCGATGGGCATCGCTCTCCCCCGCCAACCGCCGCAGGACCAGACCCTCCACCACCCTTCGGGCATGGATTCCCAGGACAATCGGTGACACCTCCTGCGAGCGCAGCACCATCAGCAACTCGTTGATGTCATGCGAGAGGCCATCGGAACCAGGTGGTCCGCTGTGGCTCCACTGGCGCAACACGCACTCCATGTCTTCGAAGCCCGGCAATGTGGAAGGCCAGGGCAGTCGGGTTTGTTGAGTCGTACGTCTCCCGAGGGCGGAGTCGATCGCTTCCCCTAGAAGGCTCAGATGCTCCGCGGTTCGATCAAACAGGATCAGCCGCTGCAGCTCAGGAACGTGCTGAAAAGCCATGCGGTAGGCCTCGAGCAGATCGGGGTAGTGCGCCACCGGTTGGATGCCCTGGTTGCCGCTACCGAGCAGAGGGGAGGCAACGGTTTTGCAGGCGATCCGGCGCATCGGCAGCAGCGCCAGCAGTGAAAACAGCCGATTGAAAGGGGGCCAGGGCAGCAGATCGCCTGGCTCAAATGTCATCGCCCCCTCGATCACGGCCAGGCGGCGAAAGCGGCACTGCACGGCACCCGACTCGGGCAGATCCAGAGGAGCGCTCAGCCAGCTTCTGAGGGGGCTGCTGCGAAGGTCAAGGGCAATCTCCAGATCTCGCAGCCGTAAGCCGTAGGCCTCCCACAACCGGCCAAGCAGGGTTCCGGGCACCGGCTTGTAGTGGCCCTCAAACGCCGAGACCACGAGCAGATCTGCATCGAGTCCCAGGAACGGCAGATCACCCACTTGCAGCTCGACGCTGCGTTCACCGGTGGTCGTGTCGACGTCGAAGACGTTGAGCAGCACAGCGACTCCCAGCTGCGCTCAGTCTGCGGAGGCTGCGGACGGTTGCCACGCGTCATTCGCACGAGGACCGAACCAACTCGCCCACACCCGCCGAACACTGGAGCCATCCCCGATCAATGCAGAGCCATGGAGACCCGGATGACAACCACGGTGCTGAGCACCAGAGCCGACAAGGCGGCCGTGAGCCGTGAGGGCTGCCGCATGGATGTGCTGGTGCAGCTGCACACGCCACCCCTGGCGCCTGTCGCCGAGGTGCGGCGCCCGGTGGCCATCGCCCTGGTGATCGATCGTTCTGGCTCCATGGCCGGCCGCAAGCTGGAGGCGGCCTGCAGCGCAGCCCAGCAGCTGGTGCGGCAACTCACGCCAGCTGATCGGGTGGCGGTGATCAGCTTTGACCAGAGCATCCGCACCGTTGTTCCCCTGATGGCGCCGGACACAACAGTCATCGAGCAAATCGGCCGGATCCGCTCCGGCGGGCAGACAGCCCTGTTCGATGGCTGGCGGGCAGGGATGGAAGCCCTGAAGACGGGCTCCGGCCTCGAGGGGCACCAGAAGCGCGTGCTGCTGCTCACGGATGGCCAGGCCAATGTGGGCCTACGGAGCAGAGCTGAGGTGGCGCCATGGGTTGGCCAAGCCTGCGAGCAGGCGGTCAGCACCAGCTGCATCGGCCTCGGTGAAGACTACGAAGAGCGCCTGCTCACCGCCATGGCAGAGGCAGGCGACGGCAACCTGGTGCACCTCACCAGCCCTGGACAGCTCGAAGCCGTGTTCAGCGCCGAACTGGAGGGTCTGAATCTCAGCCTGGGGCTCGAGCTGCGGCTGCGCCTCTGTGGGAATGAGGGCTGCCGGCTGCGCCGAATCCACAACCCGCTGGAGCCCGACGGCCATGGTTGGATTCGGCTCGGGATGCTGCAGGCTGGTGCAACCCCAACACTGGCCATCCGACTGGATGTGGCGGCGTCTGATCGGGATGCAGAGCTCAGCGATCTGCTGCAGGTTGAGGCGCAATGGCTGAATGCCAACGGGGAGCATCAGGGGCTAGAGGCGGTACTGCGCCTGCCGCTGGTGAGCGAGGAGTACTGGCAGGCATTGCCGATGGATGAAGAGGT
>JBIPLV010000420.1:0-3987 GCA_044369475.1 Cyanobium sp. | reverse complement strand
CGCTGAGGCCCACCGTCAGCACCATTTCGCCAAGCCGATGACCGTCTACGGCGGTGAATTCGCCACGGCGGACAACTTCCTCCGATCCCTCCAGGCCTGTGATCCCGCTGTGCAGGGGGGGGTGTTGCCTGGCTGTGGCCATTACTTGCCAGAGGAGGACCCGGGCGCGGTTGCCGACTTGATTCGTTCCCAGCCTTGAAGCTCCAGCCACTGCTGCCATGGTGTTGATCGGTGCCCACACCTTTGCCTGGTCGCCCGGCATCACGGATGCCGAGCTCACTCCGTTGTTCGCGGCCGTTGCCGGAACGGCAATCGATTACGTCGAGCTCGCCACCTACGACCTCGAGGGGTTAAGCCCCTCAGCCATCGTTCACACCTCTGCCAAGTACGGACTGCCCGTCACCCTGTGTTCCGGCCTACCCGGTGGGTTGAGCTTGGCCACGGCCGACGCGGGGGTCCGTCGCCAAGCTCAGGATCATGTGCGGCGGCTGCTCGATTTCGCCCACGCTTGTGGGGCGCTCAAGCTGTCGGGCCCGATCCACGGGGATCTGTCGAAGCCGCCAACGGATCCCTCCTCCCACGATGACCACCAGCGGCTGCTGGACAGCTATGGCGAGCTTCGTCCCGAGCTTGCCGCCGCTGGCATCCCCTTCAGCATTGAACCGCTCAACCGCTATCAGAGCAGCCTGTTGAACACGCTTCAGCAGGTGGATGCCCTGGCTTCCTCGCTCCAGCTTGACCATGTCGGCATTCTGGCCGACCTGTTCCACGCCAATTTCGAGCAAGACCACCTCTACGACGATCTCGAGACCCTGCAGCCCCGTATCACCCATGTGCATTTGTGTGGTGCGAACCGAGGGGCCATCGGTCGCTGCCACCTGGATTGGGATCGCCTGACACGGTGGATCGCGACGTTTCCTGGCAGCATGATGATGAGCATTGAGACGTTTGACTCCCAACACCCTGTGACCTCCCGGCGCACCCGCACCTGGAGAGCGTTGGGAGGCACTGCCCAGGCCATCGTGCTTGAGGGGGCTGCCGAGATCAAACGCCGCTTGCGCGACCTCCCTCAGGGGGATTGCACCCCCTGAGTTCCGCCTACCAGCTCCATCCCATGGCCCAGAACTATTACAAGGATCTTTCCGCAGACTTCTCGCGGCCCGGCCTGGTGAGCCAGGCCGACGGGGATCGTCTGATTCGCGAAGCCGAACTGTTCATCGCGATGAAGGTCGAGGCTTTGCCCGCCATCGGTCCCGAGCTCACCCCCGCCACCATCGAGCAGGAAAACAAGGCCTGGTGGCCCACCCACTGTGAGGCCCTGCGCCGTGGTCGCGGTGATCTCCTGCGTGGTGAGTACCGCAACGATCTCGTCTACTTCTGCCAGGACGGCCCCTTTTATGGGTTGGATCAGCAGACCGAGCGGGAGAAGCATTGGTGGGCTTTGATTGCCCAGCCGGGCGTCACCATGTGCTGGCCGATTGTGATGTTCTGGGGTGAGTTCGTGCACTTCGAATGGCACTGCCTCGATGACGCCAGTGGTGAAGCCATTGCCAAGGGCACGGTCTGCTGGGTGCGCCGTGGTCACAGCGGTGCCTGCTATTTCAAGAGCGAACAACTCACCTTCTACCGGGACGTGTTCGCGTCGGCCCGCCTGCTGGAATTGCTGAAGACCCCCTAAATGGCGAGGCCTTTGGTGGCGAACCCTCTCAGCCTGTTGCTTGCGGTTCTGGTTTGGCTGGCCCACCCCTGGGCTGGCCTGGCCGCATCCGATGGGGAGGCCCTCGGTTCTGCCCTGGTCACCCCACCACCACAACTGTCTCTGCCCTTGGCTGAGCAACTTGCCGATGATGCGGTGCGCCTTTGTCAGCGCAGCGGATCGTTCGTGAGTGCCACGGTGGTCACCGCCACGGGTGCCCCCCAAGTGATGTTGTCGGGCGACGGGGCTGTACCCCATAGCCGTGGGTTATCCCAACAGAAGGCCTACACGGCGGTGTCGATGGCTGCTCTCCAGGGGCTTCACACCACCAGCGAGTTGCAGGATGCCCTGGCGCACCCTCGTTTCAGCATTGGCAATTTGGGGATGCCGTCCGACCCGGTTGCGCAGATCACCCCAGTGCCCGGAGGGGTGGTGATTCGCTGGCAAGGCGCTGTATTGGCTGGCCTGGGGGTGTCCGGTGCTCGGCAGGGAAGCATCGATGAGCGCTGTGCCCTGGATGCGGAGGAGCGCCTGTTGCAGGTCCTGAATCAACCGACAACCCCGCCTGTGTGAGCGTTGGCGCACTGAAGGAAGACGTCTCGCCGCGCTTGCTGCTCCTTGTAGCCCCTGTGGCTGACAAATTCGGTTCGTTTGTGCAGCATGGATTGGCTTGCACGCGCCAATGACCGACTCCGCAGCGTCGACTGCTCCCGCCAATGCCGTCCTTGACGACCCAGGTCTTCAGGCCGCCCTGTGTGGTGTGAATCCCGCCTTTGGCGACTTGTGCACCCGAGTGGCCGGTGAGGTGTGGGGGCAACCCCTGATCGATCAGCGCACCAAGGCCTTGATCACCATTGCTATTGACGTGGTGAATCAGGGCCTGATGCCGGAGTCTCCCTATGAGGCCCACATCCGCATGGCCCTGAAACAAGGGGTCACCTTTGCCCAGATCGAAGAGTTGCTGCTTTTCCTCTGTGCCTATGCGGGGTTCAACAAAGTGGCTCCTGCCTATGGCCGGCTGAGCGCCATCCGCCGGGTGATTGAAGCGGAGGTGTGATACAGCCAGCACTCCCCCCAATCCTCCACCTTGTTCCTGTCATCCACCGGCAACCATGCGATTCGACAGATTCCTGAAGCCCTTGCTGCTTGGGCTGGCCTCCATGCTTCTCTGCCTCGTATGTGTCACGGCGGGGGGGGGAAGGGTGTGGGCTCAGACCGTTGGAATCCCGTTCCCGGAATACACCCCAAGCCCTGAGCCCGAATTGATCATTGGCCCCCCGGGGGAGCAGTTCACCTTCACGCGCACCGGCAGCAACACTGGTAACGCCTACACCTTGGCCGAAGCAATGGTGCCGCCGGGCTCCGGGCCGCTGCCGCACTTCCACGACGACTACGACGAGTGGTTCTATTTCCCCAAGGGAGGTTTCACGCTGTTCCTGGATCCGGATCACACCTACAGCGACCTCAGCAAGATTCCTGGGAAGAATGCCCCGGGTGCCGATATCCAGCTGATTGAAACCAAGCCGAAGAGCCTTTACTACGTGCCGAGGGGCCATGTTCATGGCTTCTACAACAGTTCCGATAAGCCCCTCCCCATGACCTTTGTTTGGTCGCCTGAGCGCATTACTCAGTACTTCCGTGACACAGGCGAAACTGTTAAGGTGTTCCCCAAGGATTTCAAGATGGACCCCACCCGTCTTGAGCCGTTCGTGAAGGATGCACCTAAGTACGGCATCAACCAGAGCCAGTACTTCATGCAATATCTCAACTCCATCGGTGACGCCACAACGGCAACTCTTGCCGCCGACGACCATCTCACAGAGCTCAAAGAGCTGCTCGCGACTCCCCTGAGCTGAACCCACTTCCTCTCCCAATTTGTCATGTCGATTGCAGCTCTGGCCACCACCTTGATCGGGGGTTTCCTTGTTGGCTTCGTGTTTTCCATTTTCAAGCTGCCCTTGCCGGTTCCCCCCCTCGCAGGGCTGATCGCAGCGGGTGCTTGCCTGGCGGGATCCGCTAGTTATGGCGCCGTTCATAACCTGATCCAACGGGCCCAGAGCTAGACCTCCTCCTCTCCATTCCCTGATCCTGTCCCATCAACAAACATCACCATGGCGGCGAGCAAAATCCTGGTTCTGATTGAAGAGCATTACGACGAAACTGAGTTCAATGTGTTCAATCAGTTTTTTCCCGCCAACGACGTCGCTGTGGACTACGCCTCTTATCTGTGGGGCAACGCGTCGATTGAATTTGAAGGCAACGACAAGACCAGCCGTGTCAAGGTGGACCGG
>JBIPLV010000270.1:0-3993 GCA_044369475.1 Cyanobium sp. | reverse complement strand
GAACTGCGTGCCGGTTCTTGGCAATTGCGGGATCTGTCCACCAACGGCACCTTCATCAACAAAGCCGAGCAACCCATCGGCCGCGATCGTGTATCGCCGCTGTCCGAGGGCGACCGGATCGCCCTGGGCTCCTACGAATTCGAGGTTCGGATCGAGGACGAGGCAGCGGTCGCGCTGGCCACCAGCACCGCGCCCAGCGCGCCGTCCAACGCTCCGGTCTTGGATCCGTTCGCCCCGGCGCCCGGAAGCCCGCGTAGCGGCGTCTTGCCTGGCGACTGGAACCCGTTCGCCGAGGATGTCCCGCCGTCTGCGGCCCCGTTCCTCGCCGACCGCAATCCGGCTTTAGGTGACGCGTTCACGCCTCCGGCCGCGCGAACGGCAGCGGCGCTACCCGACGACTGGGATCTCGATCTCGGTGCCACGCCATCTGCGCCGCTGTCCGCGACGCGGCGACCCTCCGCGACGCTGCCGTCCGATTGGGATCCGCTCGTCGATCTCGGGCAGGGGGCGCGACGCGCATCGCCAGCGCCGGTCGGGCCGCTTTCCGATCCGGCTGCGCTCCCGGCGTCTCCGCCTGCGGCCACGGCGTCCGCGGATGTGCCAGCGGCGCAATCCGCAGTGGGCGTTCCTGGGCCGGGCCCGGACGGTCTGCTCGACGCTTTCCTACGCGGTGCAGGGATAGCGCAGTCGACGGTGCCAAGTGGCGATCCGGTCGCGGCGATGCGGCGCGCAGGCGAAGCGCTGGCGGCGATGGTCGCCGGGATCCGGGCCCTGCTGATCGCGCGGGCCGACGTCAAGCGCGAATTCCGGATCGAGCAGACGATGCTGCGCCGCTCGAACAACGACCCGCTCAAATTCGCTGCCACGGACGAGGCCGCGCTGGCCGCGTTGATCGGTCCGGACGCCGGCAGGCGGGCGGTCGCCGCGACCATCGACGATCTGGTCGCCCATCAGGCCGCCAGCCTCGCTGCGACGCAGGCCGCAGCACGGGCGATGCTGGCTCGGCTCGATCCGGCGGCGATCGAGGGGGAGGAACAGGGCGGACGCATCTTCGGCACGCGGGAAAAGCGTTGCTGGGAAGCCTACAAGAAGCTCCATGCCGACATGATGGCGCGGTTCGACGACGATTTCGACGGCGTCTTCGGCAAAGAGTTCGCCCGCGCCTACGAGGCGGCGTCAAAGCGGTGAGTGGCGCGGGCCCCGCGCTGATTGAAGACGCCGCGACACCGGCGGTATCGTCACGACATTGCGTTGACCGCCGGGAACATGCCAGGTCGAGCCGCCGGCGCGCGGACGGGACCGACCAGGGGGATGGACGACACCGATGAACTGGTACAACAAGGTCCTCTGGCAGGAAGGCATGTTCCTTCGGGCGCAGCACTTCCAGCAGCAGGAGCGCTATTTCGAGCATCTGCTGCAGTCGCGAGCGGCGCCGTTGCGACCCTGGGCCTGGGGCCTTGTCGAGATCGCGCTCGACCGCGACCTTCTGGCCGCTGGCAAACTCGCGCTGCACAGCGCAGCGGGCGTTTTCGAAGACGGTACCACCTTCTCGATCCCGATGACGGCCGACGCGCCGCGGCCGCTCGACGTGCCTGACACTGCGCGCAACGCGACGGTCTATCTCGCGGTCCCCGTGAGGCAACCGGGCAGCGCCGAGGTGTCGTTCGTGGACGGGCCGGAAGCGGCCGTCACCCGCAACACCCTCGCGAGCTTCGAGGCCAGCGACACCCATTCCGACAATCCGCTCGCCGCCGAGATCCAGGTCGGCCGTCCAAGGCTGCGGCTGATGCTGGACAGCGACGAGCGCGCCGGTTTCAGTTGCATCCCCATTGCGCGGATCGCCGAGGTCCAGGCCGATCGCCGGGTTCAGGTCGACGACCGCTTCGTCGCGACGTGCCTGCGCATCGGGGTGGCGCCGCCACTGACCAAGTTCGTCGCCGAGCTTCTGGGCATGACAAAACAGCGGGCGGATTCCTACGCCGGTCGGTTGGCGCAGCCCGGCAGTCGTGGCGTTCCGGATGTCGCCCAGTTCCTGCTGCTTCAGACGCTCAATCGTTGGCAGTCTTTGCTCGCGCATTGGGCGGACGCCGGCAGCGCCCATCCGGAGACCTTCTACATGGCGCTGGCGCAGATGGCAGGGGAACTGGCGACCTTCAGCGATCCAGGCCGCCGTGCGGCCAGTTATCCCGGTTATCGGCACGACGACCTGACGCGGAGCTTCGCGCCGGTGATCGCCGATCTGCGGCGGTCGCTTTCGTCCTCGATCGACGAGAATGCCGTCGCGATCGCGCTGCGCGACGCGCGCCACGGTGTGCGCGTCGGTGCCATCGGCGAACACCGGAACCTGCTGCGCACCGCGTCCTTTGTGCTGTCGGTCGCGGCGGACATGCCGACGGAGGACCTGCGTCGGCTGTTTCCGAGCCTGGTCACGGTCGGCGCCGTCGAGCAGATCCGTGAACTGGTCAATGTGCGCCTGCCCGGGATCGCGATCCGGCCCCTGCCGGTCGCGCCGCGTCAGATCCCCTTCCATGCGGGCGCGGTCTACTTCGAACTCGATCGCAACAGCCCGCATTGGCAGCAGATGCTGAACTCGGGCGGCTTCGCGATCTACTCGTCCGGCGAATTCCCCAATCTGCGTCTTGAACTGTGGGCGATCCTGGGATGACCGACAACCCATTCGACGAGAAGGGCGACGACGATCGAACGGTCGTCCAGCGCGCGCCGCGTCCGGTCGCCGCCCAGGTCTTCGCGCCGCCGCCTGGCGCCGTGCCGTCCTCGGGGGCTCTCGATCTGTCGGCCGTTCCGCGGGTCGGCATCGGGCCGCTGGCGGCGGCCGCGGCGCCGCTGTTGTCGCTGCTGCCGCGGCTCGCGTCCGATGCACTGCGCGTCGAGCCCGCCGAGCTCGGGCGGGGCGCGCGCGCGGCGATCGATGGTTTTCTGGTTGCGGCACGCCAGACCGGTGCCGCGAGCGACGTCGTCGAGGCGGCCCATTACGCGCTCTGCGCCGCCGTCGACGACGTCGCGGCGGCGACCAGCTGGGGGCAGAGCGGCGCCTGGTCGCCGCATAGCCTGTCGTCGGCGCTGCATCGCGACGTCAAGTCGGGCGAGCGTTTCTTCGTCCGCCTGTCGACGATGCTGGGAAATCCTGGGCATTTCCGCGAGGCCCTGGAGATCAGCTATCTCTGCCTCGCGCTGGGCATGCAGGGGCGCTACCGTCTGGAGCCCAACGGTGCCGCCGCGCTCGACCGCATCCGCGAAGGGCTATATCAGACGCTGGCGCAATTGCGCGGCGGGTGGGAGCGCGCATTGTCTCCCGCCTGGCAAGGCGTGCATGCGCCGCATCGCGCGGTCCGTGGCGGGGTGCCGACCTGGAGCATGGCGGCTATCGCTCTGGCCCTGGTCGGCGGCGTCTATGCCTGGACCGCGTCGGAACTGTCGTCCCGCACCGAGCAGTTCTTCACCCGGCTCGCCGCCTTGCCGCCCGGGGCGCTGCCGACGATCGAACGGGTGAAGCCGCCCCAGCCCCCGGCACCACCACCGGTGGTCGCGGCGCCGCGACCGGACCTTGCCGTGCGTCTCGCGCAGTTCCTGGCACCCGAGATCCGCGACGGTCTGGTCACCGTGCTCGCCGATCCCAACCGGATCCTCGTCCGCATCTCCAATCGCGGCATGTTCGGGTCCGGCAGCGCCACCGTCGATCCGGCCTTCACGTCGCTGCTGACCCGCGTCGGCCAGGCCCTGCGGGGCGAACCGGGGCGGGTCTGGGTGATCGGGCATTCGGACAACCAGCCGATCCGCAGCGCGCGCTTCCCGTCGAACTTCCATCTTTCCGCCGCGCGCGCCCAGGCGGCGGGCAGCATCATCGCCGGCGCCGAGGGCGGCACCGCCGGCCGCTTCTTCGCCGAGGGGAGGGGAGAGGCTGAACCGGTCGCCGACAACGAGACACCCGCGGGCCGCGAACGCAACCGGCGCATCGAGGTGGTGATCGAGCGG
>JBIPLV010000342.1:0-3997 GCA_044369475.1 Cyanobium sp. | reverse complement strand
CGCCATCAGCAACGCTGCCGACATCGATGCTGATCTCCTGAGTTTCCGCATCGACGCCATTGCGTCGGGCACCACACTCGAGAAATGGTCGGGATCGGCCTGGATCACCGTCACCCCTGGATCCACAGTCCTCGGCCCTGGCGAAAAACTGCAGTGGAAAGCAGCCTCCAACGCCAACGGCACCCTCAACGCCTTTTCGATTTCCGCCTACGACGGCACGCTTGCCTCTGCTGCACCGGTTCAGGTGCAAGTGGCAGTTGGAGCCGTCAACGATCAGCCCGTAGTGAGTGGGGCAACCAAAACCGTCGGCCAAGGGGGAACCCTCAGCTTTACCGCCAACGACTTCAGCTTCACCGACTCCGATAGCACCGGTGTCAGTGATGTCGGCCAAGGCAAATCGCTGCAAGCCATCAAGATCACCGCCCTTGCGGCCAACGGAACCCTCTGGCTTGACGCCAACGGCGATGGAACCCGTGGCAGCGATGAAACCATCAGCCTCAATCAGGAGATCCTGAGCGCCGACCTGAGCCGGCTGCGTTTCACACCTGACAGCAACTTCAGTGGCAGCACCAGCTTCAGCTGGAATGGTTCAGACGGCCTCAGTTACGCCAACAGCGCCGTCAGCACCACCATCAGCGTCACGGCACTCACCGACCGTGCACCCGAGCTAAGCAGCTCGACTGGCCGCACCTTGGTTGTGAGGCCGACAGCCGGTGGCGCCGTGACCAACCCGGTGGTGGTGGATGCCGGCCTGCGGCTGGTGGACCCCGATGCCGCGGTCACCAACCTCGCCACCTACGACACGATTCACAGTGTCACCCTCACTGTGGTTGATCAGACCAACGGTGCATTTGTGAGTGGCGACACCTTGGCCGCCACTGCCACTGGCGGGATCAGTGTCAGCTACGACAGCACAAAAGGGGTGCTGAAGCTGAGCGGCGATGCAACGGCAGCCGCCTACCAGCAGCTGCTCCGTGCTGTCACCTTTGCCACCAGCGACACGAGCAACGACAACCAGCGCAGCATCAATGTGGTGGTCAGCGCCAGCATCGACGACACACGTCAGGCGTTGCATCTCGACGGAGTCGACGACTACATCGAAACCCTGAGGCCGGCGGTGCCCATGGCCGGGGACTGGACCATCTCGGTGTGGGCGCAGGCGGACAGCACCATCACCGCCAGCGGCGACAGCAGCACGCGCACGATCTTCTCCCAGGGCATCGGCGCCAACAACGAAAGCATCTCGATCGAGAAAACAGGTGCCGCGGATCTGCGCATCGGCGAGCTGTGGACCCTCAATGGAGCCATGCCAACCGACGGCGGCTGGCACCAGTACACCCTGATCAAGAGCGGCACCGGCGCCACAAACGGCACCCTGTTCATTGACGGCGTCAAGGTGGGCAGCGGCCAGATCAGCAATGCCGTGGCTGCCACAGGCCTACGCATTGGCAGGGATCACCGCAGCAGCGACAGCACTGATCAGGCCAATTATTGGAAGGGGGCCATCTCTGATCTGAGGGTGTGGAGCCGCAGCCTCACCGCCACTGAATTGGGGGCTTCGCTGGACCGGAACCAGACCCTCAGTGGCTACGAAGCCAACCTTGTGGCCTGGTACGGCCTGGCCGGTGACGCCGACAACCGGGCCACGGCCAGCTGGAACCTGGGGCGCGATTACGACCCCCGCGGGCAAAACGTGGCGCAGGGTGTCTGGAACCTGGGGGTGATCGACACCACATCGGCAGATGTGTTCACCGCTGTGGCCGGTCTGGCCTCGTTTGACCGTGATGGCACCGGTGCCCGCACCGTTACCAGCGGCGGAGAGTTGATCAGCGTTTACGCCGCTCCCGCACCTGGAAACACCCACGCCGACTGGGGCACGGTGAGCTTCCTGCCCAACACCAGCAGCACGTTCACCAGCGGCAGCGCCACCTACCGCCCCGGTGAAGTGAACTTCTCACCCGGCAGTCGCTACCCAGCCGTGGCCGAATTCACCGCTCCGGTGGATGGGGTATACGGCATTGATGCCCGCTTCTGGAAAACCCGCCCCGAGACCGACACCTCCTTCAAGCTGTTCAGGCTGGCTGCCGGTGCCAGCACCCCAGTGGAGGTGGATGCCGGAGGTTCCGTCGGTGGCAGTGATCCCGCGTCGGCCTCCCGCGCGACGCTTCAACAGATCGTGCTCGCCCAAGGCGAAAAATTACTCTTTGCTGTTCACAAAGGGGGCAGCGGCAACCCCCACAACAACGACGACACCAGCGCATCACTCAGCATCGACCTGCTGGCCAGCAAGGTGGTGAGCGGTAGCAAGGATTACTACTACAACCTCTCAACGGGTCGCTACATCGGCTTATCCACGGGGACTGCCGCATGGAACAGCGCAAGCAGTGAGGCCGCCACGTTCACGGTGGCAGGGCAATCCGGTTACCTGGCCACACCGGCGGATGCCATCAGCCAGAAAATCAGCCGCGCTTTGCTCAGCAAGGCCGGCATCAACCAGGCTTGGACCGGCGCCTCAGCACAGGGCAGCAGTTTCAGCTGGAGCTCAGGACCACTGCAGGGGCAAACCCTGAACGCCGCTGGCAACAGTCTCACCACGGGTGGATTTGGCACCACAACCACCAGCACCAGCCAGCGCTACCTGGTGGAGTTCGGCTCCACTGCCCTTGGGCTGCCTGCAGGTCTGAGCACCACCCTGAATCAGAACACGGTTCAGGGCAATGCACTGATCGTGAATCAAGCGGGACAGGCTTACAGCCCCCGAACTGGGCACTACTACAGCGCCGACACCACCGCTCGCAATTTCAACGCTGCCATCAGTGCCGCAGAAGGCAGCACCCTGCTCTCGCAAGCCGGCTATCTGGCAAGGCTCGGCAGCCTGCAGGAACTCGAAATTGCCGGGTGGTTTGGGCGCCAAACCAACCAATCCAATCTCTGGCTAGGCCTCTACCAAACCGACACCAGCGCTGAACCCGATCAGGGATGGCAATGGGTGAGCGGCGATGCCGCTGGAATGACGACCGATCTCAACTATGGCGGCAGCGGCTACCAAGGCTGGCTGCCAGGGCAGCCCGATGGCAGCACGCCGACCACCACCCTGCTCAACCAGGACTTCAGCACCAGCGCGGCCGGGTGGAGCAGTGGCAGCATCACCAGTCTTGGCTCCCACACGCTTTTGGGACTGTTCGGCAGTGGCGAGAGCACCAACACAACGCTCACCCTCAACAATGCCCACAGCCGCATCTGTTTTGATTTATGGCAGATCGATAGCTGGGAAAACGAGACCTTCAGCATTTACATCGACGACACGCTTCTGTTCACCTCACCAGGCCTGACCTCAGGCACCAGCAGCCTGATGTCGACGCCCTACAGCGGCAGCAGCAGCATCAACGGCAAAACCGTTGGCTACGTGCTCACCGGCCTGAACAACACGGCCCAAGTGGGTGCTGGGGCGACACAGGATCAACCGTTCACCGTTTCCATTGATTTACCCAAGAATTTTGCTCCCACCATCAACCTCAAGATCACGTCAAGCCTGAATCAGGTCAGCGCTGATGAAGCCTGGGCCATCGACAACCTCAGCATCCAACAAGGATTCGAGGACGCCGGCGCCCTGGGGCTGTTTGGGGCTGGAATTCTCGATCAACAGGAGACCGACAATCTGGGCAGCTTGAGGGAATACGGGATTGATGGAAGCTCCCTGGCGGCACCCTCACTGTTCCAGACCCCGTCCGCAGCACGCAATACCACCCTGAGCACATCACGAAGCCTGGGGATTCGCACAGGCAATACCGCTCCAACCGCGAATAATTTGCAGGTCAATAGCAATGAGGACACCCCCTACACATTTAGCCTCACGCAATTCACAGCGCTGTACAACGACAGCGATCAAGACCCACTCACGAAGATCAAGGTTGCATTTGCTACTGCCGATCTGATCGGCGTACTCAGCATCGATGGAACACCGTTGAGCACGAACAGCGAAATCGCAGCCGCCGAC
>JBIPLV010000158.1:0-4063 GCA_044369475.1 Cyanobium sp. | reverse complement strand
CTGTGGCCGTGCTCAAGGGGCAACGGTCTCCCATGTTTCGTGCCCATTTCAGCGGGGACGGCCAGTCGGTGATCACCACCGGCTACGACGGCACCGGGTGGGTTTGGACCCTCACTGGAGGCGAACCTGTGCGCAAACTGCAACTGCATCGCGCAGCCACAGCGGATGCGTTTTTGCTGCCGCCGGGATCCGCACGCACCGCTGCAGTGGTCAGTGGCTCTGATGATGGCACCGTTGTGATCAGCAGGGCGGATGGCCAGACCCTCTGGAGCCGTCAGTTCTCTGGCACCACTCGGCAGCTGCGGCCTAGCCGGACCGCCGATCTGATTGCTGCCAGTTCTGACAATGGACAGCTGCATCTGATCTCACCCTCGCCGGATCGAAGATCAGCCGAGGTGCGCAGCATCCAGACGCCCCACGGCCGCATCAATCTGATCCGCTTCAACCCTGGCCAATCTGAGGTGGCCACCGCCGGAGCCGACGGCACCATCAGTCTGACCCCACTGGATGGCAAGCCTCAGCAAACGTTGGTCGCCTCCACCAAGGGCTGGTCCAGGGGGGTTGCCTATTGCGCCGGCTCCCCGACGACGATCTTGAGCATCGGTGATGACGGCGCGCTCCGCCACTGGTCGCAGCGGGGACAGTTGTTGGCTTCCCTCACCCTTAGCTCTTCGGCTCCGTTGACCGGAGTTGATTGTTCTCCATCCGGTCGTCAGGCTGTGGTGGTGAATGGCACCGGCCAGTTGTGGCTGCTCAACGTCAACCCTTGAATTCCATGGCTGTCCTCTCACCGTTCTCGATGTACCGCCGGATGGCTGCGGGCAGCATGGCCCTCGCGTCTGTGCTCGGAGCCGCTGCGGTTGCTGCCCCGATGCAATTGCGTTCGCAGTTTTCCGCCCATCAGCTTCAGGGGGAAGCCATCGTTCAGGTGTTGTGTTCGGAGACCACTGATGCCTTTGCGACCACCGCCTCGGATGGTTTCGTCAGGATTTGGAAGGCCCCGAATCAACAGCTGGTTCAGCACACGGTTGAACCCAGATCGATGATGTTCAACGGGCGATTTATCCCCGGTGGCGCCCCCACGGATTTCATCGCAGCCAGCTACAACGGCTTCGCCTACCGATGGTCAGCGAGTGCTCCGGAGCCGATCAAGATCGGCCCCCATCTCTCTGGTGTCACGGATGTCACGTTTGCCCCGCGCACGGGGCTGGTGGTGACGTCCTCTGATGATGGTTTCGTGCGGTTCTGGTCCGCCGATCGGCGCTTGCTCAAACGCACCGCCCTGCCGGGTGTGACGCGCCATCTCGCTAGCTCCCCGCTGCTGCAGTTGGTGGCCTCCAGCCAGGACATCGGTACGGTCAGCCTGCATTCGCCCGAGGGCGAGCTGCTTGCCACGCTGCCGACGGGACAGGGCCGGTTAAACGCGTTGATCTTCAGCGCCCATCAACCGTTGCTGCTTACCGGCGGTTTCGATGGTTCGATCAAGGTCTGGACCTTTGAGCAGGGCCCCACCACGCCTCGGCTGCTGCGCACCATCCCCCCCTTGCCCAAGCAGGGCTGGCTGGAAGGTTTGGCCATCAACCGTGATGGGGTGATCGCCGCTGTTTCAGACGACGGCATGGTGCGGTTGTGGTCGCTGCGTGGACAGTTGCTTGCCTCACAACTCCTGAGTGAGGAACACCATGCGATGAGTGTCTGTTTTGCCAAGGATCAGCGAACGATTCATGCCATCTCTCAGGATGGGGCACTGAGCACGCTGAGTTGGCTGGGCAATTGATTGTGTGGGATTGCCGGCCAGGCCCAAATCACTCGCGTTTTTCGATAAGCTCATCGCCCATTCACTTACCTGATCTCCTCTGTATGGCCTTCCGTCGTTTACTCGCCAGCTCCGCCGCCGTGCTCATCGGTTGTGTGGACCAGTTGGGGGCCTCGGCCCATGCATCACCGTTGCATGGCTTGGCGATGCCATCCACTGCGGCCGCTGAAGCGGTGAAAGCTGCGGTACAGACATGCAAGCAATTGGGATACAACGTCACGGTGACGGTGGTGAATCCTGAAGGTGCTTTGTTGGCGGTGCTGCGTGGGGATGGTGCCACCCCCCACACCATCGAAAATAGTTTCAACAAGGCTTACACGGCCATCAGCCTTGGACCCATCCAAAAGGTGGATTCGACGGCCAAGATTTACGATGCAATGAAGGTGAATCCAGGTTTCGGCACATGGCCGCTGCCACCGGCTCCGATCCGCGGCTTCACCTTCAACCCCGGTGGCTTGGCGATTATGTACAAAGGCTCCTACTTAGCCGCTATCGGCGTATCTGGCGCACCTAAGGGCATCATTGATGAACAGTGTGCTTTCAAAGGCCGCGACGCAGCGATGGCCATTATCCAATCCCGCTAGGGATGACACTTCGACGTTTACAGCTTTGCGCGATCCCCACAGTTGTGGGGATCGCTTTTCTTTGTGATGCCGCTGCTGTGTTGGCGGCACCGCCGCCTCCCAAGATGGATCAGCGTGAGATCATTCGGCTGCTCGAGCAGCGTTGGGAAAAGGCGAGTCAATCACTCGAGCTCCGCAATTCAATTTCGCTGGAGGAAGCGATCAAAACCGGCTTGCTGAATAACCCAGTGCTTTCCAAAGCCTACGCTGAGTTGCAAAGTACGCAATGGCAGGCGATCGCGGTACGGCGTGAATGGTTTCCGTTCCTCACGAGTGATAATCCGAACAATGCCCCTTGGGCGATCACCACTGAGACTACAAGTGGTAATCAGTCTGATAGCAGGACGCCGCTGAGTACCAGTCAGACATCACGCTTGTACACCAGCCCGCGTGTGAGGCTGCAGTGGTCATTCCTTGATCCAACGCGAACTCCAAGATTGAAGTCGAGTCTTGCGTTGAGTCAATCGCAACAATTGCTGTTCGATGTGAGTGCTCGTGATCTCGTGCTTAGTATCCAAACCGCCTATTTTGCATTGCAGGAGGCCCGTGAGCTGCGGGAGGACTACACACGGATCTATGAGCTAACCCGCCAGCAGATTGAGCGTGCTCGGACGCTACGGGGCGCTGGAGTGGGCACCAAGGGCGACCTGGATCAATTGCGTTCGCAGCTGCTTCAGCAGCTGACGCAACTGATTCAGATCTTCCAGCAGGAAATGATTGCGGCCAATCAGCTCGCCTACACGCTCAGTTTGGAGCCTGGCGCTTTGGTTTCCCCTTCTGAGCGACTGCGTCCGCTCCCCGCATGGTCATCCCCCTTGCAGGCGACCATCGATGAGGCCCTGGCTCTGCGGGAAGAAATTCGCTCTAGCCTTGCTCGCGCTGATAGTTCGGGTTGGTTGTCGCGGGCTCGTTTGAACCGTTATTTGCCCTTGGCCACGATCATTGGCCAGACGCAGGTGACCACGAATGCCCTTGGTACGGGGACAACTCTTTCGAATGGTGCTTACAGCTGGAACCAGCAAAATAGCAATTATCTCTCCAATGCGGTTGGCCTAAGTTTCTTTTGGCTGATGTTTGATGGAGGTATCGCCGCTGCCGATTCCTCTAATCAGGCGTATGCAGCCGAGAGTAATCTTGCTCAGGCAGATGTTTGGCGCTATACAATCACCCTTCAGGTTCAGAATAGTCATGCGACTTATGTGGCTAGCCGCATGGTCATTGATACGTCACTGGAGCAGTTGAGGTCTGCGCGGCAAACCGTTGATTTCACCAGTCGTAACTACAATGGTACGAATATCGATGCAACAACCTACATCCAAAATATCCAGAACTATTTGAATGCTGCTCGCAACTACAAGTCGTCCGTAAGGGATTACAACGATGCCATTTCATCGCTGTATCGCTATTCCGCTCAATGGCCGATGGCGTCGCTTGCCAACCTGAACGAGCGGCTTCCGGCCTTGAAACGTCAATAAAAAGCCCCCAGAAAATGCTGGGGGCTTCCAGGGATATTGCCAGCCTGCTGACTTAGAAGCAGAACGGCAGGAACTGGGTGTGGCATGCGGCATAGCCGTCCACCAGTGGGCCGAGGCCGATTTGGTGGGCGATGCCGGCGCCGGTGAGG
>JBIPLV010000334.1:0-4063 GCA_044369475.1 Cyanobium sp. | reverse complement strand
CACCCTGCTCGATGCCCCCGTAGCCCCCAAGAAGGGCCGGACCATGACGCTGGGGCTGCTGGCAGGCCTGGTGGCCGGATGCGGCGCTGCGCTGGTACTAGACCGCCGCAGCGGCCGCGTGTTCTCGCAAGACGAGTTGCAGCAGTTGCTGCCCGGCCAACTACTGGCCCACCTCAACCCCGCTGATGACACAGCACTCGACGGCCAGCTCACCCTGCTGGCCCGAGGCCCCCTGGCCGGTAGCCAGCGGGTGGGATTGATCCCCGTGGGCCTCCCCAGCCAGGGGCCACAGCTGCAGCAGCTGCTAACCGACCTGCGCAAGCGCATGCCCCGCACCGAGCTCCACTGCGACCACGACCTGGTTGAAGCCGCCCACTGCGACCACCAACTGCTGATCACCAGCCTCGGGGCCCCCACCCGCGCCCAACTGGCCAGCCTCAGACAACAACTTCAGCTGCAAGGGCGCCCGATCACAGGCTGGCTGCTGCTAGACGATTCCGGTGTGGTCTAAACCAGGCCTGCAGGGCCTCAGCTTGCTGGTGGCCACACTCCTGGTGGCTAGCCACACGCGTGCAGCCTGGGCACAATCACAAGGCTGGGCGCCTGTGCTTGAGCAGCCCGACTCCACCCAGCGAGCGGGAAGCACACCAGCGGCTCCCGCCGACACCAGGAAGCCAGCAACGTCGCGCAGACAACAGCCCAAGCCCTTCTGGACAGGGCCCGTGCGCGATCACCCCAGCTTCCCGAGCGACCAAACGCCGCAGAATTACCGATGGAAAGCACAACCGCAACCCAAAACCCAAAACGCTCAAACCGGATGGACGTCTCAGCCGGCCAATGGGACCTCAGGCAAAGCAGGCGGGGGCTTTCCTCGCTGGGAACGGCTCAACACCGACAACAACCAAGCCAACCGTGTGGTTTGGAGGCGTGTCTCGCCCGACGAGCCGGAACTGGTGCCCATGGATCCAGACATCGCAAAAGCACAAATCACCCTGCCGCCAGCTCCAGCACTCCAATCACTCAATCGCTCGATCGCCTTCAACGACCACACCCCAGGCCCTGATCTGGCCTGGAAAGTGCCGCAGGGCTTCCGCTGGAGCGAGCAGTGGTTCTTGGACTTCAGCTTGGCCGGTGCCAACACCCGGCCTCCCAAATCCAGCTTCTGGGCTTGGAACAACGGTGATGCGGTGGGCGAACTGCACGTTCGCATGATTCAACAGCAGAACTGGAGCTTCGGCGTCAATGCCACCTTCCGTAGTGTGTACCAAGGAACAGGTGCGGCTGGCGGAACCACAGCCATCGGCGATGGTTTTGCAACGGGCTTTCGACTCGATTACGCACTATCCAAAACAGCAGGACTCGCACTCGGCGCTGAGCAGCTGATCCAATACGACAGCACCAACGACTCTGGACGAAACATCTACCTCGTGGGATCACAGGGGTGGTGGCTTGGTGGACGAGCCGGAAGTTTCCCACTGTTAGCAGGCACAGTTGGCTTTGGCACAGGTCGTTTTAGCAGGAACACCAATCTTCAATTTGCCTGCACAAACAGCATCACAGGTTCGCTAGATGTAATCCAAGGGATTTCATACCCACTATGCTGGAGCCCCATCGGCTCTGCCGCACTATTAGTCAATGAAAGCTGGTCGATCTTCAGCGAATACAACAGTGAGGACTGGCTTGCAGGTGTTTCTCTCAGCGCCAACAATGGCTTTCCTCTACGCCTAAGCTGGGGGCTCCTACTCGGCAATGCAGGCACGAGCTACAACTACGTAGGAGATAGCAATCTGCGATGGTTTTTCAGAGCCAGCATTGGCCTGTAACACATCAAAGGATAGCAGAGCGCAAGAGAGCTAGGCATTGACTCAGGCAACTAAGAAGCCTGCAGAAGTTTCTCCAGCAATAAAAGCCTCAAGCCGCTCAAGCTGAGTCTGTTGCATTTATCAACGCAAACTCAGGCAGGACTCCAGATAATCCGAGAGCTAAGGCGTAGTGAGCAGCTGGCGTGCAAGGTCAATGCACACGAAGGCAAGTCCTAACTCCAGTCGACAAATCCAAGAATTCAGGAATAAAGGGGCAGGGTGTGGAATACACTCAGATCAACCAAACCAACACAGGCATACGCGCAAAGGCCTAAGGCCGCAAAAAGCGAGGTCGCCGAGCGAGCAAGCTCATAACCATAACAATCACCATAAGCAAAGCAGATCGACGAATGGCGCATGGTTCTTAACATGATATTGTACTGATATCACAGACGAATCAAAGGTGCTAGACGCTTACTATCAATGCTTTCGCCAAAAGCGGGCCTTTAAGGAGGTCGTCAAAAGATTTCGATTGCTATACAGCCAGGAAACCTCGAAGGTGATCGTCGTCAACGATGGCGGTGACGACTTTGCAGAATACGCGGAAGAATTTAATTTAAAATACTACCACGAAGTAAACATTACAAACAACAAAAATCTGATTTTCTCTGGCGCCGAAGGCTTATCTCAATATGCATGCAGACTGGCGACGCACTGCCAAGAGTTTGAGAATAAATATTTTATTCTTCTCGAAGATGACGTAATTATGCTAAAGCATGTAGACATAGATAGTCTTAAGCACCAAATCAATGGTTGCAACAATAACGAGTTTCTTGATCCAGCTGTGAGCAAAGAGATTCGTAGGCACAACCCCGCATTAGCAAAATGCGCAAAAATCTGGTACGGGGCCTGTGGCGGCAGCATCTTTGAAACACAGTTTATGGTGAATCTATTGGAAGACAACGAAAGACTTCGGACTGAAGCGCATTGGTATTGCTCGCATTCGAGAAGAAAGAGATGGGCGTCAGACTGCTTCTTGAGCTATTTATGCTTAAAATATGGCGGATCAATAGGACAATATCCGGGCTATTGCGAAACATGGTACCCCGACTACGGCGATAGAATGGTGGAAGGCAGCGTAGAAGTGCTGCATCAATACAAGCGTCTCTACGTTTAAGTCCAGAGCAATGATAAGAGAAAGCAAGTTGGCGAACAGAGTGACAGCGCCAGCGCGCGCAGCGAACAATCTAGATCAATCATCAACATATGCGCAAGTCTCATAGCACGATGTCGCTGCAACAAAAATGCTTGCATGAATCCAGCAAATTAATTCCCAGAACATAGCCGGACTTTAAATTACAGCAGGCCTTGATCAGCAGTGCATTGCGAAGATAAACATGATCATCGCTGGCACAATCAAAGTGAAGCCTTTAGGGCCAATGCTAAGCCAATCAGCTAGCAGCCAATCACAATCAGTTTCGCAGGCATCTGGGGCCCAGGAATATGTCAAAGCTGCAGCGGATCACAAACCAGCAAAAGGCATCCACAACATTAGAGCGCAAAGCAACACAATTCAAAGAGAAAGCAATAGAAACCGCATGAAGACTTGAAAGGCGGCACACCTTTTACATTAAAAAGTATGCGGGGGAAGGTCAGCCTAAAAACGCGGAAAACTGGTGAGGAACCAGGAGCAACAGAGCTAAACAGAATGATGTGATGAAGAAAACATCGGGCCGGTGACATGCGAACCAAGCAGATCATGGGTAGAACAACCAATCTGCGGTTTAATTGAGATGTGAACACCCGTACGAACGAAAACCTCCTGAGGATCAAATCGCTCCAGAATCTGCTCCCAGCAGATGTCGTGCACATCTACAGGCACCTCACGGCCCACAGCTCGATAAGCCCAGCTGTAGTGGGCTGTGAACACCACACTGGCCTCACGGGTGCCTGCCACCACGAAACCCAATTGATGCAGCGCTTCGAAAATGAAGCGATCACAAATCGGGCCTAGATAGGTCGGCATCAAGCCCCACAAGCTCAGCACCCGAAAGGCCGATGGATAAAACACATAGCACGATGTATCCAGATGTTCAATCCGCCGGTCTTCCTCCGGCAGCCCTGGCACAGGTGTGCCATCGGGTAGCACCAGCTCACGGCCCATCGCCAGCACATCAGCTTGGGGTAAACGTGCACGCAGCCTGGCGATGGCATCCGTATGCCAGGGCCGGTAAAAGTTATCCGCATCCAGGAACAGAATC
>JBIPLV010000157.1:0-4076 GCA_044369475.1 Cyanobium sp. | reverse complement strand
CTCACCGGCATCGGTCGCATCCTGGGCATGAGCCGCGACCGCGTGCGCAACCTGGAGCGCGACGGCCTGGCCAACCTGCGCCGCCTCAGCCAGAACGTGCAGGCCTACGTGGCTGTTTGAGCCACATGCATGCCCGCTGCTCAACAACCGCGGGCGACTTTGCGATACTCCCAGGGTTCACAGGATCATTTGAACGGGTAGATGGTCCGAGCTGCGTGGGTCACGGCGCTGTGGGCTGGCTGTCGTCCACGCCAATGGGTCAAGAATTTGTTGGTGTACGCATCGGCGTTCTTCTCTTTTCAGCTGAACCCCGCAATCTGGTGGGCCTCAAGCGAGGCAGTGCTGGCCTTCTGCTTGATCTCCAGCGCGATTTATCTGCTCAATGACGTGATCGATCGCGAAGCCGATCGCGCCCACCCGAGCAAATGCCGCCGGCCAGTCGCGTCCGGTGCCCTGCCGGTGCCGATAGCCCTGGCCGCTGCGGCGCTGATCGCTCTGCTCAGCCTGGCGGTGAGCGCCTCCGTCACCCCAGGCCTTGCGGCCGTGATCGCGGGTTATGCCGCGATCCAGATCGCCTATTGCCTGGGGCTCAAACGACAACCATTGCTGGATCTGTTCTGCATCGCCTCCGGCTTCCTGCTGCGGGCACTGGCGGGGCTCGTGGCCACGGGGCTTGGAGCATCGCCCTGGTTTCTGCTCACCATCGGGCTGCTGGCGTTGTTTCTGGCGGTCGAAAAGCGCAAGGCTGAGCTGCGCATCTCCCTGGATCGCGGTGTGGTGACCCGCCAGGTGTTGCTGCGCTATTCCCTGCCCCTGCTGCAGCGGCTCGAATCACTGGTGGCCAGCAGTGCCTTCATGGCCTACGCCCTCTGGAGCGCCGGCCCCACCCTGCGGGGCGCACCCACGAGTTGGATGCTGCTCACCGTGCCCTTTGTGATCGCGGGCATCTTCCGCTATCAGCTGCTCAGCGATCCCGAAGAAACCCAGCGCCGCTGCGCTCGCTATCCGGACCGCAACTGCGAGAAGCCCGAAGAAATCCTGCTGGGCGACGGCGGCATCCAGCTCACCCTGCTGGGCTGGTTGGCCACGGCGATCGTGGTAGGCATGGGCCACCGCATGGGCTGGTTGGCATGACCACAGGGCTTCGCTCCGCCTGGGTGCTTGGCAGCACTAGCACCGTGGCCATGGCCATCTGCCGCGGCCTGGCCGAGCGCGGCTGCCGCCGCTTTCACCTCTTGGCCCGCAACCACGAGCGCAACCAGTCCCTAGCCGGCGAGCTGCGCGATCGCTTCGGCGCGGAGGTGAGCTGCGAAGCGATCGATCTACTGGCACCACAGCTGGCCCAACCCCACTTCCTCGAGTCGTTCGACCTCTATCTGGTGGCCGCCGGCAGCCTCGGCGATGCCGAACGGGCCCGACATGATGCCGGCGAAGCCGAGGCGATCACCCAGGCCAATTTCACCGGCCTGATCCCCTGGCTCACGGCGATCGTGTCGCCCGAACGGATTGAGCAGCCCGGTGCCCTCTGGGTGTTCTCCTCCGTGGCGGCCGATCGCGGCCGCCCCTCCAACTACCACTACGGCGCCGCCAAGGCTGGCCTGATGCGTTTCTGCGAGGGGCTACTGCTGCGCTGCCACGGCGCCCCCTTTGCGGTGCGCATCCTCAAAGCCGGCTTCATCGCCAGCCCGATGACCGACGGCAAAGCGCCACCGCTGCTCTGTGCCCGACCCGAACAAATCGCCCGCGACCTCCTGCGCCATCCCCGCCGCCGCGGCATCGAAACGATTCCCTGGTGGTGGACGCCGCTGATGGCCCTGGTGCGCCGCTTGCCTGCCCGCCTCGCCGCCCGGCTCTGAGCGCCATGACCGACACCCTCATCGGCACCACCATATCCCTCACCGGCTGGGGCCGCACCGACCCCAGCAGAGCTCTGGTGTGCGTGTCGAGCGCTGTGGACCAGATCCAGAGCACCGTGGCAGTGGCCACTCCCGGAAGCCTGATTGCCCGAGGCCTCGGACGCGCCTACGGCAACCCGGCCCAATGCGGCGGCGGCACGGTGCTGGAGCTCAAGGGGTTCGATGCCATCCAGCTCGATGCCGCCAGCGGCTGCGTTGTGGCTGGCGCCGGAGCCAGCCTTGATGCCCTGTTGAGGGTGATCGTGCCGGCGGGTTTCTTTCTGCCCGTCACCCCCGGCACTCGCAACGTGACCGTGGGCGGCGCCATCGCCGCCGATGTGCACGGCAAAAACCACCACGGCGAGGGCAGCTTTGCCAACCACGTGTACTGGCTGAAGCTGGTGGATGGCAGCGGCCAGCTGCGCCAGCTCAGCCCCACCGATCCAGCCACCGCCGCGGCCTTCTGGGCCACAGCAGGCGGCATGGGCCTCACCGGCGTGATCGTAGAGGCCTGCTTCCGGCTGATCCCAATCAGCAGCTCGCTAATCAGCGTGGACATCACCCGCTTCCGCGACCTCGATGCCCTGATGGCGGCGATGGTGGAGGCCGATGCCCGCTACCGCTACAGCGTGGCCTGGGTGGACAGCCTCAACCCAGCCGGACGGGGCGTGCTCACTTGCGGTGATCACGCGAGCCGAGAACAGGTGGAAGGGAGCGGCGTCGACCCGCTCCACTACGACCCCAAAGCCATTGCCGGCGCACCGTCGCTGCTGCCGGGCGGCCTGCTCAACACCTGGACGGTGCGCGCCTTCAACGAAGCCTGGTATCGCAAGGCCCCCAAACAGCGCGCTGGCGAACTGCAGGCGATTAGCCCCTACTTCCACCCCCTCGATGGGGTGAGCAACTGGAACCGCATCTACGGCCCCGCTGGCTTCCTCCAATACCAGTTCGCTGTGCCGGACGCCGCAGCCCATATGGTGCGCACCACCCTTGAAGCCCTGCGCCGCATCGGTGCCCCCAGCTTCCTCACGGTGCTCAAGCGCTTCGGGCCGGGCAACCCCGGACCCCTCTCCTTCCCGATGCCGGGCTGGACCCTCGCCGCGGATGTGTCGGCCTCGGTACCAGGCCTGTTCGAGCTGCTGGATCAACTCGATGAGCAGGTGGCCGAAGCCGGCGGACGCCTCTACCTGGCGAAGGACTCGCGCCAATCTGCAACCATGCTCGAGCGCAGCTATCCACACCTGCATGAGTGGCGCCAACAGCGGGCTCTGCTCGATCCCCGCGGCGTGTTCAGCTCCGATCTAGCCCGTCGCGTGAAGCTCTGATGAAGGTGTTTCTTCCCGGCGGTGCAGGCCTGGTGGGGCTCAACCTGATCGCCCTGCTCCAGCAGCACCATCCGGATTGGCAGCTCCTGGTGGTGGACAAGAAGCGCGAAGCCGTGGAAGCTGGCCGCGGGCTGTTCCCGGCAGTGGAGTTCCTCTGCGAAGACCTCACCACCACCAGCGGCGTGGACTGGCCCCTGCGCCTGGCCGGCTGCAACGCCTGCGTGATGCTCCAGGCCGAGATCGGCAACACCGATCCTAGCCAGTTCGAGCGCAACAACATCCACACCACCGAAGTGGTGCTCGAGCAGCTGCAGCGCCAGGGCATCCCCCGGCTGGTGCACATCAGCAGCTCTGTGGTGAACTCAGTGGCCACCGACCTCTATACCACCACCAAGCGCGCCCAGGAGCAGCTGGTGAAACGCAGCTGGCCCGGTGTGGTGATCCTGCGCCCCACCCTGATGTTCGGCTGGTTCGATCGCAAACATCTGGGCTGGCTGGCCCGCTTCATGCAGAAGCTGCCGCTGTTCCCGATCCCCGGCAGCGGCCGCTTCGACCGCCAGCCCTTGTATGTGGGGGATTTCTGCCAGGTGATCCAGAGCTGCCTTGAGCACCCGGGCCTCAGCGGCACCTACGACATCACTGGCCTGGAGCAGGTGAGCTACATCAGCCTCATGCGCCAGTTGCGCCAGGCCGTGCAGGCCCGCCCCTGCATCATCCACCTGCCGATCCCGCTGTTCGGCTGGTTGCTGCAGCTGTGGGCCCTGATTAGCCGCCAGCCGGCATTCACCCGCTCTCAGCTCACGGCCCTCACCGCCGGCGATGAATTCGACGTGATCGATTGGCCCGGCATCTTCTC
>JBIPLV010000058.1:0-14001 GCA_044369475.1 Cyanobium sp. | reverse complement strand
CCAGCTTGAAGGTGCGCCACACCTGCAGCACGTAGTCGCTGGCCAGGTCCTTCCAGAGGTTGCAGTCCTGGTAGGCGGTGTAATTGGTGGCTTCAAACGGCCGCTCGTTGGGGGCGCCCAGATCGTGCGGTGTGGCGCCAGCCACCTTGCGGGGGGCTTCCACCCGGCCCTTGCCCTGGGTGAAATACCAGCCGATCGGCCGGGGGGTGGCATCGGCGGCCGGGATGGCGCGGGCGAAGCTGCGCAGCACGGCCTTGTCGAGCTCGGGCCAGAGCTGCAGCAGGGCAAAGGAGCCGTAGAGCCGCACGTCGAGGCTCTCGTACCAGGCGTAGTCGAGGCACTCCAGCACCCCAAACTGACCCACCGGATCGCCGCTGCTGGCGGCAGTCCAGAGACTGCCGCCGCTGGCCAGGTCGTAGAGCTCGTTGAACAGCGCCATGCGCAGGGCTTCGGGCAGATCCGTGCGCTCCAGCACGGGCCGTTGCCACGCCTCGATCTGGGCGCGCCAATCGCGCCAGTCGCGCAGGGCTTCGGCGGCGATGGCGGCGGCGCTGGAGCCGCTGCTGCTTTCGGTGCCGCCGGCCTTACCGCCAAAAAAGTCGGTGTAGCGACGCAGGGCCCGGGTGCCGGTGGCGAAGGCCGTGACCGGCAGGTCCCAGCTGATCACCAGGGGGATTTCGATGCTGGCGCCTGGCTCCAGCTGGCACTTCACCGTCAGGGCGGCGCTGGTGGGGTCTCCCTCACCGCTGCGGCGGTCGTTGTTGCTGTCAGGGATCGAGCCCTCGCTGGCGAAGGGCTCCCACAGCTCGGCGCCACTGCCGTGGGGGTTCCAGCGGCTGCAGCGCTGCACCTCCAGGTGATCAGGGGCTGCGATGCACCACTGCCCCTCCCCTTCCGCGATCGGCGTGGAGTGCTCGCCCTCAAGCAGCACCCCTTTCAGGCCCGCTTGCTCCACCCAGCGGTTGCGCTGCCCAGCGCTGCGGCCGATCGCCGGCACGTAGTTGTGCTCCGGGCTGCCATCGTCGCGGAAGTGCACGGCGGCGGCGGGATCAGTGTTGCTGAACCAGCCAGATGTGTTGCGCCAGCTCAGCAGCAGCGAGAGGTCGAGGGGTCGGTCGGTGGGGTTGGTCAGCGTCCAGACAAACACCGCCACCGGGTAGCTGGTGCGCTGGTAGTCGCCGGGGAGGATCGGACTGAAGGCCTCACAGCTCACCTCGGCCTGAAACACGCCGCTGTAGTGGGTGTTGCTCATGGGGTAGCGGGCGGCATAGATGCCGCTGGATTGCTCCAGGGTGCTGGTGGGGTACCAGCTCCAGGCGCTGAGGGGCTCGCCGCCCTCGGGGCGGGAGGCGTCGGCCTGGGGCTTCACCGCCAGGGCATGGGCACGGCTCTGGGTCCCGTCGCTTTCAAACAGGGCGAACTGGCAGTCGGGAAGGGTGCCAAACCAGTGCTCGCCGCCATCGAGGTGCCAGAGGTTGAAGCTGCCGTCAGGGGCGCGGCCGATGCAGCCGGCACCGAATCCCCCCAGGGGCATGCCGTGGTTGGGGCCGTCGTCGAGGTTGCTGGCGTAGCGCACCGTGTAGGGCTGCTGCCAGCCGAGCCCGAAGGGCCGGCTCCAGCTGGCAGCAGGTGCGCTCCACCTGCTGGTGCTCGCCCGGCGGCCCCCCTTGCCCTGGAGCAGCGAGGTCAGGGCGGAGAGGCCGAAGCGCGCCATGGGGGCAGAAAAGGTGCGCCCAGCTTGTCAGAGGTCGCTGGCTGGGCTCTGGAAGCCTCCGTTCACCTCCTGATCCACCAGGGCGTCGAGGGTGACGGCGGAGCGCACCAGGGCTTGGTAGCGCTGCACCACCCGGCGGTTGCGCTCGATCCAGTTGCCCGGATCGCCGCTGGGTCGGCCGGTGCCGTCGCCGGCAAGCAGCTCCAGGTCGCCCTGCTGGGCCAGCAGGGCCAGCACCAGATCGTGAATCCGCTGGCGGCGGTCGCTCATGGCCAGGCCGAAGGGCACTTGGCTGAGCATCATGGCTCCAGCAACCGTGGGGGCGCCCTGGCGCAGCAGGCTGTGTTGGAGGTGATCGGCACCGATGCCGGTGGCTTGGCCGCTCTGGCCTCTGGGGCCCTAGAGCTGGTGCGTCGGGCCCGGTTGGTGGTGGCACCTGTGCGGCTGCTGGGCCAGCTGGCGCCCTGGTGGCAGGCCGAGCAGGCGGCCGGCCGGATCCCCCCGGAGGCCCCGTGTCCCGCTCTGCTGGCCAGCGACCGGCCAGAGCAGATCTACGGCCCCTTGAAGCAGGCCCTGGCCAGCGGCGAGCCGGCGGTGCTGCTCGCCAGCGGTGATCCGCTCTGGTTTGGCATCGGCCGACTGCTGATTCAGCACCTTGGTGCGGAGCGGCTGCGCTTCCATGCGGCCCCCAGCTCCCTGCAGCTGGCCTTCGCCCGCATCGGCCGCCCCTGGCAGGACGCCAGCTGGATCAGCCTGCATGGCCGTGATCCGGAGCCTCTGGCCGCCGCCCTGCAGAAGCGTCCTGCCGCCCTGGCGGTGCTCACCGACCCCAGCCGCGGCGGGGTGGAGGAGGTGCGGCGGATCCTGGCGGCATCAGGGCTGGAGGCCGCCTACACCCTCTGGCTGTGCGAACGGCTGGGGCACCCCCAGGAGCGGGTGCAGCGCCTGGCCCCAGAGGCGCCGCTGCCCGCCGCAGTTGATCCTCTGCACCTGGTGCTGTTGATCGCCGCGCCGCCCGCTGCCCCCGCCGATCCAGTGGCTCTGCCCCTGTTCGGCCTCGACGACGGCCTGTTCCTCCAGCACGACGACCGCCCGGGCCTGATGACCAAGCGGGAGGTGCGCATCCAGCTGCTGGCCGATCTGGAGCTGCCCGAGCGCGGCGTGCTCTGGGACATCGGCGCTGGTGTGGGCTCGGTGGGTCTGGAGGCCCTGCGGTTGCGGCCTGGCCTGGCCCTATGGGCGCTGGAGACGCGGGGCGGCTCGGCGGGGTTGATCGCCGCCAATGCCAAACGGGTAGGGGTGCGGCCGGCGGGGATCCACGAGGGCCGGGCGCCCGAAGCGCTGGCGCAATTGCCTGATCCGGATCGGGTGCTGCTCGGCGGTGGTGGCCGTGAGCGGGCGGTCGTGCTGGCGGCGGTGCTGCAGCGCCTGCAGCCCGGCGGCGTGGTGGTGATCCCGCTGGCCACCGTGGAGGCCCTGGCGGAGCTGAGGCCGCTGCTGGAGCAGGCCGGCTGCCGGGTGGCGGTGGCCCAGCACCAGGCCTGGCGTGGGACTCCTTTGGCCGACGGCACCCGCCTGGCCCCGCTTAATCCTGTGCTGGTGTTGAAGGGGACCCTGCCTGGCCCCCATGGGCCTCGATTGCAACGGGCGTGCCCACCTTGATCCCCAGGGCTTCGGCTTGGCCGCCGGCCAGTTCGAGCACGCCGTCCACCTTCTGGTCGGGGCCGTAGCTGCGGCAGGGCAGCGTCAGACAGGGTTGGGTGTGAGCTTCGATCGCCACCACCCGGCCGCCTTGCACAAACAGCATGTCGAGGGGTTCGGGGGTGCGGTGCATCCAGAAGCGCGCCAGCGAGGGCGGGCTGTAGGGGAACCACATGCCCCGCAGGGCTGGCAGGGGCGGCCGCAGTTGCAGGCCCTTGCTCTGTTTCTCGGGGGTGTCGGCCACCTCCAGGGCGATGCAGCGCTGGGGTTGCAGCGGGGCCAGGCACCACTGGGCCGTGATCGGTAGCCATTGGGGCGGGGGCGTAAAGCCGCTCAGCAAGGCGGCTACCCCTGGAAGGCCCAGTCCCGCCATCCAGGCACGGGGGGCCATCAGCTCCGCCCCTCCTGCGGGGGCAGGCGCTCGCTCAGGCAGTAACCCTGGCCGCGGATCGTGTGGATCAGCCGCCGCTCGCTGCCCTCCTCCAGCTTCTGGCGCAGATAGCGCACGTACACCTCAATCACGTTGCTGGTGGTGGCCTGATCGTCGTTCCACACCTGGCGCAGGATCAGCTCGCGGCTCACCACCGTGCCCTTGCGCTCCAGCAGCAGGAGCAGCAGTTGGTACTCCCGTGCCGTTAGGCCCACTGGCCGGGGGCCGCGTTTCACTTGGCGCGTGCTGGGGTTCACCACCAGATCGCCCACCTGCAGCAACTGTGCCGGCACGTTGGCGCGGCGCGTCAGATCCAGGTGCAGCCGCAACCGCATCAGCAAGTCGCTGGGGCCCATGCTCGAGAGCCAGAAGTCGTCGGCACCAGAGCTGAGGCAATGGATGCGGGCCTCCACCGTGTCGTCGCCCACGTCGAGCAGCAGCGGAATGGTGCCCCACCGCTGTCGCAGGGCTTCGATGCGCCCAGCCTGGTCGGCCGACAGCAGCACCGCATCGGGGCTGGCCTCTGGGCCGTGGCCAGCGTCGCTCGCAAGCTGGGCTTCGCTGCTGCAGGCGTAGCCCGAGGCTTCCAGTCGGGCCGCCAGTGCTTCGGCTTCCGTGCCCACCAGCAGGATCAGGGCTTCGCTCATGGCGCCGTGCCGTTGGCGGGCTTGGCCACGTGGGGCAGGCCCCAGCCCAGCTTGTTGCGCAGCACCTGAAAAAACTCATGGTCGGCCAGGCGCACGAAGCGCACCGGCTGCTCGCTGCGGCGCACCAGCACCCGGTCTTCCGGCCAGATGTAGCAACCGGCGCTGCCGTCCACCACCATCATTAGCCGTTCCGGCGTGGCCGGAAACACCGTCACCGGCTCCCGGTCGCTGAACACCAGGGCCCGCGATGCCAGCGAGTGGGGCGCGATCGGCGTGAGCTGCAGCACCGGGCAATCCGGGGTGATCACTGGACCGCCGGCGCTGAGGGAGTAGGCGGTGGAGCCGGTAGGGGTGGAGAGGATCACGCCGTCGGCGGCGATGTCCACCGGCGCGTGCCGGCCCACGGCGATCTCGAAATGGCACATCGAGGTGAGCGGCTCGCGGTGCAGGGCCATCTCGTTGAGGCAGAGCACCTCCCAGCGCCGCTGGTCGCCGCGCATCACGCTGACGATTAATGATGTGCGCTCCTCCACCGTCCACTCACCGCTGAGCACCTGGTCGAGGGCCCCCTCCAGCTGGTGCAGGTAGGCCTCGGCCAAAAAACCCAGGTGGCCGGTGTTGACGGTGAGGATCGGCACACCGACCGGCGCGGTTTGTCGGGCCGCCGAAAGCACGGTGCCGTCGCCGCCAAGCACCACCGCCAGGCTGAGGTCGCGATCGAAGCCAGCCGGCACACAGGCTGCGTAGCCGCGGGTGCGCAGGTGCTGGTCGGGGTTGGCAAAACCCACCATGCCGCCGGAGCTGCTCACCCGCACCACGCCATAGCCGGCCGCCGTGAAGCGCGCCTCAATGGCATCGGCGGTGGCCAAGGCCAGGTCCTTGCCGTCATTCACGATCAGTCCGACGCGGGGCACCGATCGGGGGCGCGGAGGGCAGAGTGAGTTTATGGGGGCTGGTTGGATGTGCCTTGGGCTGTCCGCTCAGAACTGCTCCAGAAAGCGCAGATCGCTGGTGTACAGGCGGCGGATGTCGTCGATGCCGTGGCGCACCATGCAGAACCGCTCGACGCCCAGGCCGGCGGCAAAGCCACTCCAGCGCTCGGGATCGAGGCCCATGCCCGTGAGCACGGCGGGGTCGACCATGCCGCAGCCCATCACCTCCAGCCAGCGGCCGCGCCACTGCACATCCACCTCGGCGCTGGGCTCGGTGAAGGGGAAGTAGCTGGCCCGGAAGCGCACCGGCAGGTCGCCGAAGAACTGCTGCAGGAAGGCGGTGACGGTGCCTCGCAGGTGGCTGAAATCCAGACCTTCATCGATAGCCAGCACCTCCACCTGGTGGAACACCGGCGAGTGGGTGGCATCCACCGCGTCGCGGCGATACACCCGGCCCGGGGCAATCACCCGCACCGGAGGCGGGTTGTTTTCCAGATAGCGGATCTGCACCGGGGAGGTATGGGTGCGCAGCAACCGGCCGTCCTGCAGGTAGAAGGTGTCCTGCATGTCCCGTGCCGGATGGTGCTCCGGGATGTTGAGGGCTGTGAAGTTGTAGTAGTCACTTTCGATCTCGGGGCCTTCAGAAACCCGGTAGCCGAGACCGGCAAAGATGTCGGTGATCTCCTCGATCGTGCTGATCAGGGGGTGGCGGTGCCCAGCCGGCGTGTAGCTGCAGGGAGCGGTGACATCGAGGGTTTCGCGGGCAATGCGCTCGGCCATGGCGGCGCTTTTCACAGCTGTCAGGCGCTCGCCCAGCAGCGCCTGCACCTGCTCCTTGAGCACATTGGCCCGCTGGCCGATGAGCGGCCGTTCGTTGCCGGGCAGCTTGCCCATGGCCCCGAGCACCCCCGATAGGCGCCCTTTCTTGCCCAGCAGCCCCACCCGCAGCTCCTCGAGTTCAGCGGCGGTGCTGGCCGCGGAGATCTCTGCCGCGGCCTGGGTTTCCAGCTCCTGGAGCTGGTCGGTGAGCTGCTGCAGGGACACGGTGGCGCTCACGGCACGGGCGGAAGGATTTCCGACTGTAAGGAGCCGCCCCAGACCCAACCCCAGTACCGTTGCAGCGAGATGGCGCTGGGCCTGATGGCACCACTCAGGATCCTGATCAGCAACGACGACGGGGTCTTCGCTGAGGGCATCCGCACCCTGGCCAATGCGGCCCTGGCCCGCGGCCACCAGGTGAGCGTGGTGTGTCCGGATCAGGAGCGCTCCGCCACCGGCCACGGCCTCACCCTGCACACCCCCATCCGGGCGGAGCGGGCCGATGAGCTGTTTGACGACGGCGTCCAGGCCTGGGCCTGCAGCGGCACCCCTTCCGACTGCGTCAAGTTGGCGCTCTTTTCCCTGCTTGAGGAGTGGCCGGATCTGGTGCTCTCCGGCATCAACCACGGCCCCAACCTGGGCACCGACGTGCTCTATTCCGGCACGGTGAGTGCGGCGATGGAGGGCACGATCGAGGGCCTGCCAGCCCTGGCCGTGAGCAGTGCCGATTTCCAGTGGCGCCAGTTTGCGCCGGCAGCAAGGCTGGCCCTCGACGTGGCCGAGCGGATGCTGGCCGAGGGCTGGCCGGAGCGCATGCTGCTCAACCTCAACGTGCCGGCCAGGCCGGCGGAAGCGATCGGGCCGCTTCGCTGGTGCCGTACGGCGGTGCGCCGCTACACCGATCAGTTCGAGCAGCGGGTTGACCCCCGGGGGCACACTTACTACTGGCTGGCAGGCGAGGTGGTCAACGACCTGGAGGCCGAAGTGTCGGGACCAGTGGCCTGGCCTACCGACGTGGGCCAGATCAATGGAGGAGGCGCCTCGCTGACACCGCTGCAACCCGACATCTTCTGGCGCGGCGCCACCCTCGACCTGCCCGAGCTGGCTCAGGCTGAGCGGTAGATCCGCTGAAGCAACCACAGGCTGATCCACAGGCCGATCAGGTGCGCGAACAGCACCTGGGTGTTGCCCAGCACCGAGAGCATTTCGATCGAGGTGATCGGCAGGCCCACCACCCGTCCAGCAGCTCCGGGGGTGGCCTGGATCTGGGCGCCGAAGAATCCTGGCACCTGCTGGGAGGCCTGCACGAACAGGCTCCCAGCCAGCGACTGATAACCCAACACCGCCAGGGTGATGCCCATTAGGTCGGCCAGCACGCCGCGTTTGATCAGCCGGGCCGTTTCCCCCTTGCTGGGGTGAACAGGGCTGGCCAGGGCCCGTCCGCATCGCACCACCAGCCAGCTCTGCCAGATGCACCAGAGCAGCAGCAGGAAGGCCAGGGTGGTGAGCGAAATGCCCGGGCCCAGGCCCAGGGCTCGCGATGAATTGGCTGCCAGGCGACCGCCAATGTTGTTGAACAATTGCACGCCCACCACCACGACACCCAGAACCACCTGGGCCCAGAAGCGCACCCAGCCCATGCGCCGCAGCGCTGCGGCAATCAGCTGCAGGTCGAGGCGGTCAGCCATTCAGCCATCGCGAGAAGAACAGGCCCCAAAGGTGCCATGGGAAGATCGCTTTGGCTCCTGTTGCCTTTGGGTTCCGTAGCGTTGATACCCCTGCGATCACCCCAGGAGGCGCGGCGGCCGACGGCCATTGCCCTCGGCAGCTTCGACGGTCTGCACCAGGGACATCGCCGCGTGATCGCGGCTGTCACCGAGCGGCCGGCGGCTGCTTCTGACCCCATCCCCACCGTGGTCAGCTTCTGGCCCCATCCGCGGGAGGTGCTGTATGGCGAGCCGCGACTGCGGCTCGATCTGCCCGCTGAGAAGCTGCATCTGCTCGAACCCCTCGGCATTGAGCAGCTGGTGCTGGTGCCTTTCACCGGCGAGCTGGCGGCCCTCAGCCCCGAAGCGTTCGTGGAGCAGGTGCTGGTGGGCCAATTGACGGCCCAGCGCATCGCCGTGGGTGACAACTTCCGCTTTGGTGCCGGCCGCAGTGGCGACAGCCACACCCTGGCTGCCATTGGCCAGCGCCACGGCATCGATGTGCAGGTGCTGCCCATGCTCTGGGATGGTCAGGAGCGGGTGAGCAGCAGCCGCATTCGCCGGGCCCTGGCCGCTGGCGATGTGGCCGAGGCCCGGAGGCTGTTGGAGCGGCCCTATCGCTTCAGCGGCCGGGTGGTGCGGGGCCGGGGGTTGGGCCGGGAGCTGGGGTGGCCAACCGCCAACCTGCAGGTGGACGGGCGCAAGTTTCTGCCTCTGGAGGGGGTGTATGCCGCTGCGGCATCGGTGGCCGGTGGGCCTCTGCTGCCGGCCGTGATGAACCTCGGCCCCCAGCCCACCGTCGATCCGGTGGCACCCTCGGCGGTGGAGGTGCATCTGTTGGATCGGTGCTTGGAGCTCGACGGCATGGAGCTGTTGGTGGAGCCGCTCCAGTTGCTGCGCCGCCAGCAGACGTTTGCCAGCTTCGAAGCCCTAAGTGCCCAGATTGCGGCCGATGCCGATCGGGCGCGGGCCCTATGGGCTGGGGTAGGCGTGGGTGAGGCCCCAGCCGATGAAGGTTGCGATCCCGCCGAGCAGCAGAATCCCTGAAATCAGCACCAGCATCGGGCTGTCGGAGTTGCTTTTGTCCACTCCGTCCGGCTCGCCTGCCATTGGCCCCTGTGCGATGGACCCCACCCTAAACAGCATGGCCACCGAGGGCCTCGAAGACCCAGCCCGCGATCGCTTGATCGACGCCAACCTCGATCGAGCCCGAGAGGGGTTGCGGGTGCTGGAGGACTGGGCCCGTTTCGGCCTGGATCGGCGCGACCTGGTGGTGCGCACCAAGGACATGCGCCAGCGGCTGGGCCGGTTGCACCGGGATGCCTACAAATTTGCCCGCCACACAGCCACCGACCCGGCCGCGGGCCTCGGCCATCCAGCCCAGGCGGAGCGCCGCAGCCCCAGCGCCGTGGTTGGTGCCAACGCTGGTCGGGTGCAAGAGGCGCTGCGGGTGCTGGAGGAGTTCGGACGCAGCAGCGATCCGGAGCTGGCGGAGGAGGCCGCCACCCTGCGCTACCTGCTGTACGACCTGGAAGTGGATCTGCTGCAGGCCTGTCGCCTGGCGGCCACGGGCGGGGAGGGGCGCCGCGAGGCCCTGGCCCATTGCCGCCTGTATCTGGTCACCTCGCCGGTGGCCGATCTGGAGGGGGTGGTGGCCGCGGCTCTGGGGGCCGGGGTGCGGCTGGTGCAATACCGGGCCAAGGAGGCCGCTGGTCTCGATGATCTCCAGAAGCTTGGCCAGGCCCGCGCCCTGCGTCAGCTGTGCGCTGCCCACGGCGCCCTGTTTCTGGTCAACGACCGGATCGACATCGCTCTGGCGGTGGAAGCCGATGGGGTGCACCTGGGCCAGGGGGATCTGCCGCCGGCGCTGGCGCGCCAGCTGCTGGGCCCTGATCGACTGATCGGCCGCAGCACCCATGCCCTCGCCCAACTGCAGCAGGCGGTGACTGATGGCTGCGACTACGTGGGCGTCGGGCCTGTGCACGCCACGCCCACCAAACCGGGTCGGGAGCCAGTGGGCTTCGACTACGTGCGTCAGGCCGCGGCAGCCTGCCCAATTCCTTTTTTCGCCATCGGCGGGGTGGAAGTCGGCAATGTCGCGGCGGTGCGGGCGGCTGGCGCTGAACGGGTGGCGGTGGTGCGCGCGATCACAGAAGCCGTTGATCCGGCTGCCGCCACGGCCGCGCTGCTGCAGGCCCTGGAGGCTTGCCCATGATCACCCTCCAGGTGAATGGCGAAGCCCGTCAGTGCTCCGCTGGCCTCAATCTGGAGCAGGTGCTCGCTGAACTCGGCTACCAGCCTCGGCTGGTGGTGGTGGAGTTCAACGGTGTGATCCTGTCCCGGCAGGCCTGGCCCACCCAGTCGGTGGTGGAATCCGATGTGCTGGAGGTGGTCACCATCGTGGGTGGCGGTTCCTAGATTTCAGCCACTTGCTTGCGGAGCCTTGGCGCTTCCGACCCCTCCGACCATTGGACCCAGCTTGAGCCTCAGGCGGTGCTTCAGCTGGCTGGCCGTGCCGGTGCTGGCCCTCACCTTGCTGCTGGTCCACCCGAGCCCAAGCTGGGCTGCCAGTGGTGGCCGTATTGGTGGCGGCAGCTTCCGTTCGGCCCCCTCGATGCCCCGCAGTTACGGCGGCGGTGGCTATGGCGGGGGATACAGCGGCGGTTACCGCGGTGGTTATGGCGGCGGTGGGATTGGCTTTCCCTTTCTGATCCCTATCTTCGGGTTTGGCGGTGGTGGGCTGTTCGGCTTCCTGGTGCTGATGGCCGTGGTGGGCCTGCTGCTCAATGCCGTCCGCGGTGGTGCTGGGGGTGGCGGTGGTCCCGCCCTTGGCAGTGGCCGCGGCGGCGATCTGGTGGCTGCGGGACGCCCCGATGGACCGGTCACGATCAGCCAGTTGCAGGTGGGCCTGCTCGCCTCGGCGCGCCAACTGCAAACCGATCTGCGACGTCTCGCCGGCAGCGCCGATACCAGCCATGCGGTCGGCCTCCAAGCCCTGCTCCAGGAGACCACCCTCGCCCTGCTCCGCCATCCCGACCTCTGGGTGTACGCCAATGGCGAAGTGGGCCAGGTGCCCTTCGTCAGTGCGGAAGCCACCTTCAACCGTCTGTCGATGACCGAACGCAGCAAGTTGCAGCGGGAGGTGACCAGCAATGTGGGCGGTCAGCGCTACAGCGATGCCGCCATCGCGGCGGGCGACAGCGATGCCAGCAGCGATTTCATCGCCGTGACCCTGCTGGTGGCCACCCGCAACCGCATCAACCTCAAGGGTGCGGGCAGCGCTGACCAGCTGCGCGACTCCCTGCAGCAGCTCGGGGCGGTGGGCTCGGCCGACCTGCTGGCCATCGAGGTGATCTGGCAGCCGGAAGGGGCCGGCGAAGTGCTCAGCACCGAAGAGCTGCTGACCGCCTACCCCCAGCTGCAGCACCTCTAGCCCTGGAGGCACGGCAGTCCTGGGGCGAGTCGCAAACGGCTCGGGGAGATTGCTCCAGCTCCCCTTGCCCAGACCTCGCGGACTACCCACACTGCGCTCGGTTGCCGGTTGGTGCGATGGCTGGGCGCTCTCCGATCTGGGTGAACACCCCGGTGCTGCTGCAGGCGATTGAGCGCTATGAGCAGGGACGACTGCCCCGCTCGATGCAGCTCTGGCTGCAGACCCTGTTGGAGATCGACGAGCCCGCGCCTACCCCCTTGCGGCCTGGCTGCTGAGAATCCGCACAGCCGCCATGGCGGCCCCGTAACCGTTGTCGATGTTGACCACCGAAAGCCCTGGGGCGCAGCTGGCCAACATGCCGTGGAGCGCAGCCACCCCACCGGCGCTCACCCCGTAGCCTACCGCCACCGGCACTCCGATCACCGGCTGGGGCAGCAGCCCGGCTAGCACCGTGGGCAGGGCTCCCTCCATGCCGGCGCAGGCGATCAGCACATCCGCGCTGCGCAGCTCGTCGAGCCGATCCAGCAGCCGGTGCAGTCCAGCTACACCCACATCGAGCACCAGCTCGGCGGTGATCCCATGGCAGCGCAGGGCCAGCTGGGCTTCTGCCGCCACCGGCAGGTCGCTGGTGCCGCCGCTCAGCACCACCACCCGGCCGCGGCGGGGGGCTGGATCTGGAAGGGGGCCTGCCGTGAGGCAGCGGGCCTGGCCGTGGTGCTGCAGTGCCAGCTGTGGCAGCAGCGCCGCCGGCAGCTGGGCGGCTACGGCCTTGGCTTTCTCCGGGGAAATGCGGGTGGCCAGGGCCAGCTCCCCAGCGTTGTGCAGGGCCTCAAGGATCCGCGCGATCTGCTCGGCGCTCTTGTCTTCCCCCCAGATCGCCTCCATCATTCCCAGCCGCTGGCGGCGGCCGAGATCCAGCCGGTGCTCGGCGCTCATGGCCGCTCCCACACCAGTTCCACCAGCGCCGGCGTCACCCAGAGGCTTGCATGGCGCTGCCCCCTGGCGAGTTCAGCCTCCAGGGCGGCCTGCTCGGCGGCGCTCCAGCGGCCTGCAGCCATGAGTTGGGCGGGGTAGCTGCTGAGGAAATCAAGCAGCCACTGGGTTTTGGGGTGATCGCTGGGGGAGCAGGCCATCAGGCTGGAGCTCTGCAGCAGCCGAAAGCCGCGGGCCTCGAGCAGGGCCGGTAGGCGCTGGGCCACATCGGGGTCGCCGCCATGGTCGCGCCAGTGTTGGATGCAGCGCTCCACAAAGCGGGCCAGGGCGCTGCCGCCGGGATGGAGTGCAAAGGTGTTCCACTGCACGTATTCGTGCAGCACCAGCCGGCCGCCAGGGCGGAGTGCCTGGCTCACCAGATCCAGCAGGGGCTCGAGCCGGGGCAGAAACATCGCCACCCAGCGGCACCAGGCCCCGTCCCAGCTGCCCCCCTCCAAATCCGGGGGGGCTGTCTCACTGGAGGAGGCCAGGTCGTGCTGCAGGGTGCGCAGCTGGGGAATCGCCTTTTGTTGCAACTGCTGCTCCAGGTGCTCCAGGTAGGCCGGAGCGCTGTCGATCGCCAGCACCTGGCCGCCGGCCCCCACCAGCTCCGCCAGTTCGAGGCTGGCGAAGCCAGGGCCGCAGCCCAGATCGAGCAGTCGCTGACCGGGTCCGAAACCGGCCTGGTCCCAGGAGCGCAGCATCGCGTCGCGCCAGATCGCATGCTGGCGCTCCAGCCGGGCACGCTCGATGGCGTCGCTGCCGAGCACGTAGCTGGCCTCCGAGGCTGCGGCGGCGCTCATGGCGTCAGCAGCTCACCCTCGAACACCAGTGGGAAGGGATTGCCCTGCTGCGCACCGGTGGCCTGGCGGGCGAGCTGCTCGAAGCGTTCCTGCACCGCCTGCACCTCGGCATCTGGAATCGCTTTCCAGTGGTCCCGCTCGGCCCAGCGGATCAGCAGGGTGCCCTCCTCGGTGGCCGGATCCCAGAGCAGCTGGCGATCGATAAAGCCCTTCTGCTGAGCCAGCCAGGGCTCCCAGCTGCCCTTTTCGGCCTCGATCCAAGCCTGTCGGGCCTCGGACGGCACCTTGAGGCGCAAATGTTCCACCACAACCACGTCGTAGGCGCCATCGGGCTCAACAAAAGCCGCCTGCACCGGCGCGGCATGGCTGGTCAGCAGCAGCACCAGCGTCCCCCCAAGAACCAGAAGCAGTCCGATCAGGCTAGGAACCCCGCGCCAGCGAAGGCGTCTCATGGCTGCTGCAACAGGGCCACGGCGTGGCAGGAGATGCCCTCCTCGCGGCCTTCCGCCCCGAGCTGCTCGTTGGTGGTGGCTTTGATGCCCACTTGATCGGGGTCCAGCCCCATCCGGCTGGCGATGGCGCTGCGCATGGCCTGGATATGGGGCTTGAGCTTGGGGCGCTCGGCCACCACCACGGAGTCGACGTTCACCACACTCCAGCCGCGGTGGGCCACCAGCGCCACCACCTGCTCCAGCAGCACCAGGCTGTCGGCCCCCTGCCATTGCGGATCATCGGGAGGGAAATACAGGCCGATGTCCCCCAGGGAGAGCGCCCCCAGCAGGGCGTCCATGATCGCGTGCACCAGCACGTCGGCATCGCTGTGGCCATCGAGGCCCAGGCCATC
>JBIPLV010000057.1:0-14011 GCA_044369475.1 Cyanobium sp. | reverse complement strand
GGGGCTCGTGGCGGCTCGGGGGCTGGTGGCGGCTCCGGGACCGGCAGAGCGGCAGCCACAGGCGGGGGCACCAGCGCCACAGTGCGATCGGCGCGGGCAACCGGACCGGTGCTCTCCGGCATGGGCAGGGTCTGGAAGGCCGCCAGGGCCTGGGAGGCGGAGGCGAAGCGCTCCCCGCTGTCGCGCTCCAGCAGGCGAGCGATCTGGGCCTGCAGGGCCGGCTCGGCGATCAGGCAGGCCGGCCAGCGCCAGGCGAGGGTGACCGGATCCAGCAGCCGGGCCGGCTGCTCGCCGCTCAGCAGCACCAAGGCCACCACCCCAAGGGCATGCAGATCCATCCAGGGCTCGGGCTCAGCCGCGCGGGCCCGCTCCGGCGGCGCATAGCCCGGCGTGGCGGCCGGGGTGCCGGCCACCAGGCCGAAATCCAGCAGCACCGGCAGACCATCGCTGTCGCGGCGCAGCAGGTTGGCGGGGCTGAGATCGCCGTGCACCAGCTCCTGGCTGTGCAACACCACCAGCATCGGCAGCAGCTGACGCAGCAGCAACAGCACCTCACCCGCACCAAAGACCAGCTGGCGCTCGGCGCGGGCCGCCAGCAGCTGCTGGTAGGTGCGGCCGGCCTGCCACTCGCGCACGAGCCACAACCCTTCAGCCGCCGGGATGACCGGCCCCAACCGGGGCACTTGGGGATGGAGCACCCCCTGGATCCGCCCCCAGCGCTGGCGGGCCCGCTCCGGATCGCTGCCGGGGCCGAGCAGCCGCAGGGCCATGGGCGCCTCGGCCACCAGTTGGTCGCTGGCCCGCCACAGCTCCCCCTGGGGAGCCTCACCCGGGGGTGCAGAACTGAGACGCTGCTCCAGTCGGTAGCGCTCGCCGATCAGCTGGCCCACCTGCGCTGCCATCAGGCTGCTCCGGCGGCGAGGGCCCGCTCGGGCTGGTGCAGCCCCTTGGCGGCGAGCCACGCAGCGTCGTAGAGGCGGGAGCGATAGCGATCGCCGCTGTCGCAGAGCACGGTCACGATCGTGTGGCCGGGGCCCAGGCGCCGGGCCGTTTCCACCGCCGCGGCCACGTTGATGCCCACCGAGCCGCCCAAAAACAGTCCCTCCTGCCACAGCAGCCGGTAGATGGTCTCGAGGGCGGTTTGATCGTCGATGCGCACGGCGTCATCGATGGGGGCGCCCTCCAGGTTGGCAGTGACGCGGCTGTTGCCAATCCCCTCGGTGATCGAACTGCCCTCGCTGCTGAGCTCACCCCGGGTGACCCAGGCGTGCAAGGCACTGCCGTGGGGGTCAGCCAGCACGCAGCGCACCGCCGGGTTCTGCTCCTTGAGGTAGAGCGCCACGCCGGCGTAGGTGCCGCCGGTGCCAGTGGCCGCCACCCAAGCGTCCACCTGGCCCTCGGTTTGGTGCCAGATCTCCGGGCCGGTGGAGTTGTAGTGGGCGCGGCGGTTGGCCAGGTTGTCAAACTGGTTGGCCCACACGGCGCCAGGGGTCTCAGCGGCGATGCGGCCCGAGAGCTTCACGTAGTTGTTGGGGTCGCGGTAGGGCACCGCCGGCACCGTGCGCACCTCGGCCCCCAGGCTGCGCAGCAGGCCGATCTTCTCGGCCGACTGGGTGTCGGGAATCACGATCAGGGCCTTGTAGCCGCGGGCATTGCAGAGGTGGGTCAGGCCGATGCCGGTGTTGCCGGCGGTGCCCTCCACCACGGTGCCGCCGGGCTGCAGCAGCCCCTGCTCCTCCGCCTCCAGCAGAATCCCGAGGGCCGCCCGGTCTTTGACGGAGCCGCCGGGGTTCATGAACTCGGCCTTGCCAAGAATCGTGCAGCCAGTGGCCTCGCTGAGGGCGTTCAGCCGAATCAGGGGCGTGTTGCCGACGGCGCCCACGAACCCTGAAGTGATGCCGGCCATACCCGCGTGCTGTGCGTGGCGGGATCGTAGGCAAGGCCTCTAGGGTCGGGCCTGAATTCAGCCGGGATGGGCGGCGGCGGAATGGGGCAGGAGCTGGGGGCGCGGTACGCGCAGGTGCGCAACCGCAGCCTTGCTCTGGTGGCGCCGTTGGAGCCGGAAGACCTGTGCCTGCAGGGCATGGCCGACGCCAGCCCGCCCAAATGGCACCTGGGCCACACCACCTGGTTCTTTGAGCAGTTTCTGCTGCGGCCCCAGCAAGACGCTGGCTTGGCGCTGGCCTACGAGCCGTCACCGGCGGCCTGGAGTTTTCTGTTTAACAGCTATTACGACGCCGTCGGCGCCCGCCACCCCCGGCCCCAGCGGGGCCTGCTCAGCCGCCCCACCCTGGCGGAAGTGCTGGCCTGGCGGCAGCGGGTGGATGGGGCCGTGCTGGCCCTGCTGGAGCAGCTGGAACCCGGCGATCCCCGGCTGGGGCTGGTGGAGCTGGGTCTGCAGCACGAGCAGCAGCACCAGGAGCTGCTGCTGATGGACCTGCTCGATGGCTTCTCGCGCAACCCGCTCGAGCCGGCCTACGCAACGGAGCCGGAAGCCCGCTTCCAGGCCAGCAGCCCGGCTGCCAACTCCACCGAAAGCCCCGCCGAGAGCCCGGCCGACACCCCAGCGGCCACCTGGCTGCAGCACGGGGGAGGGCTGGTGGAGATCGGCCATCCGAGTGGGGCAGGCGGCACCGAGGGCCAGGCAGGCTCCTTCCATTTCGACAACGAGGCGCCCCGGCACCGCCAGTGGCTCGAACCGTTTGCGATCCACTCGCGGCTGGTGAACAATGGCGAGTACGCGGTCTTCATCGCCGACGGCGGCTACCGGCGGCCGGAGCTGTGGATGAGCGAGGGCTGGGCGGTGGTGCAGGCACGGGGCTGGCAGGGGCCGCGCTACTGGCGCGAGGACGAGGAGTTTTCGCTGGCGGGGCGGCAGCCGCGGCACCCCGAGCTGCCGGTGCGGCACCTGAGCTGGTTTGAGGCCGACGCCTATGCCCGCTGGGCCGGCGCCCGGCTGCCCACGGAAGCCGAATGGGAACTGATGGCGCCCCAGCTGGAGCAGGCCTTCGGGGTGCTGTGGCAGTGGACCGCCAGCCCCTACCGGCCCTATCCGGGCTTCGCTCCGGCGGCCGGGGCGGTGGGGGAATACAACGGCAAGTTCATGAGTTCCCAGATGGTGCTGCGCGGCAGTTGCTTCCTGACTCCCGCCGGCCACGCCCGGCCCACCTACCGCAACTTCTATCCACCGGCGAGCCGCTGGATGGCCGCGGGCCTGCGGCTGGCCCAAGAGCTGCCATGACGGTGCAGAGCCCCCACCAGCTGATCGACCTGCACCCAGCCCCCGCGGACATGGCCCGACTGGTGCGCGAAGGCATGGCGCAGCGGCCCCGCCAGCTGCCGGCTTGGTTGCTGTACGACGCCGAGGGCTCGCGGCTGTTTGAGGCGATCTGCGAGCAGCCGGAATACGGCCTCACCCGCACCGAAACGGCCCTGCTGGAGGAGCGGGCCCCGGAGCTAGCAGCGGCCCTGGGGCCGGGGGTGCTGGTGGAGTTTGGGGCGGGCAATGCCCGGAAAGTGGGCCCCCTACTGGAGGCGCTGCGGCCGCCGGCCTATGTCGCCCTCGACATCAGCGCAGCCCATCTGCAGCAGAGCTGCGTGGCCCTGCAGGCCCGCCACCCGGCGGTGCCGGTGCTCGGCATCTGCTGCGACTACAGCCAGCTGCGGCAACTGCCCGAGCACCCCCTGCTCAACGGACAGCGGCGACTGGGCTTCTACCCCGGCAGCTCCCTGGGCAACTTCAGCCCGACGGAAGCCGAAGCGCTGCTGCGGCAGCTGGGCCAGCTGCTGGGGCCTGGAGCCCGGCTGCTGATCGGCATCGACCAGCCCAAGGCTGTGGCGAGGCTGGAGGCCGCTTACAACGATGCGGCCGGCGTGTCAGCCGCCTTTGCCCGCAACCTGCTGGTGCGGCTCAACCGCGACCTGGCGGGCAGCTTCGACCCGAACGCCTTCGCGTACATCGCCCGCTGGCAGCCCGAACACAGCCGCATCGCCATGGCTCTGGTGAGCCGGCAGGCGCAAACCGTGCAGCTGGCGGGGCAGGCGTGGAGCTTCGCGGCAGGGGAATCGCTGATCACCGAGTACAGCGTCAAGTACGACCCGGAGGCGTTCACCGCCCTAGCGGAGCGGGCCGGCTGGCGGAGTGCCCGCCGCTGGAGCGATCCGGCCGGCGACCTGTCGCTGCATCTGCTGGTATCGGCAGCGTCCCTGGTATCGGAAGCGTCCCTAGTGACGGCAGACTCCTAGTAGCCAGAGGCAAGAGCGCCATGGGTCGTGAGCAGCAACGGGCCACCATGCGCCAGGTGCGCGAGGGTCTGATCACCGAGCTCGAGGAGCTGTATCGGGGCGCCTTCGATCGCATCAGCGACCACGACCTGGGCGAGGGGGCGATCGCCCGGCTCACCCAGCTGCTGCTGCGCTCGCGTGAGGCGGCCATCACGCCGCTGCAGCAAGAGATCGAAGCGCCCTTGATCACCAGCCCCGCCGGCAGCACCGTCAGCAGCACCGCCGGCAGTCCGGCCCCCGAACCCAATCCCCAGTCCGCGCCGTGAGCTGGCTCGACGAACTTGAAGCGCGGCTGGAGGAGCAGCTGGAGAGCTTTTTGCGGGCCAACCCGGCGCAAGAAGCGCGGCTGGAGGAGCAGGGGGCCCGTGATCGTCAGGCCCACCTGGTAGGGCAGCGGCGCCAATTGCAGCGGCAGGCGGAGCAGGAGCGGCAGGCCCTGCTGAAACTGGCCGACGACATTCGGCGCTGGCAAGAGCGGGTGGTGAAAGCCCGGGCCGCCGGCGCCACCGCCCTGGCTGGGCGCGCCGAGGCGCACCAGCAAGGCCTGATGGAGCAGGGCCGCGAGCGTTGGCACCACTTGAGCAAGCTGGGGGAGAGCTTTGCGGCGGTGGAGCGCGACCTGCACGAGCTGGAGAACCGGCCGCACCCGCCACGGGCCTCCAGCCTGGAGCAGGACTGGGCCGCCTTCGAAGCCGAGCAGGCCCTGGAGGCGTTGCGACGGCAGCAGCAGAGCTGAGGCCCAGCCCTCTCGTTCGGTGCCTGCCACGTAGCGCCTCGCAGTGGCGAAGTGTCCCAATGCCGAGCTCTCCCGAATTCCGTACAAGCTGTACAGAATCTGGGAGAGCCCACAATCACAGCAGCCGACATCAGCCCAACCAGACGCCGCCATGGGTTTTCTGCTGTCCAAACTGCTGCCGCTGCTGCTCTATCCACTGGGGCTGGGCCTGCTGCTGCAACTCCTCGGCCTGGCAGCAGCCTCCGCGGGAGGCAGTCGCCGCCGTCAGGCCAGCCTCTGGATCAGTGGCACGGGGTTGGGCCTGATCTGGGTGTGTGCGATGCCATTCACCAGCCGCCAACTGATCTGGGGCTTGGAGGAGCAGACGGCGGCGCTCACCCCGCGGCAGCTGCCCCAGGCCGATGCGGTGGTGGTGCTGGGCGGCGGATTGCGGCCAGCCTTGCCACCCCGGCAGGGGGTCGAAGTGGCGGAAGGCGGCGACCGGCTGCTGCGCGGCGTGCAGCTGGTGCGCCGGGGCCTGGCGCCGATGCTGGTGACCAGCGGCGGCCGGGTGAGCTTCACGAGCAACGATCCCGCCCCGCCGGAAGCGCTCTGGGCCCGAGATCTGGCCCAGGAGCTAGGCCTGCCAGCCAATCGGATCCTGCTGAACCCCGGCTCCCGCAACACAGCAGAGGAAGCCCGCGACATCGGCGCCCTGGGCCGGCGGCGGGGCTGGACCCGGGTGCTGCTCGTGACCAGCGCCTTTCACATGCCCCGCTCGCTGGCCACGTTCCAGCAACGCAGCGGATTGAAGGTGGTGCCGGTGGCCTGCGACTACCAGCTGCCGGATCGGGCCCACTACGGCCAACCCACCGCTGGCAACACGCTCAAGGGTTTCTTGCCTGACGCCGAAGCGCTGTATCTCAGCACCGTGGCCCTGAAAGAGCACCTGGGGCTGGCGATCTACCGCCTGCGCGGCTGGAGCTGATCAAGCCTTGGGAGCCGGGGGCACCAGGCTGACGCCATCAGGCGGCGGAGTGGGGTCGGGATCGGCGATCAGCATGTGCTGCAGCACGATCTCGGGACGTTCACTATCGCGCCAACGAATCCGGTAGGCGGGCATCTTGGTGCCGCGGCTGGTGGTTTGCTCCACCGGCTCCATCACCCAGCCCCGGCGCGAGCGGCCCTGGGGGTTGCGCTTCACCACAGCATCCGCGTGTTTGAAGCGAAAACCGACGCGCTCGCCACTCATGGAATCGCTGGCCCCCTAATGGGGGAGATTGCCTACTGAAGTGATTATCCCATTGCGCTCGGCCGGCCCTCGGGACGCGCCTCGGTCCGCACCTCTGGACGCAGCAGCGGGAAGGCGATCACATCGCGGATCGAGGGGCTGTCGGTGAGCAGCATCACCAGCCGATCGATGCCGATGCCCAGGCCGCCGGTGGGGGGCATGCCCACCTCCAGGGCCTGGAGGAAGTCTTCATCCACCTGCTGGGCTTCGTCGTCGCCAGCGGCCTTGCGGGCCTGCTGGGCTTCGAGGCGCTGGCGCTGGTCCACCGGGTCGATCAACTCGCTGAAGGCATTGGCGGTTTCGCGGCCCACGATGAACAGCTCAAAGCGCTCCACCATCCCGGGCTTGCTGCGGTGGGCCCGGGCCAGGGGCGAGTTTTCCACGGGGTAATCAATCACAAAGGTGGGCTGGATCAGGTCGGCCTCCACCCGCTGCTCGAAGGCCTCCACCAGCAACCGGCCCACGGAATCGGCCAGGGCCGGCACCTCCAGCCCCTGGGCCGCCATCGCCGCAGCAGCATCCTCGCGGCTGCCGAAGCTGGTGAAATCCAGACCCGTGGCGGTCTGCACCAGCTCGTGCATCGTGGCCCGGCGCCAGGGGGGCGCCAGATCGATCGCCGTGCCCTGGTAACTGATCTGGGTGGTGCCGCACACCTGCTGGCACACGTGAGCAATCAGCTGCTCGGTGAGCGCCATCATGTCGGTGTAGTCGGCGTAGGCCTGGTAGATCTCCACCGAGGTGAACTCGGGGTTGTGGCGGGTGCTGATCCCCTCGTTGCGGAAGATCCGGCCCAGCTCGTACACCCGCTCGAAGCCGCCCACCACCAGCCGCTTGAGGTGCAGCTCGGTGGCGATGCGCAGGGTGAGGGGCAGATCGAGGGCGTTGTGGTGGGTTTCGAACGGTCGGGCATCGGCGCCCCCCGGCACGCTCTGCAGCACCGGCGTTTCGATCTCGAGGAAGTCGCGCTGATCGAGCCAGCGGCGCATGGCACTCACCGCCAGGGCCCGGCGGCGGAAGGTTTCGCGGGTGTCGGGCGACACGATCAAATCCAGATAGCGCTGGCGGTAGCGCTTCTCCACGTCTGCCAGGCCATGCCATTTGTCGGGCAGGGGCTGGAGCGATTTGGTGAGCATGGTCCAGCCCTTCACCTTCACCGACAGCTCACCGCGATCGGTGCGGCGCAGGCTGCCCTGCACGCCGATCAGATCGCCGGCATCCACCAGGGAGGTGAGGTGGGCGAAGGCCTCGGGATCCTCCGGCATGGAGGCCGCCAGGGTGGCCTTCTCGATAAACAGCTGGATCGGGCCGGTTTCATCGGCCAGGGTGAAGAAAGCGAGCTTGCCCATCACCCGCCGGGTCATCACCCGGCCGGCCACGGCCACCGCCAGATCGCGCTCTTCACCGTTGGCCAGGTCGGCGTGGGCCTGCTGCAGCGCGGCGGTGCGGTGGGTGGGCTCAAAGCGCAGGCCATAGGGCCCCTGGCCCAGGGCCGCCAGGGCTGCGGCTTTCTCCAGACGGGTCTCGCGCAGCTCCGACAAGGCAGACAGGGGGCTCAACCGGCCCATCCTGCAGGAACGCCCGACGGCGGGATCAGGCAGGCTGTTGTGCCTCAGGCAGGCTGTTGTGCCTCAGGCATTCGCCGCCATGCCCGACTCAGCCATGCGCTGGGAGGCATAGCCGGTGCCGCGCACGGTGAGGATCAGCTCCGGGTTGCGCGGATCGGGCTCGAGCTTGCCGCGCAGGCGGGCGACATACACGTCCACCACCCGCAGGTCGGCGGCGCGCCGCGGCGGGTAACCCCAGAGCTGCTCGAGAATCTCAGCCCGGGGCACCACCCGCCCCGGCTCGCGGAACAGCAGCTCCAGCAGGCTGAATTCGGTGTAGGTGAGGCCGATGCGCTCGCCGTCGCGAGTGACCTGGCGGCGGTTGGTGTCGACCACCAGATCACCCACCCGCAGCACGCCGCTGCCGCTTTGCACCTCCCGCGGCTCCGTGGCGGCCGAGCCCCGGCCCACCCGGCGCAGGATCGTGGCGATGCGGGCCTCAAGCTCCTTGGGGCTGAAGGGCTTGGGCAGGTAATCGTCAGCACCGAGATCCAGGCCGGATACCCGCTCGGCGATGGCATCGAGGGCCGAGAGGAAGATGATCGGCACGCAGGATTCGGCCCGCAAGCGCCGGCACACCGCAAAGCCATCGAGCTTGGGCAGCATCACGTCGAGCACGACGAGATCGGGCTGCTCTTGGTGGAACAGGCTGAGGGCCTCCTCGCCGTCCTCGGCGCAGATCACCCGGTAACCGGCCAGCTGCAGGCGCATCACCAGCACGCGGCGCACTGCAGCTTCGTCGTCCACCACCATCACAGTGGCCTTCGGCTCCGCTGGGGCAGACCCAAACATGTCGGAGGAGGCGGCGGCGAAGGGCTCAGCGGAGACGGGCTCAGCAGAGACGGGCTCAGCAGCGATGGGCGCAGCAGCCGCTGGACGAAACGCTCGATCCCCCGAACTGGGCCTGTCATCCGAACTGGGCCTGTCCTCCGAGGGCATGGGCGAGGAGCCGGGATGAAGAATCGCAACCATACCCCTCAAAGCACCCTGCGGTCATCCCCCAAATCGCCGATGCCGGAGCCGATCTGGCCACTTTTAAGGATTTCTGCAGAAACAGACAGATCGCGGCACTGCTGATACCAGCCCTTTCTCTCAGCCCCAGCGGGCACGCGCGTAGCGGTTCCACTCGTCGGCCGCTGCAGCCAAAGCAGCATCGCTGCCCACCTGACCGAGCATGGCGCGCTGCAGCTGGGTGTACACGATCGCCTGCAGCCGCTTCACCCCTGGGCTGGCAGGCACCAGCACCCGCGCCCGCCGCAGGGTTTGGGCGGAGAGCAACCGGGCCCGCTGCACCAGATCCTCCTCGGCACTCTCCCGGGCGCCCACCGCGCCCCCACCAGCGAGCGCCAGGGAGGCCTCCAGCTGCTGCAGCGCCTCGCGGTTGGAGGGCAGCACCCGCGCCTGCTCGGCGAAGGCCAGCTGGTTGGGGCCATTGGTGAGAAACAGCGCGAACTGAGCCGCCTCGGCCGCCAGGGCACTCTGCTTCGGCACCACCAGGTTCATCACGGCCACGTTGGCCTCCCCACCGGCCCCTGTGAGCGGGGCGAAGGGAGCCGTCACGGCGGCAATGCCGGGGGCATTGGTCTGCAGGTTGCGCAGAAAATCGGGGCCGGTGGCCACCTGGGCCAGGTCGCCGGACTGGTAGAGCTCGATCGCCCGTCGGTAGCCCTGGCTCACCACCTCCCGCGGCAGCAGCCCGCGGCGGTAGAGGTCGCTCCAGAAGGCGAAGGCGCGGCGGCCGGCCGAGCTGTTGAACGCAGCGCGGTGGTCGGGATCGAGCAGCTGCACCCCCATCTGCACCAGGGTTTCCAACAGCTCAGCCGAGTCATCGGGCACCACCGTGACAAACAGGCCATAGCGGCCGGTGCGGCGGCGCACCGCCTCGGCAAAGGCGGGCACCTCCTCCCAGGAGCGCGGCGGCGCCCCGTAGCCGGCCCGCTCCAGCAGCCGGCGGTTGGCCATGGTGATCCGGGCCGTCAGATACCAGGGGATGGCAAATTGCTGCGCCGCCGCGCCCGACCCGGCCCCTTGGCGCCCAGCGTCCCAGATCGCCGGCAGATAGGCGTCTGCCGCGCCGGTGGGCAGCACGGCGGTGAGATCCCGCAGCCCCCCCTTGCTCGCCAGGTTGGCGGCAAAGGGCGGGTTGAGGTTGACGAGATCGGGGGCGGTACGGGCGAACACAGCCGCCAGCAGCTTGCGCTCCACCGAGCTCCAGGGCACGTCGGTCCAACGCACCCGCAGGCCGGGGGTCTGGCGCTCCCAGGCGGCGATCAAGCCCTGCAGATAACCGTTGAACTTGGGGGCCAGGTCCAGGGTCCAGAAGTTGAGCACCCGCTCAGCACCGGGGCCCTGCCCCCCCGGGGCGCCGCAACTGCCCAGCCCGGCCGCCAGCAGGGCTGCTGCCGAGCCTCCGCCCAAAAGCTCAAGAAAGCGTCGCCGGCCGTGCTCACGTGCCATCGGCTCAGCTTCGCCCGCCCTGGACCTGCTGGCGCCACAGCAGCAGCTGCAAGGAGCACAGCAGCGGCGCCAAAAGGGCCGTGAGCAGCATCTGGGCGAGCCAGGTGTGCAGGGCTGGCGCCACCACCCAGGCCCCCGCCTGCTGGGACTGCAGCAGCGCCCCCTGCACCAGCAAACTGGCCCCCTGCAGGGCCGTGCCCAACAGGGCCAGCAGACCCAGGTTGAAGCTGCGCTCGATCGGCGGACCCTGGCGCCCCAGCCGGCCCCACCACCAGCCCAGCAAGCCCAGGACGGGAATCTGGGTGATCGGGCCGAGCTGGAGCCCGTCCAGCACCAGGCCCAGCCCCACACCGGCCAGGGCCCCGGAGAGCGGACCATCCACCAGCGCCCAGGGCAGCAGCCACAGCACCGGCCAGGCCGGCGGCACCCCCGCCAGCGTCAAGGGCGCCGGGGCGGCCAGCACCAGCCACGGCACCAGCAGAGCGGTGGCCACGCACCAGCCGTGGCGGGACAGGCGACTCACGGCAACCGCACCTGCACCCAATCAACCGCATCCACCGGGGCACTGAGCTGCACCACGGCTTCGGTGGCCGGCACGGCGCGATCGTCAACCGACTGGATCACCCCAACGATGAGGTTGGGCGGCACCAGGGTGCTGGCCGGCGACGTTGCCACCACATCGCCGGGTCGCACGCCCGGGTCCTTCTCCAGAAAGCGCAGCACCGGCCGGCTGGTGCCGACCCCGGTGAGCAGGCCATGGCGCTGGGTGCGGCCCACCCAGACGCCCACGCGGCTGCCGGGATCGGTGAGCAGGGCAACGGTGGCGGTGGTGGGCGTGACGCTGGCGACCCTGCCGATCAGGCCCCCGGGCGCCGTAACCGGCAGGCCGGGCCGGATGCCCTGCAGCTCGCCGCGACCGATCACCAGCTGCTGCCACCAACCCCCGGCCTGCCGGGAAATCACCGGCGCCGACACCTCACGGCCGCCCCGGCCCTGCAGGTCCAGCAACTCCCGCAGCCGGCGGTTGTCGGCATCAAGCTGGCGCAGCCGGGTTTGGTCGCTGAGGCTCTGGGCACTGCGGATCCACTCCCCCTGGGCGCTGCCGGGCCAGAAGGGACGGCTGAGTAGGGCATAGGCATCGCTGACGCCCGCCCCCTTGCTGAGCCGCACCGCCACCAGGGCCAGCAGCAGCAGGCCCCAGGGCCAGGCCTGAAGGATCACCCGCAGGGCGGGGAGGCGAAGCCTGCGGCCGGCCTGCATCGGGATCAGGCGGTCTGACGAGCGAAGTCAGGGGTGTCGAGCACGCGCTGCAGACGCTTGTAATCCTCCAGCACCATGCCGCAACCGTTCACCACACACAGCAGGGGGTCTTCGGCCACGTGGGTGAGGATGCCGGTTTCGTGGCTGATCAAGTCGGTGATGCCGCGCACTTGGGCACCGCCGCCGGCAAGCATGATGCCGCGATCGACGATGTCGGCAGCCAGCTCAGGGGGGGTGCGCTCCAGGGTGCGCTTCACGGCCTCCACGATCACGTTGAGGGGTTCGGCCATCGCCTCGCGGATGTCGCCGGCGCGCACGTTGATGGTGCGGGGCAGGCCGGAGAGCAGGTGCAGGCCGCGCACGTCCATCGAGGTGTTGTCGTGGGCGTCGTCGGGGAAGGCGGAGCCGATGCGGATCTTGATGTCCTCGGCGGTGCGCTCGCCCACCACCAGGTTGTGCACTTTCTTCAGATAAATGCCGATGGCGTCGCTGAGCTCGTCGCCAGCCACCCGCACCGACTCGCTGATCACAGTGCCCCCCAGGCTCAGCACCGCCACCTCAGTGGTGCCGCCGCCGATGTCGACGATCATGGTGCCCACCGCCTCGGTAACGGGCAGGCCAGCCCCGATCGCGGCCGCCACGGGCTCGTCGATCAGGTGCACCTCGCGGGCCCCGGCCAGGCCGGCCTCCCGCACCGCGCGGCGCTCAACGCCGGTGACGCCACTGGGGATGCCAATCACCAGCCGCGGGGCGACGATGCCACGGCCCTCGTTGGCCTTCTGGATGAAGGTTTTGATCATCTGCTCGGCCGCGTCGAAATCGGCGATCACGCCATCGCGCAGCGGGCGCACGGCACGGATGTTGCCGGGGGTACGGCCCAGCATCATCTTGGCCTCATCGCCCACGGCCAGGGGCACGCCCTTCTCGAGATCCATCGCCACCACAGAGGGCTCCTGCAGCACGATGCCTTTGCCTGACACGAAGATCAGCGTGTTGGCGGTGCCCAGATCGATCCCGATATCCCGCGAAAACTGGAAACGACGAAAAAACACGGACGCCCGGCCTGCAAGGGCCGAATCATACGAGGGTGTTACAGACGGCCCGAACGGTGGAACTGATGAAAGGTGGCAACCGAACCGGGTGCCGCATCATTGATCCATCAGCAACAGGAGACATCCCCATGGGCGTGAATTCCATCACCCTCGTCGGCCGGGCCGGCCGCGACCCCGAAGTCCGTTATTTCGAATCGGGAAGCGTGGTGGCCAACCTCACCCTCGCCGTCAACCGCCGCAGCCGCGACGACGAGCCCGACTGGTTCAATCTGGAAATCTGGGGCAAGCAGGCCCAGGTGGCGGCCGACTACGTCCGCAAAGGAGCCCTGGTGGGCATCATCGGTAGCTTCAAGCTCGACCGCTGGACCGACCGGGCCAGCGGCGAGGAGCGCACCAAGCCCGTGATCCGGGTCGACCGACTCGAGCTACTCGGCTCCAAGCGCGACGGCGAAGGCGCCATGGGCGGGGGCATGGGCAGCGGCTTTGGCGGCGGCGCCCCCAGCGAAGAGGAAGTGCCCTTCTGAGCGCCAGGCGCCTGGGGACCGTCAGGCGCCCCCAGGCCAACAAAAAGCCCTCGCCGGAACTCCAGCGAGGGCTTCGAATCACGGCCAGCCGCAAGCAGTCCTGCAGGCCAGGCTCCTGGTCCGCCTGAGCTGGTGTGATCCAAGTCCGCCGTTCGCACGCATGTGCGGGCGGGCGGATCACACCAGCTCAGGCAGACCCCATCAGTAGCGGTAGTGCTCGAGCTTGTAGGGCCCTTCCACCGGCACGTTGATGTAATCGGCCTGCTCGGTGGTGAGCTCGGTGAGCTTGGCGCCGATCTTGTCGAGGTGGAGGCGGGCCACCATCTCATCGAGGTGCTTGGGCAGCACATACACCTGCTTCTCATACTGCTCACCCTTGGTGAACAGCTCGATCTGAGCCAGCACCTGGTTGGTGAAAGAGTTGCTCATCACGAAGCTGGGATGGCCGGTGGCGCAGCCCAGGTTCACCAGCCGGCCCTCGGCCAGCAGGATGATCTTGTTGCTGGAGGGCAGCACGATGTGATCCACCTGGGGCTTGATGTTGTCCCAGGTGTATTGCTTCAGCGAGGCCACATCGATCTCGTTGTCGAAGTGGCCGATGTTGCACACGATCGCCTGATCCTTCATCTGGATCAGGTGCTCGTGGCGGATCACCTTGAAGTTGCCGGTGGCGGTCACGAAGATGTCGACATCGCCGACCACGTCGTCGAGGCGCACCACGCGGTAGCCCTCCATGGCAGCCTGCAGGGCGCAGATCGGGTCGATCTCGGCGATCATCACGGTGGCGCCGAGGCCGCGCAGCGACTGGGCCGAACCCTTGCCCA
>JBIPLV010000292.1:0-4088 GCA_044369475.1 Cyanobium sp. | reverse complement strand
GCCGGGTGCTGGCCAAGGCCCATGCCCGCTCGGGCGATCGCATCGCCATCGCCGGCTTTCTGGACGCGGGGAAAGCCTTTGACCAGGCGATGGAACGCTATGCCCTGAGCTATGCCGATCAAGCAGAACGGGATTACCAACAATTTCTGCAAGCAATCCAGGAAGGGAAGTTGGAAGCCGGCATGATTTTCTGAACAGACGCTTGGCTGAAACGCGATGATCAGAGTCACAGCACAGAGCCGTCTCATCAAGCGTTCCTGGTGCACGGCAGGGACCTGCAGCGTCCTGGGTCTGGCTCACGCAAGATCGGCCATGGAAGCCCTGATCTGCAAGGGTTAGACCATTGTCGCCACCGACAATCAAGGGATTCCCAATGGTCTAACTGGTGGCCCGCACACCCAGGTGCAACCATGGCATGTCAAAGCGCACAGGGGTCTGGGCCAAGACAACGAATCCCGCATCCAGCACGACGACGAGCGCCCCGGCAGCGTCAAAGGACGCAACCCTCGCAAGCATTGCTGGCAATGGGGCCATCAGAACTGCTTGATCAGCCGCATGGTGAACGCCACCGTTGCAGGATCACCAATCAGACTGGGCTTGGGAATGTAGGTCAGAGCCGGCTCGAGATAGGTCGCTTTGGCCAGGGAAAACTGGTAATAGAGCTGCAGCATCAATTCCGGTGTTTCAATTTCTGCCAAGGGTCGGCCATTGTAATTGCCAGGAAAAATCCATGGCAGCACAAAAAACTCGGAATTCTTGTTGGGGTTGGGCTTGGCATAAGCCAGGCCGATACCAAAATTGTCGTGTGGCCTGCCGTTAATCAGGCCGAACGCCGACAAGCCAATTCCTGCATATTGATGAACCAACGAAGCCTGGGAATTCGTATACCCGAATTGATAGAATATGGAAACACCGCTTGGATCCCTCCAGGGCCTGCGATACCACAGCCTGTGGGTACCGTACAGATAGAAACCTGATGCACCATTAGCGGTTCCTGCATTGGTACCGTTCACCAGCCGATTGAAGGTTGATTTTGGCGTCTGCAGTTCACCGGTTTGCAACCAACCACCGATCGCAAACTTCGCCGGCAACCGGCCTGAACCAAGATTCCAGCGCACCCCGAACTCAGCGATCTGAAACAGATAGTTGTTGATCCAAGGCGCTGCCAGTCCGGTCTGATAGCCAGGCTTAGCGCCATTGCCATCAAAAATGCCGTAGTTGAAATAAGTATTGCCATTTCGCCCGGGAAACCACTGCGCCGTCAGGCCCAGTGCCGAGTTGTAACTGCTGGGAACCCGTCCAAATAGCGTCGGATTTTCATAGAGTGGTGAATAAATCAGGCCTGAAACAGCCTGCTCAAAACGAGGTGGCAGATCGCGGTTTCCCAATACTACATTGTTAAACAAAGTGTTAGCAACCTGCTTGCCAACACGTAGATAGAGGCGGTTGCTTGGAAAGCCTTTGCTGATCCAGTAGGTGTAAAGCTCTGTGCGGTTGAACGGCGGCGTCGAGGGAAGATTAGTGAAACCCTGAATCGCACCGCTGTAAAAATTGGCTGGACTGCCATTGAACTGGAGGCCGCTGACCGACACCTTGCTGTCCTTGATGCCAGCGAGCTTCTCAAGATCGCCTTCGAGCTGAAGGATGAATAACCCATTACCAAAGGTGCTGCCTGGGGCAAAACTGCCCTCCACAAAGTTGCTGGCTTCGCCAACAACACTGCCACCCAAGCGAAAACCGCTCCCGGGCTTGATGCCCAGCAAACGACCGAGCTCTCCGGTACCAGCAAACATCTCGATCGGCACCGGATTGGCAGGGATGCTGTCAGGAATCGGCGCGCCGTTGGGCAACTCCTCAGCACACACTGATCGCGCATCAACAGCCGACAACGCCACAGCAAACAGCAACAGTCGCGTCCATTTCAAGGGTTGAGAACCGCTACAAAAGGGGCGCACACCTGATTTCAGGACTAACAAGGGTCTGCATAGTTTGGCCCATTCGGCTCGCCCATGCTCTCCGCTTCACCCGTCAAGACCGGAACAGAGCTCAAGACCGGCGCGTTGCGGCGACGACTGGGAGCTCTCATCGCCGCAGCCGGGCTGGGACTGCTGCCTGCTGCCGCCGTGCAGGCCGAACCGAAGATCTATCTGGCACCTTTTTATGCGAACACCAGCAAACTGAACCCCCAAGGCCAGCCGCTGGGCAAGGTACTGGACTCTGAGCCCACTGTCAGCACGGTACCCGGCAGCAAGGCCTGGCGCATCGCCTACGTCTCCAGTGATGGAGCTGACCGGCGCACCGTTGCCACCGCCGTGATCGCCGTGCCCACGGCAGCCGCACCGGCTGGGGGTCGCAAGTTGATGGCCTGGGCCCATGGCACCACCGGCACCGCTCGCCGCTGCGGCCCCAGCCAGATGCCCCAGCCGGCCCAGCCCCTTAACCAGATCCTGCTGCCCAGCGGCACCAGCGGAAGCGATTTTGGCCTGCCGGCGATGGAGCCGTTGATCCAGAAGGGCTACGTGATCGTGGCCACCGACTACCAGGGACTGGGGGGGCCAGGCGATCACCAATACGCCCAGGCCGTTTCCAACGGACGTGATGTGATCAACGCCCTGCGGGCTGCCCGTGACTTCAAACCAGCCCAGGCGGGCGAGAAAGCGGTCGTCTACGGCTGGAGCCAGGGCGGCGGCGCCACCATTGGCGCAGCTGGCCAGGGCGACTACGCCAAATCCAACGAAGGGGTCGCGCCGATCGACATCCTCGGCTTTGTGGCGATGGCCCCCGAAGACATCGGCATTCAAATGCCGACAGGGATCACAACAGAAGCAGAAGCGGCGACGTTGATCCAGGCATTTAACGGTCAGATGGGCGGCAATGTCTTCAACTTCACCCATTTGATGATGTTCTATTGGGGTCTGGCAGCTGCTGAACCCGGTCTAAACATCAGTGACCTGTTGACGCCGCAGGCCACCGCTCAGATCAACGCGATCATGCGGCGCAAGTGCATCCATGAGCTGAGCGCCTCGTTCAGCTACAGCTACGGCAACAGCTACAAGCAAATGCTCAAGGCCACACCGACCAATGCCCTGGCCTGGGTCAAAGCCATCCAGAAGCAGTCACCGGGTCTCAAGCCCATGGCTCCTGTCGTCATTTACTGGGGCAATCAGGATGACGTGGTGCCGCCGGTGATGCACAAGCTGTATGCCCAGGCGGCATGCAAACAGGGAGCCGTGATGAGCCGCAACGAGCTGCCGGGCAACAACACCCACTTCTCCACCCCTGCAGCTTCAGAGCCCTACTATTTGCCCTGGATCGAGGACCGCTTCAGCGGCAAGCCAGCGCTGAACGGCTGCCCCAACACCTGAGGTCATTCCTGTGTGGGGAACGCCTCTGCTGGGAGCACTGGCAACCCAGTTCGGTCAGGATGTGGAGCGTGTGTCGCAGACGCTTCAGGTGGCTGCGGCACCGGTGTTCATGTTGACGGCGGTGACCTCGTTTCTGCTGGTCCTGACCAACCGGTTGCATTACTTCGCCGAACGTCAACTTCGCCTCGACCAAGAGATGACCGACTGCGAAGCCCGCAGCGATCGCGACGCCGATGCGGCCGCCCTGCTGACTCGTTTGCTGCGCTTTCGCCCGATTCTGCGGCGGCGCGTCACGCTCACCCGCAATGCCATGGTGGCGGCTGGGGGCAGTGGGCTGCTGATCGCGCTCGATGTCGGGATCCTCTTCTACGGAGCCCTGAGTGGCCAGCGCGTGGGACTAATCGTGGGAGCCCTGTTTCTGATTGCCATGGTGAGCTTCCAGCTGTCGCTGCTGTTCTTTTTGCGCGATCTGCTGAGCAAGCACTGCATCTCAGATCTCGGCATGCTCAAGTCGCGCAGCCAACCGCTCAGCTGACGTGACAAGAAGCGAAGCAGCCGTCGTTGTCAGGCCTGAACCTCAGGCTGCAATGCGTCCATCGCGAAAGTGAATCACCTGCTGCGCCCGGGCAGCCACATCGTCTTCGTGGGTGACCATGACCACGGTCATGCCGCTGCGGTGCAGGTCGTCGAAGATGTCGAGCACCTCGGCCGTCGTGCGTGAAT
>JBIPLV010000056.1:0-14052 GCA_044369475.1 Cyanobium sp. | reverse complement strand
CCGCCTCATCGAAATCGGGCCAGAGCACATCGGTGATGTGAATTTCGGCGTAGGCCAGCTGCCAGAGCAGGAAGTTGCTGATGCGGCGCTCACCGCTGGTGCGGATCAGCAAATCGGGATCAGGCTCGCCGGCGGTATGGAGTTCGGCGCTGAAGCGCTGCTCATCGATCGCGCGGGGATTGAGCTCACCGGCAACGCAGCGCTCGGCCAGCCGCTGGGCGGCCCGCACCAGCTCAGCCCGGCCGCCGTAGTTGGTGCACACGTTGAAGTGAATGCCGGTGTTGGCGGCGGTGCGCACGGTGGCATCGGCAATCAGCCGTTGGAGGCCTTCGGGCAGCGGCTCAAGATCCCCCAGAAAGCGGATCCGCACCTGCTCCTGCTCCAGAGCGTGCAGTTCGCGGGCCAGCACCCGCTCAAACAGGGTCATCAGAAAGCTGACCTCCTCGCCAGGACGGCTCCAGTTTTCGGTGGAGAAGGCGTAGGCGGTGAGGGCACCGATCCCCCAGTTGCTGCAGAGCCGCAGGGTGCGCTTGAGCGCCTCAACGCCCTCGCGATGGCCCATCACCCGCGGCAGGTTGCGCTGCTTGGCCCAGCGCCCGTTGCCATCCATGATCACGGCCACATGGCCGGGCAGCCGTGCCGGATCGAGGCCGGGCTGCATGGCCTGCGGGGCAGTCACAGTGGTGGTCGCCGGGGCGCGACTCATCCGCGGGAATCCGGCGTGTCCTTTGCCACGCTACGCCCTGTGGGCAAGGCCAGGGCCTGGCTCAGCAAATCGTGCAAGCGGCTGCTGGTGATCGGGCGCTCCAGTCGCCCCTGACTCGCCAGCGACAGGGTGCCAGTTTCCTCCGACACCACGATCGCCAGGCACTGGTCGAACCGTTCGGTGAGGCCCAGGGCCGCAAGATGCCTGGTGCCGTAGCGGTTGATGCCCTGGCGCGAGAGGGGCAGGATCACGCCGGCGGCCACGATCCGGTTGGCCTTCACCAGCACGGCGCCATCGTGCAAAGGGGTATCGGCGGCAAACAGGTTGAGGAGCAGGTCCACCGTCAGCTTGGCGTCGAGGCCGATGCCGGGGTTGAGGAAGTCCTCGGGCCGCAGGTCGCTGCCAAAATCCACCACGATCAGCGCCCCGCGGCGTGACTGGGAAAGGCGCCCCGCGGCCTCACTGAGCACAGCCACCGAGCCGGATCCAAGCTGGTCGCGGGTCCGACTGCCGAACAACACGCCGAGGCGGCCTGTGCCCAACAGCTCCATCAACCGGCGCAGCTCCCCCTGCCACAGGATCGCCAAGGCCAGGCTGCAAGCCAACACCAGGGCATCCACCAGCTTGCTGGTGAGCGGCAGGTTGGCGTAGCGCTGCACCACCCAGGCCAGCGCCACCAGCAACAGGTAGCCGCGCAGCAGCCACAGGGTGCGCGCCTCGGTGACCCGGCCGAGCACCAACACGCCCAGGCCGGTTGCAAACAGCAAATCCAAGACCAGGCGAGGATCGATCAGCCGTAGCAACTCACCCAGTTGCGGCCCGATCACAACCCACCCAATCGATGGGGTCAGCCTACCGAGCGCAAGCGAGCCGGCAGCACGTCGTAGCGCAGTAAGTCCTCCGGCTGCTCACGGCGCTGCACCAAGTCGGCCACCCCGTCGTGCACCAGCACCGCGGCGGGCCGCGGGATGCGGTTGTAGTTGGAGCTCATCGAGGCGTTGTAAGCACCGGTGGCAAACACCGCCAGCACGTCTCCGCTGGTGGCCGGCGGCAGGGCGACGTCTTTGAGCAGCACATCGCCGGATTCGCAGTGCTTGCCTGCCACGGTGACGACCTCACGGGCCTCGGCGGTGGGGCGATCCGCCAGCAGTGCCGTGTACTGGGACTGATAGGTGATCGGCCGGGGGTTGTCGCTCATGCCGCCATCCACCGACAGGTAGGTGCGCAGGCCGGGGATGTCTTTGCGACTGCCGATCGCGTAAACGGTGACGCCGGCGGTGGCCACCAGGGAGCGGCCGGGCTCACACAGCAGCCGGGGCAACACCAGCCCCCGCTCCTGGCAAGCCGCCACCACCGCACCGGCAACGGTGCTCACCCAAGCATCAATGCTCGGCGGGTCGTCGCTGGCGATGTAGCGGATGCCAAGGCCGCCTCCCACGTTGAGATCCTCCACTGGGTGGCCCATCGCACGGGCCAGGGCCAGGGCATCGGCCATCACACCGGCGAGGTCGCGGTGGGGCTGCAGCTCGAAGATCTGGGAGCCGATGTGGGCGTGCAGGCCCGTGAGGCGGGCCCAAGGGCAGCCCGCCAGGTGCTGCAACACCCCCTCCAGCTGGTCGGGATCGAAGCCAAACTTGCTGTCGAGGTGTCCGGTGCGGATGTATTCATGGGTGTGGCACTCGATGCCCGGCGTGAAGCGCAGCATCAGCTGCACGGGCCCTGCCAATCCAGGCGTCAGCTCAGCCAGCAACTCCAGATCGCGCCAGTTGTCGGCCACCACGGTGACGCCCCGCTCGGCGGCCAGGGCCAGCTCTTCGCGACTTTTGTTGTTGCCGTGGAACACGATCCGCTCCGCCGGCATGCCGCCTTGGAGTGCCGTGAGCAGTTCACCAGCCGACACCGCATCGAGGCCCAGGCCCTCGGCAGCCACCAAGGCGGTAATCGCCAGGGAGCTGTTGGCCTTCGAGGCGTAGAGGGCCAAGGCTTCGCCGGGGTAGTGCTTGGCCAGGGCCTCGCGGTAGGCGCTGCAGGTGCCCCGCAGGGTGGCCTCATCCAGCACATACAGCGGTGTGCCGTAGGTGCGGGCCAGGTCGCTCAGGGCACATCCCGCCACCGTCAGCCGACCCTCGCTGTCGAGGGCTGTGGTGAGCGGTGTGAGGTTGCGGTTGGGGCTGAGCGCATCCCGATCCGCTTCAAAGGGTTGGGCCAGCGCGACGGGCTCACGGGAGATCACCATGGCTGGGGCCGCAATGGGGATAAAGAGATGATGAATGTACGGAACGTCCCGATGGCGCTGCGCCCCGGCAATCTCACCTCCGCACACCTGGAGGACTGCCTGGCCCTCGACCAGGCCAGCCTGCAGGGCCTCTGGAGCCGCAGCCAATGGCAGAGCGAGCTGGCCGAACCGGGGCGCCCCGGGGTGGGGCTGTGGCACGGAAACAACCTGGTGGCCATGGCCAGTGGCTGGCTGGTGGTGGATGAACTGCACATCACCCTGGTGGCGGTAGCCCCCGAGCGGCGGCGGCAGGGGCTGGGCCGCCAGGTGCTGCAAGCACTGCTGGACCATGCTCAACAGCAGGGGGCCGCGCACGCCACCTTGGAAGTAGCACCCGGCAACAGCGCCGCCGTCGCCCTCTACCGCGGCCTGGGCTTCCAGGATGCGGGCCTGCGTCGCGGTTACTACCGCAACGGAGACGATGCCCTGATCCAATGGCTGCGGTTAACCCCGGTCAATGATGCGAAGCCCGGGTGTGGATAACCGGCTTTTCTTATTGCTGAAAACCAGCAATTGCTTGAATTGAGATATTGCCGAAAACCAGCCGAGACCCTGCTGTTGCAGTGGATTTGCCTTTGATCAGGCGTAAACCACACCTCACCCGTCAACCCTGGTAGCTTGGTTCCACTTGCACAAGGCCCCGCCCCATGTTCGAGCGGTTTACCGAGAAGGCCATCAAGGTGATCATGCTGGCCCAGGAAGAGGCTCGTCGCCTGGGTCACAACTTTGTGGGCACCGAACAGATCCTGCTGGGTTTGATCGGCGAGGGCACAGGCGTGGCCGCCAAGGTGCTCAAGTCGATGGGCGTCAACCTCAAGGACGCCCGCGTCGAAGTGGAGAAGATCATCGGCCGGGGCTCCGGCTTCGTGGCGGTGGAGATCCCCTTCACTCCCCGGGCCAAGCGCGTCTTGGAATTGTCCCTGGAGGAAGCCCGCCAGCTCGGGCACAACTACATCGGCACCGAACACCTGCTGCTGGGCCTGATCCGCGAAGGCGAGGGCGTGGCAGCCCGGGTGCTGGAAAACCTTGGCGTCGACCTAGCCAAGGTGCGCACCCAGGTCATTCGCATGCTGGGCGAGACCGCTGAGGTGGCCGCTGGTGGCGGCAGCGGCAAGGGCTCAACCAAAACCCCCACCCTGGATGAATTTGGCAGCAACCTCACTCAGCAGGCCGCCGACGGCAAGCTCGATCCGGTGGTCGGCCGGCAAAACGAAATCGAGCGGGTGATCCAGATCCTGGGTCGCCGCACCAAGAACAATCCCGTGCTGATCGGCGAACCTGGCGTCGGTAAGACCGCCATCGCCGAGGGCCTAGCCCAGCGGATCAACTCCGGCGACATTCCCGACATCCTCGAGGAGAAGCGCGTTCTCACCCTCGATATCGGCCTGCTGGTGGCAGGCACCAAGTATCGGGGCGAATTTGAGGAGCGCCTCAAAAAAATCATGGAGGAGATCCGCAGCGCCGGAAACGTGATCCTCGTGATCGACGAGGTGCACACCCTGATTGGTGCCGGTGCCGCCGAAGGCGCCATCGATGCGGCCAACATTCTCAAACCGGCCCTGGCCCGCGGTGAGCTCCAGTGCATTGGCGCCACCACGCTGGATGAATACCGCAAGCACATCGAGCGGGATGCCGCCCTGGAACGCCGTTTCCAACCGGTGATGGTGGGCGAACCCTCCGTCGTCGACACGATCGAGATCCTGCGCGGCCTCAAGGAGCGCTATGAGTCCCACCACCGCCTCAAGATCGCCGACGAGGCCCTGATCGCCGCCGCCACACTCGGCGACCGCTACATCTCCGACCGTTTCTTGCCCGACAAGGCGATTGACCTGGTGGACGAGGCCGGCAGCCGGGTGCGGCTGATGAACTCCAAGCTGCCGCCGGCTGCCAAGGAGGTCGACAAGCAGCTGCGGGCCGTGCAAAAGGACAAGGAGGAGGCCGTACGCGAGCAGGACTTCACCAAGGCCGGCGAGCTGCGCGACAAGGAAGTGGAACTGCGCGAGCAGATCCGCTCGATCCTGCAATCCCGCAAGGACGAGGAGCCCGCGGCCCAAGCAAGCGACACCGAAGCCGGCGTCGCGGTCGACGTTGCCGTTGCAGATGCGCCTGCTGACGCCGAGCGCACCCCGATGGTCACCGAAGAGGACATCGCCCACATCGTGGCCTCCTGGACCGGCGTGCCGGTGCAGAAGCTCACCGAGAGCGAGTCGGCCAAGCTTCTCAACATGGAGGAAACCCTCCACCAGCGCCTGATCGGTCAGGACGAAGCGGTCAAGGCCGTGTCGCGCGCCATCCGCCGCGCCCGCGTGGGCCTCAAGAACCCCAACCGGCCGATCGCCAGCTTCATCTTCTCAGGCCCCACCGGCGTGGGCAAAACCGAACTCACCAAGTCGCTCGCGGCTTACTTCTTCGGTAGCGAAGAGGCGATGATCCGGCTCGACATGTCGGAGTTCATGGAGCGCCACACGGTCAGCAAGCTGATCGGTTCGCCTCCGGGCTACGTGGGATTCAACGAGGGGGGCCAGCTCACTGAAGCGGTGCGCCGCCGTCCCTACACCGTGGTGCTGTTCGACGAAATCGAGAAAGCCCACCCCGACGTGTTCAACCTGCTGCTTCAGCTGCTGGAAGATGGCCGTCTGACCGACTCCAAGGGCCGCACGGTCGACTTCAAGAACACCTTGATCATCATGACCTCGAACATTGGTTCGAAGGTGATCGAGAAGGGTGGTGGCGGCCTCGGCTTCGAATTTGGTGGCGGCGATGCGGATGAAACCAACTACAACCGCATCCGCTCGTTGGTGAATGAGGAGCTGAAGCAATACTTCCGCCCCGAATTCCTCAACCGTCTCGACGAAATCATCGTCTTCCGTCAGCTCACCCGCGACGAAGTCAAGGAGATCGCCGAGATCATGCTCAAGGAAGTGTTCAGCCGCATGCTCGACAAGGGCATTGACCTCTCGGTCACCGAGGCTTTCAAGGAGCGGCTGGTAGAGGAGGGCTACAACCCGTCCTACGGCGCTCGTCCGCTGCGCCGTGCCGTGATGCGCCTGCTGGAAGACTCTCTGGCCGAGGAATTCCTCAGCGGCCGGATCGGCGATGGCGATGCGGCATTGGTCGATGTCAACGACGACAAGCAGGTGGTGATCCGCAAGCAGGCCGCCCTGCCCGCCGAGCCCGAGCTGGCCACCGCTGGCGTCTGAACCCTGCCGTCTGAGGGCTGGCATCTGAAGCAAGGACCAGGGGCCGGACTACGGCCCCTACCATCGATTGGGGATGACAACCACACCGGGATGAGTACCCCCCTGAGCCAACACACCATTGCCCCAGCCGAGGTGCTGCGGGGTCCTGGGGCATGGGCCGAGGGCCTCGAGCGCATTCCAGGGCTCTGCCGCAGGCCCCTGGTGCTTGGCCGCAGTGCTGCCACCGCGGCTGTGCGGCAGCAGCTCCTCACCGAGCTGATGCACACAGTGCTGGACCCCCACAGCGCCGAGCTTCAGCACGACTGCTGCGAGGAAGACCTTGGCCGGATCGGCGCCACCTGCCAGGAGCGTGGCTGTGATGCCGTGATCGCCATTGGCGGCGGCAAGGTGCTCGATGCCGGGAAGCTGGTGGCCCACCGGCACGATCTGCCGTGCATCACGGTGCCCACGAGTGCCGCCACCTGCGCCGGCTGGACGGCCTTGGCCAACGTGTACACACCCCAGGGGGCCTTCCAGGGGGATGTGGCACTTGCCCGTTGCCCCGACCTGCTGATCTTTGACCACACCCTGGTGCGCCAGGCCCCGACCCGCACCCTGGCCAGCGGCATCGCCGACGCCATGGCCAAGTGGTACGAGTCCTCGGTGAGCAGTGGCGCCAGCGGCGATGGCCTGGTGCAACAGGCGGTGCAGATGGCCCGGGTGCTGCGCGATCAGTTGATGCTCGAAGCCGAAGAAGCCCTGCGGGATCCCCACAGCGCCGCCTGGGAGCGGGTGGTGGAGGCCTGCGGCCTCAGCGCCGGCCTGATCGGTGGCATCGGTGGAGCCCGCTGCCGCACGGTGGCGGCCCATGCGGTCCACAACGGTCTCACCCACCTGCAGGCCAGCCACGGCCACCTGCATGGAGAGAAGGTTGGTTTCGGGATCCTGGTGCAACTGCGGCTGGAGGAGGTGCTCGGCGGCAGCCAGCTCGCCGCCCAGGCGCGCCGCCAGCTCTTGCCGCTGTTCCGCCAGCTGGGGCTACCGGTGAACCTCGAAGACCTGGGCCTGGGGCAGGCCGGCCTGGATGAGCTGCAGCACGCCTGTGCCTTCGCCTGCCGCGAGGGCTCCGACCTGCACCACCTGCCCTTCGCCGTGGGCCCCAACGATCTGCTGGCCGCGCTGGTGAGCACCTGCAGCAGCGAGCGCCAGCCCGCGTGAATCCCGTGCGTGAGTCTGGCCAAGACCTGGTGATCAAGGCAGCTCGCAGCCTGCTGGATCCCCAGGGGCGGGAGTTGGCAGCCCAGGTGCAGTGGTGGCACCTCCCCGATCTGGATGCCGGGGACGGCTCAGAGCCCTGGCCCGTGGCGGTACTGGGAGAAGGCCCACCAGTGCTGCTGCTGCACGGCTTCGACAGCTCCTTTCTGGAATTCCGGCGGCTCACCCCGCTGCTGGCTGGGGGCGCCCAGCTGTTCATCCCCGATCTGTTCGGCTTTGGCTTCTGCCCCAGGCCTGCCGGCGGCGACTACAGCCCCAAGGGCGTGCTGCGCCACCTGGAGGCCTTGGTGCAGGCCATTGGCCAGCGCAACCCGGCCCGCCTCGGGCTGATCGGCGCCTCGATGGGAGGCTCGGTGGCAGTGGAGCTGGCGCGGCGGCTGCCGGAGCAGGTGGAGCGGCTGCTGCTGTTGGCCCCCGCCGGCCTCACCGGCCGGCCGATGCCCCTGCCGCCCCTGCTCGATGGGCTGGGGGTGCGATTCCTGGCTCTACCGGGCGTGCGCCGGGGCCTGTGCCGCACCGCCTTCGCGGATCCCGAGACCTCCGTGGGCGCCGCTGAGCTGGAAATTGCCTCGCTCCATCTCCAGAGCCCCGGCTGGGCCGCGGCCCTGCAGCGCTTTGCCCGCTCCGGCGGCTTTGCCGGCAGCGGCAGCCCGCTGCCCAACCAGCCCATCGCCGTGCTTTGGGGCACCGACGACCGCATCCTGCGGGCTCCCCAGAAGCGCGCTGCCCTCGCTCTGCTCGGAGACCGGGTGCGCGAACTGGAGGCCTGTGGCCACCTGCCGCATCTCGACCAACCCAGCACCGTGGCCGCCACCTGGCTGGCCAGCCCCCGCCACCCATGAGCAGCCCCGACGCACGCAGCAACGGACCGGTGATGCAGGTGCTGGCCAGCGGCCTGCAGCTCTGGATCCGTCAGCAGTGCCAGGCCATCGGCAGCCTCGACATTCAGCTGGAGGGATCGGCCTTGCAGCTGCTGCGAGGCCGGCTGACGGGGGTGCAACTGCTGGCGCGCCGAGTCGTGTACCGCGACCTGCACCTGGAGCTGGTGGAGCTGCGCAGTGGCCCGATCCAGGTGCACATCGGCAACCTGCTCAAGGGCCAACCCCTTCAGCTTGAGAGCGCTTTCCAGATCCAGGGGCAGGTGAGCCTCACCCCCGACGGCCTGACCCGCTCCCTCAGCGCTTCGATTTGGCGGAGCCTGGGGGACAGCCTCAGCGAGGAGCTGCTTGGCATCGCGCCACTCGTGGAGCTGCGCATGCACCGCGACAGCCTGGTGTTCGCCGCCCGGGGCCTGGGAGCCCTCGACCTGATCGAGTTGGAAACCAGCGTGGCTGCCGTGGAGGGCAGCGTCGAGATCAGCTCCCGGGCGGGCAACGTCAGCAGCCGGCTGCCCATGGATCCAGGCATCACCATCGAAGACGCCCGCCTGGAAGGGGGCATGCTGCAGCTGCTGGGCATCGCCCGGGTGAGCGTGTGAGCGGGGCTGGCTGACAGGCCTCTTCAGCGCTGCAGCAGCGGCAGCACCAGCGTCACCAACGAGTACACCACCGCCGGAACGAACAGGTAACTGTCGATCCGATCGAGGATGCCGCCGTGGCCGGGGATCGCATCGCCTGAATCCTTCAAGCCAGCATCGCGCTTCATCATCGACTCGGTGAGGTCACCCACCAGGGCGAACAGGGCCACCACTGCCCCCAGCACCGCACCGATGAACCAGCCCCAGCTCCAGCCGATCAAGGTGCCACCGAAAGCACCCACCGCCACCGCGCAGGACACCCCACCTAGCGCCCCCTCCACCGTCTTGCCAGGGGAGATCGGCGACAGCGGGTGGCGCCCGAGGCGGCGGCCGATCACATAGGAGCCGATGTCGGTGGCCACGATCAGGAAGCAGGCCAGCAGGGTGAGGGCGAGGCCGGCACTGGCGGGCCAGGGTTGGCCTGCCAGGTGGGGAGCGAGAGCTTCGCCGGCCAGCTCCCGCAGGCGAATCCAGTAGCTGGGCAGAAAGCCCAGATAGAAGAGCCCGAAGATTGAAGCGGCGATGTCGGCGATCGTGCCGGTTACCGGCTGCAGCAGCAGCCAGCCACAGATCACCGCCCCGGAGGCCGGCAGCACGGCCGCCGCCACATCGCCGGCAAACCAGCCACCACCCGTCGAGGCACTGCCACTGGCCAACTGGGTGCTGACCAGCAGCAACTGCACCGCCACCAGGGTGGTTTTGGTAGCGGGCCGGATCCCCTTGAACTGGGCCATCCGGAAAAATTCCAGCAGGCCCAGGTGCACGATCACCCCCACGGCCACCGTGAACCACCAGCCGCCCAGCATCACCACCACGAAGCCAAAGGCACCCGCCGCCCAGCCGCTGAGCAGCCGAGGCAGGGAGGTGGCGGTGCGGGTGCGGGAGCGAGGGATCAAGACGCGGTGCTCAGGACGGCTCGACGTGGGCAGAGCGCTCGGCAGCAATCAAAAACAGGGGCTCCGCCGCCGCCAGCTTGGCCTGGCTGCCGCGCCGCTGCATCCGGTGCACGGTGGCCTGCACCACCTGCACATCCCGGGCCGCCAGCTGGCCCAGGGTGTCGGTGGCATCCACCAGACCCTCCAGGCTGGCGGTGCTGATCACCAGGCGTCCCTGGGGCACCAAGGCCTCCCACACCGCCAGCAGCACATCCCCCAGGGGACGCCCCACCTCCAGCAACACGCGGTCGGGGTGGGCGGGGAGTTGGGCCAGGTCAGCCGGGGCGGCGCCGGCATGAATGTGGAGGTTGGTGATGCCGAACCGCCGGCGGTTCTGCTCCAGCAGCTCGATGGCATCCGGATCCCGTTCGAGGGTGTGCACGGCGCCCTTGGGCATCAAGCGGGCAATCTCCAGGGCCAGGGCCCCGGTGCCGCCGCCCACATCCCACACCAGGGAATCGGGCCGAGGGCGCAGATGGGCCAGCAGCATCACCCGCAGCTCCATCGGCGTGGGGCTAAAGCCCGGAGCGTCCTCAAAGGCGCTGTCCGGCAGCCCTGGGGTGACGAAATCCCACTGGTAGGGAGGCTGGTGGGAGGAAGCCTGATGGGAAGGCTGCTCAGGAACCACCGATGCGTGCGAATCCATCGGCCTCCGATCCGGCCACAACCCTCACGGTATCAGCGATCTGGCCGGGCCAAAGCCGGGCCTGCTGCTGCAGCCAGGCCGCCCGGGCCGGATCGATCCGCTCGCCCGGCACCAGCAGGGGAATGCCGGGGGGGTAGGGGCAGAGCGGTTCGGCGGCGATCCGACCAACGGCTGCGGCCAGCGGCACGGCCTCGGCAGCAGCACGCCAGGCCACACCCAGGGGCAGCTCCGGCTCCGCCACCAGGGGCAGGGGTGGGGGGCTGAACGGAGGCAGGGGATCGCCCCCCAAGGCCCGCCGCAACCGCTGCAACTGACGGGGCAGCCGCCACACCACCCCCGGCGGCGGCCCCAGCCCCAGGCAGAAGGTGAGCACCCCCGGCTCGGGCAATTCGGCGATCACCCCCCGCTCCAGCAACCAGGCATCGGCCTCGAGGCCGTTGATGCCCAAGGCGGCGGTGTGCAGCACCAGCCGCAGCGGATCGTCGTTGGCCAGCAGCGGCAGGCCGGCGTGGCAGCAGCGGGCTTGCAGGTGCTCTCCCACCCGACAGGCCCGGCGATAGCGGCGCAGCCCCGCCGCACTGGTGAGATCGTTGAGGGCCGCTTCAGCCGAGGCCAGCAGCAGGGCGCTGGGACTGGATGTTTGCAGCCACAGCAGGGCCCGGGCCACGGCCTCGCGATCCGCCCGCGTGCCCTGGAGCAGCAGGGCCGCGCTCTGGGCCAGGCCGCCGCCAGCTTTCTGGGCGGAGAGCACCACCAGATCAGCCCCAGCCGCCAGGGCTTCCCCCCGGCCATGGGCCTGATCCACCAGCACCGGCAAACCGCACCGATGGGCCAGCGCCACCAGGGCCGGCAGATCGGCCCGCTGACCCTGGTAGCTCGGCGACACCAGCACCAGGGCCGCCACGGGCTCTCCCGCCCCGGCGGCCTCCAGCACCGCTTCCAGCTGAGCCGGGATCGGCGGCAGCCACAGGCCAGTGGCCGGATCGAAGGGCAGGTCGTAGAGCAGCGGCCGCAGCTGGCCCAGCACGCAGGCGTGCAGCAGCGAGCGGTGCAGGTTGCGGGGCAGCAGCACCCGACTGCCGGGGGGAGCCAGGGCCAGCAGGGCAGCCTGCAGCAGGCCGCTGGCACCATTGACGCCAAACCACACCGCCTCGGCCCCCAGCTGGCGGGCGCAACGCCGCTGCGCCTCGGCGACAGACCCGCTGTCGATCAGGGGGCCACCGAACTCTGGCAGTTCCGGCAGATCCCAGCTGCCCGGGCGCTGGCGCAGCAGCCGTTGCAGGGCCGGCGACAGACCCCTTCCGCCGCCGTGGGCCGGCAGATGCAGCGGCAGGCCCATGGAGGAGGGAATCGCGTTTCTAGAGTCTGCCGACCAACTGGCTGCCGTGCCTGTGACCATCGCCGAAGCCGCCAGCGGGCCGCGCTACGACCCGGGCCGGGATCTGCGCTGGTTGCTGCTGCGCCCCTGGGTGTTGGTGAGCCGGCTGCTGGTGGTGCTCTGGCAGCTGGGCAGCCTGGCCCTGGTGCTGGTGGTGCAGGCCAGCAGCAGCGATGCCGCCGTTCAGCAGCGGCTGGGCCGGCGCATCCTCACCACCCTCACCGAGCTAGGCCCCTGCTTCATCAAGGTGGGCCAGGCCCTCTCCACCCGCCCCGACCTGGTGCGGCGCGACTGGCTGGAGCAGCTCACCCAGCTGCAGGACAACCTGCCCGCCTTCCCCCACGCCATCGCCCTGGCCACGATCGAGCGGGAACTGGGGGCGCCGGCGGATCAGCTGTTCGAGCAGTTCCCCGACTTCCCGGTGGCGGCCGCGAGCCTGGGCCAGGTGTACAAGGCCCAACTGGCCGATGGCCACTGGGTGGCCGTGAAGGTGCAGCGCCCCAACCTGCCCACGATCCTGCGGCGTGATCTGGTGATCATCCGGCTGCTGGGGGTGCTGACAGCTCCCTTCCTGCCGCTCAACCTGGGCTTCGGGCTGGGCGACATCATCGATGAATTCGGCGCCACCCTGTTTGAAGAGATCGACTACCGGCTCGAGGCCAACAACGCCGAGCGGTTTGCCGACCTGTTTGCCCGCCAACCGGAGGTGATGGTGCCGCGGGTGGAGCGGCTGCTCTCCAGCGAGCACGTGCTCACCACCCAGTGGATCAACGGCACCAAGCTGCAAGAGCGCCAGGCCCTGGAAGCCCGCAACCTCGATCCAGCCGCCCTAATCCGCACCGGCGTGATCGCCGGGCTGCAGCAGCTGCTGGAGTTTGGCTATTTCCATGCCGACCCGCACCCCGGCAACCTGTTTGCCCTCTCCGGCAAAACCGGTGCCCTGGGCCATGTCGCCTACGTGGATTTCGGCATGATGGATTCGATCAGCGATAGCGATCGCCTCACCCTCACCGGAGCGGTGGTGCACTTGATCAACCGCGATTTCCGCGCCCTCGCCCAGGACTTCGTCACCCTCGGTTTCCTCAACCCCAAAGCCAACCTGGAGCCGATCATCCCGGCCCTGGAGGAGGTGTTGGGCGGAGCCCTGGGCGACAACGTCGGCTCCTTCAACTTCAAGGCGATCACCGACCGCTTCTCGGAGTTGATGTACACCTATCCCTTCCGGGTGCCAGCCCGTTTTGCCCTGATCATCCGAGCGGTGGTGAGCCAGGAGGGCCTGGCCCTGCGCCTGGATCCTGGCTTCAAGATCATCAACGTGGCCTATCCCTACGTGGCTCGGCGCCTGCTGGCGGGCGACACCAGCGACATGCGCGAGAAGCTGCTGGAGGTGCTGTTCGACCCTGACGGCCGGTTGCGTCTCGAACGGCTGGAGAACCTGCTGGCAGTGGTGGAAAACGACGCCAGCAGCCCCAACCTGCTGCCTGTGGCCGGCGCTGGCATGAAGCTGCTGCTCGGCCCAGAGGGCGCCAGCCTGCGGCAACGGCTGCTGCTCACCCTGGTGCGCAACGACCGCCTGCACACCGATGACCTCCGCGCCTTGCTCAGCCTGATGCGGCGCACCTTCTCGCCCCGCAAGCTGGTTGGCGGGATGTTGTCGCGCCTGGCACCCCAAGCCGCCTGATTCTCTTCAAGGCAACCAATTCCCAGTCCAACCCAGCTCAGCCAACCTGGGGAATCGTGATCCAACAAAGGGAGATGGCCGTGCCGCCGAAAAACACCACCACCAGGGGCCAGATGTCATCGAGGCGATGCAGATGGCGCTGCAGGGCTTCCTTGGCCTCACACTCCTCCATCGATTCCATAATCGCGTAACGCCGACCAATCCAGAGCACCAAAACGAAGGCGGCCAGGGTCACCACATAGGCCACCACATACACCTGATCGAGGAAGGTGAGGAAGGGAAGATCCGGCAACTGGTCTCGATATGTCTGCTGCAGAAACACCAAGGTCAACAACACCGTGACGGGGATACTGGCGCGGGCATCCTGCTCATCAGGCCGCACCTTGAAGACCAGCAACACCATCGTCATCAGCACCGACAATGGCAACAAAAGACGCCAAAATGAGGACCAAGAAGAGGTG
>JBIPLV010000281.1:0-4106 GCA_044369475.1 Cyanobium sp. | reverse complement strand
TTAGCACATTCTTCAAAACCTCTATCCCCTCTTCGTCAGAATCTACTCCAGCAAGTTTAAATATACGGTAGCTATGGTTTTGTTCAACTCCTTCGGACTGTCGTACAAAGTGTGGAACAATTGTACTAAAATAGGGTTTAAATATTCCAAAAGTGAGGTGAAGGGAAAAGGGATCTTCAGAGTCTATTGTTACTGCATTGTGCTGCACCCCACTCGGCACGAAGAGGACATTCCCTTTCCGCATAGTATATTCTGTAACAATATCTCCTTCATGCATTATGTGCCATCTTTTAGCTCCTGCTATTTGCACGATCAGGACATCATGCGGATCTGTATGAGGTGGGAATGCCTTTTCACCTATAGGAGTTAGGTATACATTGCAGTTTATCGGTACACGATGATTTGACTCTGCCTCGTGACAAATCCTATGAAGCTCATAATCTCTCGATTCCGCATTATGCAGAATGCATGTTGCTCCCATGTAAAGGTGTGACAACAATTGCATTATCCTTATTGATCCATCTCTGTTAATGTCATATGGATTAATATCTACATGATCTTTGTTCAATCTAAGATTTTTAAATACTCCAGGTTGATTAAGCATCCATTCGAATCTGCCAATAGAGAACAGCTCTTCAATGTGAATGCTGTCTACCTGTGTAACACATACTGTAGACATCTCCCGTAAAGACGATACGCCAAATCCCCTTAAAAGATCAGTAAATCTAATCTTCATTGGCAGCTCCCAAGCGCTTTATTGATTATCATATAGACATTGTTTCGCAATTGCGAAGATAGTCGTTAATCTCGATTAGATTCAGTAATCTATTTTCATAGAGCCAAGGCAAACACAGAGCAAGCTCATCAGTCACCTCATCATCTGCATTTGTTGTATTAAGTTTGACAAATAGTGAAAGAGGAGGCGTAAAATGTATATCCAATAATCTACATGCGGTTTCAAAAAAATCTATTGAACTTAATTGACTGGTTAAAAATAGATTCGAAAGATTTATGTCATAGTTCGATGCGCTATTAACTATTTGTTTTGTATAAACTAACCAGGTTTCAAGTAGTTTGCGAGCAATTGAGTTAACAAAATATCTTTTGCCTGTTTTTGGGTGCAATAGACCTTCTAGCCCATCCATGTTGCCGACAAATAATCTCCCGTAATCCACACGCCAACTATTATCCATAGTGAGTTCACCAATAGACATAACTTTATACGCGTACTTTATCATTGAGCATATCCACTCAAAGGGATCTCTGATAAGAAAGACAGATGAAGGCTCCCCAATTAACTCAATGTAATCATTAAGGAAAAATATTAGACTCGTCGATACGTCCACCTTCCCATTCAACTGCACGCTTCTATTTTTCAGATAATTCCAGGTCTTCTGGTAATTATTCCTAAAATGCAGGGCATGATCAGCTATAGTACGAAATTCAAACTCATGTACAGCGTTTTGCGAGGAAAAAAGATTAGCGACAAAGCTGCTCCCAGTTTTCGGGAGGCATATTACTCTGCGATTGATTTGGTTCATAGTCACAATTTTCAGATTAGGACACAATTAGCATTAAGGCTCAGATCACAATCCCTTGATGTCCTTCTTAAATCAAGCAGGAGTGGTCAAGCGTCCGAAGCCCTCTTTAAGTCACTTGGTCTTGGAATTTCTAATCTTGATGCTGGTGAAACTCCGTTGACCTGGGCTCACGTGCTTTATTTATCTCTGGATGAATAATCAATAACACATTCAAAGTGGATATATCCATCCTCATCCTCATCTACGACAACTGTCATGTCCCTAGGAATGTCAATGTTATACTTCTTGAATAGTCTAACTGGATCACTAATTATTTCTTGCTCTGAAACGCCCATTATGGGACATTTCTTTAGGCGCTGATCTTCTATTCTCCTCTGCCCCAAGTCATTGATCCTGTTTCCGGGATTTTTGGGAATACTTGACTTGAAGTATATTATATTATCCCTCTCTTCTGTTTTAAGTATAATATCCTCCGGTACGCCAACTTTAGTTTCTATTGCGACGCGAGGATTTTCCATGAATAATCTTTTCATTAGCGGCTCATCCAGCCACTCGCCGAGGAATTCTGAAACAGGATTTCTCATAGGTTTTTGTCCCTCTCGCCATTCTACTACTCCGCAACACGCCTGCAATAACTCTTCTAATCCTCTTAGTACCTTTCGCTATCCCTTCTTGTCTTAACAAATGAGTAAGCCAATGATGCCATCAACATTAAGCTTTTTTAAGGAATACGGCTATATGCTAATTGATGATTTCGGACTTCATAATATTTCCTGGCTTGAGCAGAAAGTTGATTCAATTCTTCGCCAGATTTCTTCCAACTCTAGCCAAATGGAGCTCTCTGTCACTTCCTATGGCGAATCTTGGATCTTTTCTGAAAATATCCTAAGATACGATCAATCCCTTGCTTCTTTCTTCCTCAACGGACCACTCACAAATATTGCGGCAACGCTCCTTGGCGTAAGTAGTGTTCATTTTCTTAGAGACCAGACATATTATAAACTTACGAATGCAGAGGAAACGCCCTGGCACCAAGACTCATTATTTATACCCTCTGACGAACTTGATACGGTGACTTTTTGGATTCCTTTTCATGATATAACGCCTAATCATTCGCCTATGTCCTATATTCGGCATCCTTACCGACAATGTTATCTGGGAAGCTCTTTTGATCGTTTTCATACATATGAGTCTTTTAGTACACTATCTGAGTATCAAGGTTTCAGGCTTGATGTCTTTGACGACATGGACGCAGGACAGATCCTGGCTCATGACGGATGGGCGATGCACGGCAGTCCATCAATGACGGAAGGCATGACCAGAAAAGCTATGGTTGTTGTTTATGCGAAACAACCAATCAACCTTAATAGTTCTGCCTCGTTGTCATCATGCCATCCAGACCTCCGGTCTCAGGCTCTTCAAATACGCGATGGTAATGTCAAGTCTTATCAATCCTTACTTGGATCAAATCTAATATCTAATGGCAATTAGTTCTTGCTACACTGGGCACTGGATGTTTAGATCCATTGTTCCCATTTCAGTTATAGATACTTTTCTTTCTTCTTTGTCAGCCAATCTAAATCTATCATCATCAGTTAATCAGCCGCTCGTAGGCATCAATAAGAACCATAATCCTTACACCCTTCTTGAACCCGTCTCAATATTTCACCCCTTTGTTACCAACAGCTCTATATTATCGATTATCAAGTCTATTTCTGGTTCAAGATTTCTTCGTCCTATTCAAGTAGGTCTGCTCACTAAAGTTCCTGGCTCGCCAGCAACCCCTTGGCACCGTGATAAGGATCATTTACCCGTCTCTACTAATGTCTACACTGCCTGGATACCCCTTACCCCTATCCCTCCATCCTTATCTTTAGTTTATGCGGAGGGTACTGCCGTCACCGATCCCTGTATAACTCAAGTTTCTCCTTCCAAAACCCTATCTCAAATCCTCAACGATCATGGATCGCCTATGTCTCAACCCATAGCCATGAATCCTGGTGACCTAGATATCCATGATGGTCGAGTGTGGCACTATGGTCCTGCCAATACCTCACAGTCCACTCGCCATGCAGTTGCAATAGCCTACGTTCCTGACGGAGCCCGCATACATTTATCTCCACCAGGCTTTGACGCGTTTGCTGGCTTGCCGATGAGGCTCTCAATTCTTTCTTCTAACTTCCCTGGTTTACATGATGGCGATCTAATTCGTTCCGAACATAACATGGAGCTATAGACACATATTGCGCCAAGCTTGCCATGCACTCCAGACATCTCAACATGAATAATATTTAATAGGACTATATCTGCCTTCGCTGTTACAATTCTAACTATTTTGCCGTTTTTTCTTTTAACCTATTACCTTTTATTCTATTAGGCAAGCTTCCTGAACTGACTCGCAATTTAATCTTACTATTCTCAATCTTTTGACCCCTTCTTATGAACACTGTCTTGTTGACTTCTGTTTCTAACTATACTCCTGCTAATATTTCAAATTTTATACATTCTGTCAACAAATCTGGATTTAACGGCGAGAAAGTCGCCTTTGTATTTACCAGTCAATCA
>JBIPLV010000381.1:0-4106 GCA_044369475.1 Cyanobium sp. | reverse complement strand
ATGCGGCGGACTCATCCGCCTTCTCACATCAGCTTTGACCGCCTCGCTGTAGCGACGCATTGCTCTGCTCCATCAAGCCCCCTTGGTGATCGAAATGGAGAGGCGTCATCTTTCCTGGCAGAGGGGGCGCCGGCTGCAAGAGAAGACGACCAGCAAACGAGTTTAATATACAAATTAATAGAAAATATATAAGGAGTTCACTGGCAAAAGCTGCGAATAACTCAAGAGCATACTCGTGGACAAAGAAATGTCAGCAATAACAAGAGAGATCGAAGGGCAAATGAACGATATAAAAAGCGAGAGAGCATGCCTTTAGGAGAGAACACGTCATAAAGACAGAGAGGCTAGAGTCACATTCAAATAATATAATATAACAGGAAAGAAACAGGTATGAAAGCAAAAAAATGGAGACAGATCACCAAAACACTAAGCCTTAAGGGGAAAAGGGGTACGACAGCAAACTAATTTGAGGGGGGAGTGGAGGCAAGATAAGAGGAAGAGTTAGAAGAAAGTGCTTGCCAGCTACCAGATTCTAAAACTTTGCCATGCTTGAGAACATAGATCATATCAGCATTCATGAGGGTGGATAATCTGTGAGCAACAACAACGCGAGTTATACCGAGCTGATCAAAGACGGCAGTAACGCGTTGCTGGGTCTTATTGTCTAAAGCGCTGGTGGCCTCGTCTAAGAAAAGGAGCTTCGGGCGTCGGATTAGGGCTCTTGCAATACAAATACGCTGGCGCTGTCCACCAGACATGGAACCTCCCCCAGATGTAATAATGGTATTAATATTCATGGGCATGGAACGAACGTCATCAGCAAAAGAAGCTTGGTCAAGGGCATGCCAGATCTCATCATCAGAAGCATCAGAAGATCCGCGAATGATGTCAGCGATCGAACCTGGAGGTAATTTGATATCTTGCATCACACAACCAATCTGGCGTCGATATTGAGTAATTGAGATATCAGAGAGAGAGATACCATCTATGAATATGGATCCGGAAGAAGGCTGTACAAGGCCTAACAGGAGGCGAATCAGTGTTGTTTTACCACATCCGGTAGGACCTGTAATTGCAACATTAGACCCCGAAGGAATATTGAGAGTAAGATCAGAAAATAAAGGCTCGGGAGAACCCGGAAACCTATAGGCAAGGGAGTCGATACTAATTGCGCCCTTTACAGTATGTTTTTGCGTCTGAGGACCACGACCAGGCTCCAACGAGGCATGTATGAGAGGATTAGCTCTCTCCCAGAGAACAAAAACCTGTGGAGCAATAGCGGCTACCATGCTAGATGTTGAGAGAAGGCCTCCGAAAAAAGCAGCATAGGCAGAATAAAAACTAACAAACTGAGCGGTTATATTCGTGATAGAAGTATAATCAGGGGCAGTAAGGGCTTTGTAAATAGGTATAGCAAAAATAGATATGTTACCAATGACAAGAATAGAGCCATTGAGAAGAGAAACTTGATCCATAAAATAGTTTGACCTTAGCTGTGCAGAAGTAGATTGCACAATAGACAAAAGCCACTTCTCGACAACATTAAAAAAGCGAGTGGAGGTTTTGATCTGTGCGTAGCCAACAACTGACTGGTAGGTGAATTCGGAGGCATTTGCTTCGGCTTGATATGCAACACGTTGCGGAGAGAAGGAAGACAACGTGAAAGTGAAAACTGAAGTAAGGTATAAGAGGGATACAACAAGAGCGACAATGGCTAGTGTCTGATCGAAAACGAACATCAAGACAAAGTAGGCAAATGAAAAAAGAACTTGTATAATTGAACTGGTAATGCCATTACTTAGAAGAGAGCGAATTTTTGAAACGCCGTCAACACGTGATACAATATCTGCAGGTGGAAAGGAATCAAGAATTGAGAGTGGAAGCTTCATAACGCGGTCCCAGAGGGAGGTTTGAAGCCTTAAATCAGATGTCGTCTCTAAACGAAGAACCATACGTGATTGCAAAAATTGTGATGCAATGACGCTGGTCATGATTAAGAGTACTACCAATAATGATTCTATAAGTTGGTCATAGCTTCCAGAAGGAATTATTGATGTCACAAGATAATTAGTAAAAAGTGGAATGCTTAAACTAAGCAATGCGACTACGGCTGAGGTTAGAATTAGGGCAAGTACAGCAATGTTTTGACCACCAAAGGCGATCGGCAAGAGATCGGAAGCAGAGGAAACCGACTCGGGTAGAGAGGGGTAAATTTCAAAAGCTTCTTTATTGACTAGATTAAGCGAGGATTCACGATGAAGAGCTAAGGTTTGAGAGGTGCATCCATCAAAGATAAATGTCTTGCGACCGCGACGAAAAACAACAGAAGGTTTGGCTTCAAAAAGAACAAGGAGAGGGGGGTATTCTTGAGTAAGGATATCAACAGGGACAGACACTGGACGGTAGACAATATCATTAAAAGTCAAAAGACTTTTGAAATCTAACGGCCCCTCAGATAATATTCTGACATCAGAAATGCCTAAAAAGTTGAGAACAAACGAAATAGCAGTTGCTTCGGGAAAGTCATAAGTTTGAAAACTTGATGATCTATAACCATAAATCTGACGCTGAAAAACATCGCGAACTAGTGAGTTGAGTGAATTAAGTGAATATCGACTTTTCATGAGGAAAGAGTAGTGGGTGAAAGTTTTTCACGTGAGTACATGGAACTAAATATTCCGTTAGGCAAAGACAACAATTGATCAGGAGTTCCTTGTTCGGCAATTATACCTTTATCAAAAACATAAATATAATCACTAAGAAGAGCAGATGTAAGCCGATGAGCAATAGACACAATTGAAAAACTACGTTTAAAAAGATTTGACAATACAAGATTCTCTGTAGAGTTGTCTAAAGCACTAGTAGCTTCGTCTAGTATTAATAAACGAGGGTTTTTGATCAAGGCACGTGCAATCTCGAGTTGCTGACGTTGGCCACCACTTAAATTCGCACCACAATTTCGAAGTTTAAAATGAATGTCGCTAATCTGGGAAGAGACAAAAGAACTCAGACCAGAAAGATCCAAGGCATCCCATACTGAAGATATTGGGACAGAATTGTTCCACAAGGTGAGGTTATCTAGAACAGACTCAGAAAAGATGAATACATCCTGAGGGACATAACCTACAGAAGAATTTATTGATAAAGGATGCATCTCGTCGTGCGGTGAATTATCGTAAAGAATCGAACCTTGCGTAGGTTTATATAGGCCGGCAATTAACCTGGCAACAGTTGTTTTGCCAGAACCTGAGGCACCCACAAGAGCCACTTTGCGACCATGGGGAATATCAATATTAAGATTAGTCAAAAAGGGAGATGATGAACCCGTGAAGGAAAGGCCAACATTCAATAATTTAACGTCAGAAAATGGAGCAATCGTAGCGCTAGTATTCGCAGATTGAAATAAAGATAGTTGTGATTCCAGAGAGGCTTGATTATCCTTGTCAAATTCGGCACCTGATAGATCTGAAATCCTTCCAGCGGAACCCACTAGTGTCTGAATACTGGAAGTAATGGAGGGCAATTGCAAGATAGTAGAAGAGACTTGTGAAACCAGAAACTGAAAAGCGACGAGGGTGCCAAGAGTAATGCTACCTCTTAAAATGAGCAGCCCTGCGATACCAGTAAGTACAAGTGAAGTAAAAATATTAGAAAAATTACTAAGTATAGAATTGTAAGAAATATCTTTGCCTAAAGTCTGGTTTTCGCGCACGTAGCTAGCGTAGTGTTGTTGCCAGTTTTGGAGAAAAAGCTGTTCTTGCCCAGAGGATTTGATACTTTCAAAATCGGACATTATCACTTGACACATGCCACTGGCAAAGCCTTGCTCAAATGCCATGAGCTTATTTCTGTTCTCTCGAAGGTTGGTAAGGAAATAACTAATAATGACATTGATGCTGAATATAGCTATGGTGATGAGAGCTAAGGATTTGGATATTAGAAAAGAACCAATTAATACTATTAATGCTTTAAGTAACGAGAGGAAGAAGGATACCACGCTAGAGATAAAAGATTGGCAAATCTGGAGTATGAGAACAAAACGACCAGAGAGTTCGCCTTGCAATCTCGAGATATAATAAGTATAAGGGAGACTGAAAAGATCAACA
>JBIPLV010000055.1:0-14080 GCA_044369475.1 Cyanobium sp. | reverse complement strand
TGACCAGCAGGGTCTTGCCGGTGCCGGTGGCGCCGGTGGCCAGGATGACCGAATCCTTGAAGAAGCCGCCGCCGCACATCTCATCGAGCCGCGGCACACCAGAGCTCACACGCACATTCGAGCTGCGCTGGGTAAGACGCATCGCTCCCAGAGGGAAGATGCTGATGCCATGGGCTCCCATTGTGAAAGGGAATTCACCCTTCATGTGGGTGGTGCCCCGCAACTTGAGGATCTCGCAGGTACGCCGCCGCCGCTCACCCTCCAAAACGTTGCGCAGAATCACCACGTTGTCGGAGACGAACTCCTCAACGCCGTAGCGGGCAATCGGACCATATTCATCGATGCGCTCGGTGGTCATCAACGTGGTGACGCCGATCTCCTTGAGGCGGGCAATCAGCCGGAAGATCTCACGCCGCACCACCGACACAGCATCGTATTGCTGGAAGACGGCCGTGATCGAATCAATCGCCACACGGCGGGCCTTGTATTTGCGAATCGCATAGTTGATCCGCTCAATCAGACCGGAAAGATCAAAGCTACCTGCCACATCTTGCCCCTCTGGATCGGGCGAGGCATCAAGGATGAAGAGCTTGTCCTGCTCGACCATCTCCTGCAGATTCCAACCAAAACTGGCGGCGTTGCGCAAGATATCGAGCGGCGACTCCTCAAAGGTGACAAAGATTCCAGGCTCGTTGTACTGGCGAATGCCGTTGTACAGGAAATTGAGTGAAAACACCGTTTTGCCGGTGCCCGAGGTGCCGCTGATCAGGGTGGAACGGCCGATCGGCAGCCCGCCATGGCACACGTCATCGAAGCCCTCGATCCCTGTCGGGAGCTTCTGCACCTGCATCAGGGGATTACTGGTGGGGCTGGGGTCCTGCATCGACGGTGGGGGTCTGACGAAAAACTACTCAGGGCAGAGGCCCCTGAGAAGGGAGAGGATCTGTAGGAGCGGCGGAGGGGGCGTCGCTGAACGGGGCATCGACGAAGGCCTCCTGAGAAAATGCCTCGTCAGACAGAGCATCCTCCGTAAGCTCTTCGTAGAGGAGATCCAGACCGATCAGCACCCGCTCCCGGTCAGAGAGATCGCCAATGATCCGCCGCACCGGCGGTGGCAGGATCTTGGCCAGGGTCGGGGTGGCGAGGATCTTGTCCTCCTCTGCCAACTGGGGATTTTTCAGCACATCGATCACCTTGAGGGCGTAGACCCCCCGAAATTCCGTTTCCAGAATGTTGCGCAACGTCTTGAGGGCACGCATCGAGTTCGGCGTGTTGCCCGCTACGTAGAGCTTGAGGATGTAGGTCTTGCGTGGAGTCATGGTGATAGGAAGCTCCTGGGTCAAGCCATCGAGGGCTGGCCGGACGCCTCGACTGGCAAGCCAGCCAAGGGGGCATCGGGTGGGATCGAGCGGCGATACATCTCGCAGAGGTGGGCCATCACGTCGAGAAGGGCTAGTCGGTAATCCTGGAGAAAGTCGTTCTTGTGTCCTTCCAGCATGAGCTGCTTGGAAAAACCATCAATGAGATTCATGTGAATCTCAACAGTTTTGGTGATTGGCAAATCACTGAAAAAAGCCGTATTCACAAAGCTTTCCAGGGCCTGGTTGGCGGCGGCCGGATCCCGGAAGTAGCTGAGCAGCAGATCCCGGTAGGTGCGCTCGAGTGAATGGATCAGCTCATGGCTCTCCAGCTCCGGCAGGTTGCGCAGAAACCGGGAGGGATCTCGCTTGTAGAACACGCCCACAAAGCCGAGCCGGCCCTTGAGCCGATTGGCCAACTTCCAGCGGTCGGGCGTGTCAGGGGTCTGGCCGGTGGTGGAGCTGGAGCTGGAGCTGGAGCTGGAGGTGGAGTCACTCGCCGTCACCAGACCGTGCCGCAGAAAACGAGACACCGCCGCATCGAGGCTGTAGCTGAGCTGCTCCAGCTGATCAGGGGGGAGGTGCACCTCCGCATCGTGGAATTCGACGCGACCACTCACCGCACCGATGACCACGGCCGGCAGCACCAGACCGAGGTCGGAGAGGGCCTGATAGGCCTTGGGATCGACGGCCCCCTGCTCCAGCAGCACCGCATCGAATTCCTCGCGTCGCCGTTCCAGCTCTGCCAAGGGATCGCTGGCCGGATCCACCCAGGCCATCCGACAGCGTCCACCCGCTAGCCAGCGCGCACAGGCGTCCTGCAGGCGGGGATCGCGGATGAGGGAAGCGATGGTGAGAGCCGGTTCGGGCATGGACCGCTTCGGCAGCGGGACAACCCGCAGGAGTGGCTCCCAAATGTTGACGAAAGGAGGGCTAGAGCGGGAGGATTGTTGTTTGTCTTTCGATTGTGTGCGCCAGGCCGAATGACGGCCATCCCTCCTCTTGTTGAGGATGTGCCGTCAGCCTGTCCACGCCCCTGCTGCCATGAGCCCAACCCCCGATACTGCCGCTGCGGCCACCACCGCGCAGGACAACGGCACCGCCTCCGGTCCCTACGCCATCGTTGAGGCCTCTGGCCAGCAGTTCTGGCTGCAACCGAACCGCTACTACGACTTCGACAGGGTCGCAGTCGATGTTGATGGCAACTTCACCATCGACAACGTGCTCCTGGTCAACGATGGTAAAGCCACAACCCTCGGCCAGCCGTACGTCAAAGGTGCCAGCGTGGCGCTGAAGGTGATGGCCCATCGCCGCGGCCCCAAGATCATCGTTTACAAAATGCGTCCCAAAAAGAAGACGCGGCGCAAGAATGGTCACCGTCAGGAGCTGACCCGAGTGATGGTCGAGTCCATCTCCGTTGGCGGTAAGGCGATCGCCTGAAACCCGGTGCATCGCGCTCCACGCCTTCGTTCCTGAGACCCCTATTCCTGCTTCCTCCGATCCATGGCCCACAAGAAAGGCACAGGCTCCACCCGCAACGGCCGCGACTCCAACTCCAAGCGTCTGGGCGTCAAGCGCTACGGCGGTGAAACCGTGAGCGCCGGCTCCATCCTGATCCGCCAGCGCGGTACCTCCGTGCTGCCCGGCGTGAACGTTGGCCGCGGCTCCGACGACACCTTGTTCGCCCTGGTGGACGGCGTGGTGAGCTTTGACAGCATCAAGCGCGGACTGCGCAGCCGCAAGCGCATCAACATTGCCGTCGGCTGAGCGCAGCCCCGGAGGATTCCTCCTCTGCCGGCGGTGATCCCGCCGGCTTTTTCATGCCAACCGGTAGGCCCGGGTGGTGATCAGATAGGGGTGAAACACCTCTAGGAAGCCACTCTGGAGTGTGCGGAAGAAGGCCTCCACCAGCTCAGGGGCATCGAAGTGAAAGGGGTACTCGCCTAAAAAACCTTTGAAGAAATACCAGTTGAGCAGGGCAATGCCTTCCGCTGCCAGGCGTTCGGCGAAAATGTCCAGCTGGGCGGCCGGATCGCTGAGGTGCTCCAGCACGTCCAAGCACACGATCGTGTCGAAGCGCGCAGGCAGGGCCGGATCGGCCAGATCCCGGAAACAGCGCAGCTTGGCAGCCAGGCCCAGCTGGGCGGCGCGGGCCTCCACGAAGGCGCGGTTGTGGGGGTTGAGATCCACAAACCACACCTGCTCGACCTGGGGCAGGGCTGCCGCCGCCAGGGCATGGCTGCCGATGCCGCCGCCAAAGTCGAGCACCTGACCGGTCGCAAAGCGCTGCTGCAGGCGCAGAGTGTCGGCGATGTAGTCGGCACTGCCCAGGTGCCAGGCGGCCAGCTCGAGCAGATGACCAGTGCCCACGGCGTCTTCGTAGAACTGCTCCACCTGGCTGGGGTCAAAGGCCCCCGGATGCAAGGCAGCCAAATCGTTGGTGCTGCTGGGCAGGCGGCGCTCCAGCTCCGGCAGGGCGATGTCAAGGAAGGCGGCCAACTGGGGCCGCAGGGCAAAACCATCGGCCAGAAACTGCTCCACCGTTAGGGGGGACGCCACCGTTAGGGGGGATGCCAGCGCCGCCCCCTTTTGCCTCTCCACCACCAACGCCATCCCTGTGCAGATGGAATCCAACCTAGGTGCCGGGATTCGGGGCCCCTTCAGGCACCCCGTCGAGCAACTCAGCCCCGTCGCCGGGCACCTCTAGCCAGCGCCGCAGCCAAGCCACCAAGCCATAAAAGGGCAGGGTGTCGGCCAGAGCCGCCAGCAGTTTGAACAGGTAGCCGCTGGCGATGAACGAGGCCAATTGGGGCAGCACCGGCTCGCCAGCGCGTACCGGCAGCACATGGCTGGCGTAGTGGCTGATCAACACCACTGCCGTGGTGTCCACCAGCTGGCTCACCAGGGTGGAGCCGTTGTTGCGCAGCCACAGGGCCTTGCCACCACTGACGCGTTTCCAGAAATGGAACAGGCGCACGTCGGTGAACTGGGCCGCCAGATAGGCCACCATCGAGGCCCCCACCGCCCCGAAGGCCAGGCGGCGCACCTCGAAGAAGGTGGCCTCCGGCGCACCGGCCAGGCCCGGCAGGATGCCACCAATCCAGAGGATCAACACGATCCAGCCGTTGAGCGCCAGGCCCACCCACACCAGCTGCCCGGCTTTGCGCTCACCCCAGAGCTCACTGATCAGGTCGGTGCAGAGAAAGGTGATCGGGTAGGGCAAGGCACCTACCGCCACCACGATCGGCCAGGACCCGATCGACCCCAGCTGCAGAAAGCGGGTGAGACCGAGGATGTTGAGCATGCCCATGGTGCCCAGAAACAGGCCGGCGAGCACCAGAAACGCCAGGTCGCGGCGCTGCTGCACGGTCATCGAAGCAGATCATGGGACCCTGCAAGGCTGACGCTCCGATCCATGGCTGACCAGCCCTGCGGCTTTCTGGTGATCGACAAGCCCGCCGGCCTCACCTCCCATGGCTGTGTGAGCCGAGTGCGGCGTGCCTACGGGCTGAAACGCGTTGGCCATGGCGGCACCTTGGATCCAGCCGTCACCGGCGTGCTGCCGATCGCCCTGGGCCCCGCCACCCGGTTGCTGCCCTACCTGGAGGGCGAGAAGACCTACCGGGGCGTGGTGCAACTGGGGGTGCGCACCGTCAGTGACGACCTTGAAGAGGAAGTGCTGGCCCGCTCGCCCGTGCCCGCCCTGACGGTGGCCGATCTGGAGGCGGCCCTGGCGGCCTTTCGCGGCCCGATCCAGCAGGTGCCGCCCCAGGTGTCGGCGGTGCACGTGGAGGGGCAGCGGGCCTACGCCCGGGTGCGCCAGGGGGAGCAGCTGCAGCTGGCGGCCCGACCGGTGACCGTGCAGCAGCTGGAGCTACTGGACTGGGATGCCGCGGCCGGCAGCCTGGAGCTGCTGGTGCGCTGCTCGGCAGGCACCTACATCCGTGCCCTAGCCCGCGACCTGGGGGAGGCCCTGGGCTGCGGCGGCGCCCTGGCCCGGCTGCGGCGCACCGAGGCCCTGGGCTTCAGCCTCGCGCAGGCGGTGCCCCTGGAGCACCTCGATCAGGCGCCCTTGCCCGCCCTGCTGGATCCCCTGGCAGCGCTGGCGCACCTGCCCCGAAGGCAGCTAAATGAAACAGAGCTGGCGGGCTGGCGCTGCGGCCGAGCCCTGGCGGCCGGCCAGGAGCTAGCCGCCGAACAGCCGGTGGCCGTGTTGGCACCGGATGGCAACCTGGCCGGCATGGCCCGCGCCAGTGGCACCGGCCTGCTGCAACCAAAGCTGGTGTTCAACGCCACTGGCTGACCCCGCCGTTTTTCCCCGCACCCTCCGATGGCCGGCCACAGCAAGTGGGCCCAGATCAAGCGCACCAAGGCGGTGGTGGACGCCAAGCGGGGCGCCGTGTTCACCCGGCTGGGGCGGGAGATCACCGTGGCAGCCAGGGGTGGAGCCGACCCGGCCGGCAACTTCCAGCTGCGCACGGCGATCGAGAAGGCCAAGGCCGCCGGCGTGCCCAACGCCAACATCGAGAGGGCCATCGCCAAGGGCTCCGGCCAGGGCAGCGGCCCGGGCGACACCTTTGAAGCGGTGCGCTACGAGGGCTACGGCCCCGGTGGCGTGGCCGTGCTGGTGGAAGCCTTCACCGACAACCGCAACCGCACCGCGGCCGAGGTGCGTCTGGCCTTCAGCAAACAGGGCGGCAACCTGGGCGAGACGGGTTGCGTGGGCTACCTGTTTGAGCAGCGGGCGGTGGTGCAACTCGCCCCGACGTCCCAGCAGGGTCAGCCGCTGGATGAAGACTCCCTGTTGGAGACACTGCTGGCCCTGGAGGAGGAGGGCGGCCCGCCGTCTCTGGGCTACGAGTTCGATGGCCCGGCTGCCGAGGTGTTCGGTGCTTTCGAGGTGCTGGAGGCCCTGCAGGATGGGCTGCGCCGCCAGGGTTTCCGCGTAACCGGCTGGGAACACCGCTGGATCCCCCAGACGGCCTGCCCCCTCAGCGACCCCGACACCCTGCGGGGCTGCCTGCGCATGCTCGATGCCCTCGAGGAGCTCGAGGACGTGCGCAGCGTCACCAGCAACCTGGAGGCCGACGAGGACCTGATGGCCACCGTGCTCGCCTGAAAGCCCAAGCAGGTCCGATCACAACCCAGTTACACGTCTGGCAGAACTGGGTTGGCTGATCAAGCTGGGGCCCATGCCTGCTCGCCACGCCCCATGCCCAACCTTCTCACTGGAACCTGGGCCGCGGCGGTCCTAGGGCTGCTGAGCGTCTTGCCCTGGACCGGCCTGGCCCAGGGCGGTGCCACCGCAGCGACAAAAACCAGCGTGGACGCGCCGGCGCTCGGTCGCCTGGAGCTGGAGAACGGGTACCCGAGCGCCGCCACCGCCCGCAAGCTGTACGACTCCCTCGACCTGCAGCGGGCCACCCAGGGCTACCTGTGGGCCCTGCCGGCGGTGGGCTTCAAGGCCCTTTACAACGCCCAGGCCAAGACCATGGGCGTGCGCAACGGCGACGTGCTGCTCTACCGCACGCTGCAGGACAAGGCGGGGATGCTCACCCCCAACATCACCACCCTCTACGCCTTCAGCTTCTGGGATCTGGCCCAACAGGGGCCGCTGGTGGTGGAGGTGCCGGCCGGGCTCACCGCCGGCGGCGTGCTCGACATCTGGCAACAGCCGATCACCGACATGGGCCAGACGGGGCCCGACAAGGGTGCCGGCGGCAAGTATCTGATCCTTCCCCCCCGTGGGCCGGAGGTGGTGGCGCCGGGCTACAGGATCTTCCGCTCCCCCAGCAACCAGGTGTGGTTCGGCACGCGGGGGCTCGCACCCGACAGGGCCGTGGCCGAAGCCACCGTGCGCCAGCACCGGCTCTATGGCTGGAATCAGCGCGCCAATCCGCCGGTCTCCCGCTACGAAGAGGTGGCGGGACGCCCCTGGCAGTCGGCACAGCCCACCGATCTCTCGTACTGGCGGCTGCTCAGTGAGCTCTACGCCAATGAGCCTGTGGCGCCGCGCGACCGGATGCTGTTCGGCATGCTGGCGCCCCTGGGCATCAGCCCTGGCCAGCCGTTCCAGCCCGATGCCAGGCAGGCGCGCATCCTCAGCGAGGCGGCCCAGCTGGGCGACCTGATGGCCCGCACCATCGCCTACGACAAGCGCACCCCGGGGGCGACTGTGTACCCCAGCAAGCACTGGGAGTACGCCGTGCTGTTCGACCTCGACCAGGAATCACCCGACAAACGGCGGGTGCAATTCGACGAGCGCAGCTCCTGGTTCTACGAGGCGATCGGCATGTCGGTGGGCATGCAGGGCCAGGTGGTGGGCTTCGGCCAGGTGTATCTGGAGGCGTCCAAGGACGCCAAGGGCCAGTGGCTCGATGGCGGCCGCACCTACCGCATGCGGGTGCCGGCCAACGCTCCGGTGAAGCAGTTCTGGTCGATCACCCTCTACGACAACCTCAGCCGCGGCCCGCTGATCACCCCCCAGGGCGCCGCCGACCTCAGCTCCCGCAAACCCGACCTGGTGAGCAACGCCGACGGTTCAGTGGATGTGGATTTCGGGCCCATCCGGCCTGCTGGCGGGAAGAACTGGATCCAGACCACCCCGGGTAAGGGCTGGTTCGCCTACTTCCGGCTCTATGGACCCACGGAGCCCTATTTCGCCAAAACCTGGCAACTCAACGACATCACGCCGATCAAGCCATGAAGACCAGCAACCAGCGTCCGCCCAGAAGCCTGGGGATGATCCTCGCCCTGATGGCAGTGACCAGCGCCGCGCCCGGACCAGCCCTAGCCGCCTCTGCGTCGCCAGCCCCAGGAGCGCCGCGGCCAGCGGCCATCCCGCCAGCCCCTACCCCCGCCGAAGCAAAGGCGATCGCCGCGGAGGCCTGGCTCTACGCCTACGCCCCCCTGCAGGGCTATCAAACCTTCTGGAACCAGACCCAGAACAAGACCTTCCCGGGCTATGTGGGCGGCTTCAACCGTTTCCGCCACTACAGCCGCTCCGCCACCCCGGCTGACACGGACATCGTCACCCCCAACAACGACACCCCCTACTCCTGGGCCTGGCTGGATCTAAGGGCTGAACCGATCGTGCTGAAGCTGCCGGCGGTACCGGCACCCCGCTACTACGTGAACCAGTGGGTTGACCTCTACACCCACAACTTCGCTTACACCGGTGTGCGGGCCACCGGGCGCGGTGCCGGCACCTACCTATTCGCCGGCCCCCGCTGGCAGGGCAGCGTGCCCAAGGGGATCACCAAGGTGTTCCGCGCCGAGACCGATTTCGTGGGCAGCCTCACCCGCACCCAGCTCAACGGGCCCAGCGACATCCCCGCCCTGCAGGCGCTGCAGGCGAAGTACCAGCTGATTCCCCTCTCGCGCTTCGAAGGAACCAAGCCCCCCCAGCCCGCCCCCCCGGTGAACTGGCCCGCCTGGGATGCCGCCAAGGCCGAGGGGATCGGCTTCATCGGCTACCTCAACGCCCTGCTGCCGTTCATGCCCACCGTGCCATCGGAGCGACCGATGATGACCCGCTTCGCCCGCATCGGCATCGGCCCAGGGCGGCCCTTTGACCCCAAACAACTGACTCCCGCCACCCGGAGCGCCATCGAGGCCGGGGTAGCCGCCGCCGCCGCCAACCTGCGCACCAAGGCCCTGGCCCAAAGCAGTTCCAAGGGGTTCTTCGGCACCCGTGAAGAACTAGGGCGCGACTACCTCACCTACCGGGCCATGGGGGCGATGATGGGGATCTACGGCAACAGCAGTGCCGAGGCCTTCTATGCCACCCAGCAGAAAGGCCCCGACGGCAAGGTGCTCGACGGTCGCCGCAAATGGGTGCTGCGTTTCCCCGCCGGCCAGCTACCGCCGGTGAGTGAGTTCTGGTCGATCACGATGTATTCACTTCCCCAGCGATTGCTGGTGGCCAATCCGATCAACCGCTATTCGATCGGGGATCGCACCCAGGGACTGAAGCTGGGGGCAGATGGTTCCCTGGAGATTTATCTCCAGCATGAGAATCCAGGCCCAGACAAAGTTTCCAACTGGCTGCCGGCTCCTGCTGGGCCCTTCTTCTTCGTGGGCCGTCTCTATGGGCCAGGCCCATCGGCCCTCTCCGGGCAATGGCAGCTGCCCCCCCTGCAGGAACGCCCCTAGCGGGCCCGTGGGAGGGCGGCCGCAGCCGCCCCATCCACCAGCACCTCCAGCCGAGGATGGTGCTGCAACCAACTAGCCGGCACCTCCCTACAGGGAGGATCCAGCAAGGCCCGAAGCAGAATCGTGGCCTTGGCGGCACCGGTCACGACCAGCAGGATCCGCTCAGCCGCCAGGATCTCGGCCAGTCCCAGGGTGATCGCCTGGAACGGCACCGCTCCGGCATCACCGCCGAAGGCAGCAGCGTTCTGGGCCCGGGTGGCGGCGCTGAGCGCGAGGCAACGGCAGGGGGCCGCCGGGCCACAGGGGGGTTCGTTGAAGCCCACGTGGCCATTGCTGCCCAAGCCCAGCAGCTGCAGACCGATACCCCCTGCGGCCGTGAGGGCCTCCCGATACCGCCCGGCCTCCTGCCGCGGATCAAGCGCCAGGCCATCGGGCAGCTGCACCTGGGCGGGCGCCAACCCGAGCGGGCCCTGCAGCTGATCGGCCATGAAGGCGGCAAAGGAGCGCGGATCGGTCGGCCCGAGGCCGACATATTCATCGAGGTTGAAGCTGAGCCAGCCCTGCCGGATAGCCCCCTGCTCCGGCGCGCTAAGCCGATCGAACTGCCGCCACAACGCGCCATACACGGGCACCATCGTGCGCCCCGTGGCCAACCCAAGGGGACGCTGGGTGGACGTGCGACGCTCCTGCAACAGCCTCTCCGCCACAGCCTCCGCCACAGCTATGGCGTCTGCCATCACGGTCAACTCCACGTTCAGGGCGTGCCGTAGGGACGCAACTCGGCGCCCCGGTAGTAATGGCGGAGGATCTGCTCATAGCTCTGTCCCCGCTGGGCCAGGCCATGGGCCCCCCACTGGCTCATACCCACCCCGTGGCCATACCCCTGGCCGATCGCCAGCAGCGACGGCGGGGGCACCTGCATGGGCGGCCGAGCGGGGCTCGCGGCGGGATCGGCGACGCGCTCCTGGCCATCCACTGGCAGCAGCGGGGGCAAGGCCGGCAAGGCGGCCAACTCGGGAGCGACCGCCTCAAAGCGCACCAGGGTGCTCTTGAGGCCGAGTCGACTGCGCAACTGGGCACCGCTCAGCACCAGGGTGCCGGCGGGGCCGATCACCCGGGCCTGACGGACCCGTCCGGAGCCGGTGATGGCCAGCACCTCGATGCGCTGGGCTCCGCCGATCTCGCCAAACGCCTTCTGCAGCTGCTCGGGTTCGAAGCGCTGCTGCCAGGCATGCACCGGGCTGTGCTGGTCGAAATCGGGAACGCTCACCAGGTAGGGGAGCTGCTGACTCCAAAGATCGCCGCTGTTTTCGGTGCTGCCGCCGGCGCTGCTGTGAAACACCGCGTTCGCCAGGCTGGAGCCGTAGATCAACACCTGACCGCGGGTGCTGGCGACCGCCAGGCGGGTGGAGGACGTTTCGGCATCGACGCCCTTGTACACCTGGCTCGACACCGTGGCGCTCACGTCAAAGGGGGCCGAGGGTTTGCGCTGCCGCAGGGCATAGGTGCGGGCCGCCACCGCCTGGGCCCGCAGGGCCGCCTGGGGCCAACTGGCCGGCATCTCGCTGCCCACCACGCTGGGTAGGTAGTCCTCCAGGGGCACATGGTTGATGGCCTGCAGGGCAGAGCCGCCCACCAACAGGTGCAGTCGGCCCCGATAGCCCCGCTGCAGCAACTGGAAATCAGCCCCATTCCCAAGAAGGAGAGCAGCAGCCTGGTCCCACACGGCAGTCGGGGCGGGCGATGCCGGTTCCAGCCAGAGTTCGGCCACCGCCGGCAGGACCTCCACTGTGCCGCCGCGCTCCAGCTCGAGGCCACCGGAGGCGGCCAGCGTCACGACCACCATTTCGCTGGGTGCCACTGGCCAGCGCCGGGAGCCGGCCCGAAGCACCAGCGGCTGCTGCCGAGCGACCAGGGGAACCCTGGATGCCTCCAGCAGCAACACCCGCACCTGGGGGTCGGCTCCCTGGGCCCGCAGGGCGGCGGGCACCGACCCGATTCCTACCAGTGCCAGGACAGGCCAGGCCACCAGCCCGCTAGCCAGCCAGGAGACCAGGGGAGAGCGGGACAAGGGCATCACCGGGACAGGCTTCCTGCTCAGGGGACCCATTGTGCCCGGCGTGGCAGCATGCGCCAGAGGCGGCACGACCGTGCAGGTCACCTTTTTAGGCACCAGTTCCGGCGTGCCCACCCGGGGCCGCAATGTGTCGGCCGTCGCGCTGCGGCTGCCCCAGCGCAGTGAGTTGTGGCTGTTCGACTGTGGCGAGGCCACCCAGCACCAGTTCCTGCGCAGTGAACTGCGGGTCAGCCAGCTGCGGCGGATCTTCATCACCCACATGCACGGCGACCATGTGTTCGGCCTGCCGGGGCTGCTGGCCAGTCTGGGGATGGCGGGCACCTGCACGGGCATCGATCTCTATGGCCCCGACCCCCTGCGCGACTACCTCGAAGGGGTGCTGCGCACCTCTTCGACCCGGATCGGCTACCCGCTGCGCACCCACCGGGTCAAGGAGGCCGCCAGCAGCGGCGCCCTGCTGCTCGACGACGACGACCTCACCGTGCGCTGCGCCCCCCTCACCCACCGGGTGCCGGCGTTTGCCTACCGGGTCGACCAGAAACCGCGCCCAGGCCGCTTCGATGTGGAGCGGGCCCGGGCGCTGGGGATTCCCCCGGGGCCGGTCTATGCCGAGCTCAAGGCTGGCCGCAGCGTGACCCTCGACGACGGTCGGATCATCAAGGGCGCCAGCCTCTGCGGCCCTGAACGCCCGGGCGCCAGCGTCGTGTATTGCACCGACACCGTGTTCTGCGAGGCGGCGGTGGAGCTGGCCGCCGGCGCCGACCTGCTGATCCACGAATCCACCTTCTCCCATGCCGAGGCGGAGCTGGCCTACCAGCGCCAGCACTCCACCAGCACGATGGCCGCCCAAACGGCCCTGGAGGCCGGCGTCAAGCAGCTGGTGCTCACCCACCTCAGCCCCCGCTACATGCCGGGCAATGCGATGACGCCCGACGACCTGGTGGCGGAAGCTCAGGCCATCTTCGCCAACACCGTGGTGGCCAAGGATTTCCTCAGCATCGACATCACCCCGCCCGAACCAGCCGCGGCCTAGCCCTGCAACAGTTCACGTGATTCCGCTCCGGAGGTCCCTTTCCCCGTGATACAAGGTCTCCGATGCGGTCTCTCCCGCCTACCCGCCGGCTTTTCCCAATGGCCTCCTCCTCCTTCTCTGCTGCCTTGAGCAGGGCCACCATCAGCAGGGGTGTTCGCGCCCTCGCCAGAACCCTGCTGGCGTTGCCCCTGGCCCTGCTGTTGTGCCTGGGCATCGGCAGCCCTGCCCTGGCGGCCGCGTGGAGCACCGAGCAGCTCACCGTGCCGGCCAGCCCCGATGGCACCCTGGTCACCTTCAGCGAGCAGGAGATCAAGTCTGGCCGCAAGGTGTTCAACAGCAGCTGCGGGGAGTGCCATGCCGGTGGGATCACCAAAACCAACCAGAACGTGGGACTCGACCCCGAGACCCTGGCCCTGGCCACTCCGCCCCGGGACAACGTCGAGGCCCTGGTCGACTACATGAAAGATCCCACGTCCTACGACGGGGAGTACAGCATCGCCGACGTGCATCCGAGCCTGCGAAGCAGCGACATCTTCGTGAAAATGCGCGATCTGGACGACGACGACCTTCGCCTGATGGCCGGCTACATCCTGGTGGCCCCCAAGGTGCAGGGCGTGCAGTGGGGCGGCGGCAAGATCTACTTCTGATCGAGCACCCTCTAAATCCATCCCCCAGCAGCCGGTGCCCCAGCACCGGCTTTTTTATGGCCCGTTTTTGCTGCCCGACTCAGGGGCGTGGCTCAGGCGTCAGCGACTCGCTGGGGGGCTGGCTGTTGGCATCGTCGAGGGAGGCCGGCAACTTGCTGTACCACCACTCCTGCAGGCCTGCCCCCAGTCGCACCGGAAACAGGGTGATCACCGTGCGCGTGGAACGTGCTCCGGGCTGGAGCAGCTCCACGGCATAGGAGGGGCAACGGCGCGAGGCTAGATCGGGGACGAAACGCCGGCCGATCCGCCGCCAGCTGGGCTCCTTGCTGCGCCAGGCCACGCGGCAGCAAGGCCAGGGCAGCTCCTCGCGATCAAACAGACGGCAACAGGGGCCCAGCACCCGATAGCTGTACTGCCCTCCAGGGCTGGTGTGCTCGCTCCCCGGCTCCAGCAGGACGTCGACGGTGCCGCGTGTGGAGGCGCCCCGCAACGGGGTTGTCTGGCCTGACACTGAACAAGGCTCCAGGACGACAATAAAAAGCCACCCCGCAGGGTGGCAGACAGGGGCCCGGCCATCAAGCACAACGGAGTGCGGGGCTCGGGCAGAAGGAAGCAGTGGGTCCGAGGCAACCCGCCCCGGACCCTGACCGGAGGGCAGCTCAGTAGAGCTCTTCCTCGGCGTGGGTCTTGATGGTGCAGTCGCTGGTGGGGTAAGCCACGCAGGTGAGCACGAAACCGGCTTCGATCTGGTCGTCGTCGAGGAAGCTCTGATCGCTCTGGTCGACAGTGCCGGCGGTCAGCTTGCCAGCGC
>JBIPLV010000156.1:0-4129 GCA_044369475.1 Cyanobium sp. | reverse complement strand
TCAATAGCGGCTCCTGCCCGGAGGAACAGCTGCTGGCCAGGCCGCGCGCCGTGGCCCGGGTGTGGTGCAGCATCTCCTCGAGGGTCACCGGCAGGGTGGTGGCGTGGCCCAGCACCGTCATCGCCAGGGAGTCACCCACCAGCACCGCATCGGCGCCAGCCTCCGCCACCAGCGCTCCGGAGAGGGCATCCCAGGCGGTGAGCACCGTGATGGGCAGCCCGGCTTGTTTGCGACTCGCCAGATCTGCGGGGCGCAGGGGCACGACCGTCGGTGCGGGGGATGCCATTGCTAGCATCCAATTGACTCGGACCCATGCGGCTCTGACGCCCAAATCTGGTCAGGACCGGAAGGGAGCAGCCACATGGGATGCTCAGGGCAGGCGTGGACTCCGGGTCACCACTTTCAGCAGGTCACCCTTGCAGGGGTCACCAGCTTGAGGAAGCACCCTCACCCGTTCTCGGAACCAACTCGCCCAGTCAGGCAACTCGCCCCGTAAGGCAAATTGCCCGGTTAGGCCTCATGAATTGGCTTGACCCTGGCGGTTGAGCAGGAACGGCGGAATCTTGGCGCCGCGCTCTTCCTGATTGTTGCTGAAGAGGGTTGTGCCGGCAAAGCTCACCGTGGTGCGCTCGCTGCGGTACGGAGCCCCGCTCTCGAAGCCGGTGGCGATCACGGTCACGTGGATCTCGCCCTCAAGGCGTTCGTCCACCACGGCGCCCACAATGATGTTGGCGTCTGGATCGACCACGTCGTAGATCACCTCCGAGGCGGTGGTCATGTCCTCAAGGGTCATGTCCTTGCCACCGCTGATGTTGATCACGCAGCCCTTGGCGCCGTCGATGCGGGCCGACTCCAGCAGGGGGCTGCTCATCGCCGCCTGGGCCGCTTCGCTGGCCCGGGAGCGACCGGAGCCCACGCCGATGCCGAGCAGGGCGGTGCCGGCATCGGCCATCACTGAGCGCACGTCAGCGAAGTCGACGTTGACCAGGCCGGGCTTGGTGATGATGTCGCTGATGCCCTTGACGCCCATGCGCAGCACGTCGTCGGCGGCGCGGAAGGCCTCATTGAGCGGGGCTCCGGCGATGGCATCCCGCAAGCGGTCGTTGGGGATCACGATGAGGGTGTCGACGCTCTCGGCCAGGCGGGCGATGCCCTCCTCGGCCTGCCGCAGCCGCTTGCGACCTTCAAACCCGAAAGGCTTGGTGACGATGCCGACGGTGAGGGCGCCCACCTCTTTGGCCACCTCGGCCAGGATCGGCGCGGCTCCGGTGCCGGTGCCGCCGCCCATGCCCGCGGCGATGAACACCAGATCAGCGCCCTGAAGCGATTCCTGCAGTTCGGCCCGGGATTCTTCGGCCGCCTTCTGGCCAATCACGGGGTTGCCGCCTGCCCCCAGGCCGCGGGTGAGTTTTTGGCCCAGTTGGATGCGCTTCTGGGAGGCCGACTGCAGCAGGGCCTGGGCATCGGTGTTGAGCACCCGATAGCCCACACCCTGGAGATCGGAGGCGATCATCCGATTGACCGCGTTGCTGCCACCACCGCCAACCCCGATCACTTCGATGCGTGCCGACTGGCTGGGCACAATTCCGCCTGCGGTCGAACTGCCAAGCAACCCCTCGTTCGCGGGCTGGACACCGTTGGATAGGGGGGACCCGGATTGGGGGGAGCTGTGGGTCATAGCGGCATTGGGGGAGGCTGCGGTGCTATCCATCTGCGGCAGCATTATGTAGGCCTTTGGCACCCTTGGATTCAGGGAGTGTCCCACCTTTGCGAGTTTCCTGGCATGGCCGTTGCCGGAATGCTCATCCGGGGGGCTTGGCCGGCTGGACGGGCACCGGCAGCCCGAGTTCCGGCTGTTCCGGATCGCTGATGTCGATCGATTGCAGCCGCCGGCCCTTGATTCGCGCTGGCAGTTCCTGTTGCAGGTGGCCGAGCACCTCGAGACGCCGCCCCAGTTGGGCGTCGGCAGGCCCCAGCCGCACCTGGCCGAGGCTGGTGCTCTCCAGCCAGAGACTGCCGCCTGGCTCAAAGCGGATCTGGCGCAGGTCGGCTCCAAGCCGGTCGCGCTGCTCTAGCACTTGGGCCAGGGCGGGGCGGTAGCGCGGCTGCCAGCCCACCACCGTGAGGCTTGCGCTGGCCTTGGCGGCAACGCCCTGGCCCTGGCGGTTGCTCATCCAGTGGCCGAATCGATCGACAAAGCCCTGCTCGATGCCCGTGCTGGTGCGCCGTTGGGCTCGGGCCACCGCCTGGCGATCAACCAGTTCGATTCGCAGCCGCGGTGGGGCCATCAGCCGGCTCACCTGCACCTGCTCCACTGGCAGGGCGCCGGCGACGGCCTCGGCGATGCGTTTGGGCTGCAGGGCCAGCAGCGGCTGAGGAAAGCTGAGTTGGGCTGCCTGCACCACCTGGTCCGGCCCCACTTGCGCGCTACCCACCACCTCCACCTGGCTGGGGCCGGTCAGCACCCAGCCCTGACGCAGCAGGCCGTAGCCCAGGCCGCTCGCCAGGCTGAGCAGCACCACCAACCGCCAGAGGTTGCGCAGCCGCTCGCTGCGCCGCTGCTGGCGCAGTTGACGGCGGCGCTCCGACCCAGGGGGTGCGGGATTGGCCTTCACCACCGCAGGCTCACCCGTAGACCTGGACTGGGGCTCACAGTTCGCAGCGGGAGCGGGACATCAGCTCGGCGATCCAGCGCCGGGCCCGCTCCGCATCGGCAAAGGGCAGATCCTTCTGCTCGCCTTCGCCCACCAGCCGAAGCCGGCAGGCTCCCTGGCTTTCCTCGGTCAGCGGCGCCTCGCCGGAGCGCAGCGACAGCAGTTCGACCAGCTCGAGCTGCTTGATCACGAAGGAGCCCTCCTCCCTCAGTTGACCAGCCTCGAAGGTGCACCACGTGAGCACCCCATCCACCAGCCGGGCGGCGCCACAGCTGTCGAGCTTGGCCAGCTCGGAGCCTTCGGCCCACTCGCGGAACAGCCGCTGCCGCCGCCGCTCCAGCCAGCCCAGGGCGGTGAGCAGTACAAACACCAGCAGCAGTGGAAGCCACAGCAGTCCGTGCGTCATGCCAAGGGGCCTCCCAGAGGTGTTGCCTGGTGCCATTCTCGGGCCCCCTGCAGCAAGTCGCCCACCAATTGCTGCAGGGGTACACCGCTGGCGGCCCAGAGCATCGGGTACATGCTCTGGCTGGTGAAGCCGGGCAGGGTGTTGATCTCGTTGAGCCACAGCGAGCCCTGTGGCTCGCTGTGGCTTGCTTCGCTGTAGAAGAAATCCACGCGTGAGAGAGCCATCGCCCCCACCGCCTCACAGGCCTGAATCGCCATGGCACGGGCGCGCGCGGCGATCGGCTCGGGCACCACGGCGGGGATCACCGTGTGGCTTTTGCCCTCGCTGTATTTGGTGTCGTAGTCGTACCAGTCGGCGTCGAAGCAGATTTCGCCCAGCACTGAGGCCTGCAGGGGCTGGTGGCCACCGCCGCGCACGGCGCACTCCAGCTCCCGGGCCGTGACGCCCTGCTCCACCACCAGGCGCGGATCGAGGGCGGCGGCCGTGCGCAGGCCGGCCAGCAGGCTGGCCCGGTCGGTGGCTTTGCTGATGCCCACCGAAGAGCCCAGGTTGGCTGGCTTCACAAAGCAGGGATAGCCGAGCTGGGCTTCGAGCTGCTTGACCAGGCTGTCGGGATCTTCGGCCACCTGGCTGGCACTGACACAGGCATAGGGCACCTGGGGCAGCCCGGCGGCGGCAAAGGCGGCTTTCATCGCCTGCTTGTCCATGCCCACGGCCGAGCCGAGCACCCCCGAGCCCACGTAGGGCACTTGCATCAACGTGAACAGGCCTTGGATCGTGCCGTCTTCGCCGTTGGGGCCGTGCAGCACCGGCAGCCACACCGCCACCTCCAGGGCGCCGGCGGGAAAACCGCGGAATCCGCCACTGGCCAGGGAGACTCCCGCCCGAGCAGCGCCGGCCTGCAGTTGCTCGGGGCGGGCGGGCGTGCCCTGGGCCAGCACGTCCTCGGCCACATCAGGGCCCCACCAGCGGCCCTCGGTATCGATGTAAAAGCAGCGCAGCGCATAGCGCGCGGCATTGTCGGGATGGCGCACGGCGGCGGCCACGGTGGCCGCCGAGCGGATCGAAA
>JBIPLV010000155.1:0-4136 GCA_044369475.1 Cyanobium sp. | reverse complement strand
CAGCGCATGCGCCGCATGAACGATCGCTCCGGTGTTCGCCCCAGCTGGGATCGCTACATCGACGACAAGAATCAACGGGCCGCCTAATTGCCCATCCGCACGATTTGACAGGCACTCGCCTCACGGATCCGCTTCACTGAGCCACTGCACTTAAGGGTTGCACCACGGGCAATCGGCCGGAGATGCCGCCAGCACCCCGTCTCGCCTCGGTTGACGTTGCCGATGGCTGCAGTTGGGGCATCCCCACACCTCCACAAGCGTTCGCTCCGTGGCCATGCCGCAGGATTCACAGGGGAGGCCCGGCTCCGTCTCCACCAGGCCCCAGCCTGGGGATCCACACGCCGGGCAAGGGCTGCGTAGGCGGCGAACCAATGACACCCCAAGCCGGCGGATCGATCGCATGCGGGTGGGGTTGCGGTGCGCCCGCATGTCGGTTTCCAGCCACACCTGCCCCAGCGGATCAGCCCTGCGGCAAGCCTCCAGCGCTCCGTGCAAGTCGGCATGGGTGCAGAGGTCCTGATGCCATGGCCCCCGCTCTGTGCTGGCCGGACGGGCGAGCACGCCATGGGAAGGAAAGCCCACCTGCTGCAACCACCGCTCGGGGTTGGCGTTCGGCTCCAACAGCAACTGGGCGTGGTTGGTGCGCCACTCCCACCGCTGCTCCACCACCGTGAGCTGACGATCCAGGTCGATGAACAGGAGCAGTTCCTGACCAACCGGGAGCATCGGCGCGGCGGGATGGGGGCCAAAGCTGGCCTCACTGGCGAGACCAAGCCGCAAACCGGTGCGCTCCAGCCCCAGCAGCGCCTTGCGACGGCAGGTGTCGAGGGCCGACTCCAGCCGCTCCACCGTTCCACTGAATGTGCCCAGGCGGTTGGTGTCGCAGGGGCTCACCTCCAAGCTGGCCCCAAGCCCGATGGCGAACGGCCTGGCCAGGGCCTGCTCCTTGCCGTGGAGGGTGGAGAGACAGATGCGCTGCCCCGCGTACAAGCCAGCCATGGCTCAGGTGGTAGCGGCAGGCTCCCTGGGGATCACAAGCCGCAGCAGGATCGGAGCCAGGAACGTGGTGCCGATCACCATCAGCAAGATGGCCGCCTCCAGCGCCGGTGTGAGGATGCCGGCCTGGCTGCCCAGGCCCAGGAAGATCAGCCCCACCTCCCCACGGGGCATCATCCCCAGACCCACCACCAGGCGGTTGGTGGGTTCAGCGCTGAGATAACTCCAACCGGCGGCCACCTTGCCGGCAATGGCCACCAACAGCAGGAACGCAGCCACCAGCAGCCCCTCGCGGTTGGCGGGATCGAACGGATTGAGCACCGAAAGGTCCATCCCCGTGCCGATCAACACAAAGAACACCGTGGCGAAGAGGGCCACCAGGGGCTTCACCGCGGCATCGATGTCGTGGGTGTGCTTGGAGGCACTCAGGATCAGACCCGCCGCGAAAGCCCCCAGGGCGGCCTCCAAACCAATGGCTTGGGCGGCGAAGCACGACACGGTGAGCACCAGGAAGCTGGCCACGGCCACATCGCCGGGGGCCTGGAGACGATCCACCACCCAATCAAAGGCCGGCGCCGCCTTGCGGCTGAGCACGAGGGCCACGGCCACAAAGGCAATGGCCGCGACGCACAGCTTCAGCAACGGAGCCACCGTGAACGTGCCGCCACCCACCACAGCCACCACCACCGCCAGGATCACGATGCCGAGGATGTCGTCGAGCACGGCGGCACCAATCACGATCTGGCCTTCGGTGCGCTTCAGCCACTTGAGCTCGCCGAACACGCTGGCGGTGATGCCGATGGATGTGGCGGTCATCGCCGCTCCGGCGAACACCGCAGGGATCAGGGGCACGTGAAACAGCCACACCAACCCGGCGGTGCCAAGAGCGAAGGGCAACACCACCCCCGCCACGGCCACGGTGCCGGCCTGAACACCAACGGCCACCAGCTCATCGAGTTCACTTTCAAGCCCCGTGAGAAACAGCAGGGCAAACAGCCCGATCTGCGACACCGCCTGCAGGCTCGGGAAAGACTCGTTGTACAGGCTCTGCACATCGCCAGGGAGAATCTCCGCCAGAGAACCCAACAGCGAGAGCAGAGCGGCGTTGATGGGAGCCTGGGTTTGGGGCGGCACGATCAGGTGCAGGCCCGACACGCCGATCAAGACGCCGGCCACGAGTTCGCCAAGGATCGTGGGCAGCTGCAACCGCACCATGCCCTCGGCAATGGCCCGGGCCACCAGGAAGATCACCACAAAGCGGCCCACCTGGATCAGGGTTTCCGCCACTTCAACCTGATGGGCGCTGATCGCAAACAGAGAAACTGTCACTGGGGGGAGGAGCATGGATGAACACCAACAAAACAAGTTGCGATGGGCATGCGGTGGGCATGCAATGAACAACTGTGAGACGGCTAACGCCTCAGACGACTAACGCCTCAACCGTTCCACATCAGCGGAATCTGGCAACAAGCCGCGATCCAGCAATTCCTGGTGAAATGCCTGACTAAGGCGACTCTCCGGTGAGAAGCGGTTGACCTGAGCCAGCAGCAACAGCGTGCGCAGGCTCAGCCACACCAGCACGACACCAAAGAGGAGCGTTATGACCACAGCGGCCAAGCCAGATGTGAGCGCCATGATGGAACGATCAACGGCCAGTTGGGGCGAGCCATGGCTGGCGCTCATCCCCCCATCACGATCTCAGATCAAGGCATAGGCAACGCTAATCAGCGAGCAGAGTTCAACACGGCAACACAACAGCCAAGACGCCGATCCGAGGCCAAGCTCCAGGAGAAACAAACAAGGCCAGATGGGTGCCAAAGCCTTTCCAGGCCTGGTATCAAGCCGCCATCAACATCAGATAGCACCCGGGCAATTGAACTGGGTCGGAGCCCAAAAGCTGGCCAACATGACGGGCACGGCATCCGGGGGGAAGCCCCACCCAGGGGCGCCGCGTGATCCCTACATTCCCGCCGACCCGCTTCTCCAATCTCCAGGAGATCTCCAGTGTCGGATTTTCTCGGCTTATTTCTTGAGCAGCTCCAGTCACCAACGCTGGGCTTCCTCATCGGCGGCATCGTGGTGGCCTCCCTCGGCAGCCAGCTGGCCATTCCCGACTCGATCTACAAGTTCATCAGCTTCTTCCTGCTGATGAAGATCGGGCTCACCGGTGGAATCGCCATCCGCAATTCCAACCCATCGGAAATTTTCCTTCCCGCCATCGCAGCGGTGCTGCTTGGGGTGGTGATTGTGTTCATCAGCCGCTTCACCCTGGGCAAGCTGCCCGGCATCAAGGTGCCGGATGCGGTGGCCACCGGCGGTCTGTTCGGTGCCGTCAGCGGCTCCACCCTGGCGGCCGTGTTGCCCCAGTTGGATGCGGCCAAGGTTCCCTATGAAGCCTGGACCGCCGCGCTCTATCCCTTCATGGACATCCCGGCGCTGGTGACAGCGATCGTGGTGGCGAGCGTGTACCTCAGCAAAACCACCGGCAACGCCTCTGAAAAGGTGGAGATCTGGCCGATCATCAAGGAAAGCCTGCAAAGCTCAGCGGTCACGGCCCTGCTGCTGGGGGTGGCCCTCGGGATCCTCACCAAGCCTGAGCCCGTTTACGAGAGCTTTTTCAACCCGCTGTTCCGCGGGTTCCTGGCGGTGCTGATGATCATCATGGGCATGGAAGCAGCCCAGCGGATGAATGAGCTGCGCAAGGTGGCCCAGTGGTTTGCCATCTATGCATTCTTCGCCCCGATCGTGCACGGCTTCCTGGCCTTCGGCGTTGGTCTGATCATCCACAAACTCACCGGCTTCAGCATCGGCGGTGCGGTGGTGCTAGCGGTGATCGCCGCCTCCAGCTCGGACATCTCCGGTCCGCCAACCCTGCGTGCCGGCATTCCCTCGGCCAACCCCTCCGCCTACATCGGCGCCTCCACGGCCATTGGCACCCCCGTGGCGATCGCCATTTGCATCCCGCTGTTCATCGGCATTGCCGAAGTGATGCTCGGCCGCTGAGCCGATCAACCACCTTCAACCCCTACACGCTTAATCCCATGAGTCAACAAGTTTGGAAGCTGGTGATCGTGGCAGAGGAAATCCTCTCCAAAAAACTGGCGAAGTTGATCAAGGAGGCCGGTGCCACCGGCTACACC
>JBIPLV010000298.1:0-4157 GCA_044369475.1 Cyanobium sp. | reverse complement strand
AGGGCGGCTTCGCCCCCGTCACCCCCACCGTGCCCCCCACCGCCCTGCCCGCCTCACCAGCCTTCATGGAGAAGGACACGGTGCTCAACAAGCAGAACCTCACCCCCGGGCAGTGCCCGAAGTAGCGGGGGGCCCCACCCGCCCGGTTCAGCAATCGCGCTGGCTCTCCGCCAGGAACCGCTGCGCATAGCGCTGGGGCACCTGGTGGCTGCGGAACAGGGCGTAGAGGTCGGGGTCGATGTGGCCGTTGTCGCGGAAGTTGTCCATGATCTTCAGGGCCTGTGACAGCGTCATGGGCGGCTTGTAGGGCCGGTCGGCCGCGGTCAGGGCCTCGAAGATGTCGGCAATGCCCATGATGCGGGCCTGCACGCTCATCTGCTCGCGCGTCAGGCCCTTGGGGTAGCCCTTGCCGTCCATGCGCTCGTGGTGGCCGCCGGCAAATTCCGGCACGCGCGCCAGGTGCTTGGGCCAGGGCAGCTTTTCCAGCATCTGGATGGTGGCCACGATGTGGTGGTTGATGATCTTGCGCTCGGCCGGAGTCAGCGTGCCCGCACGGATGGTCAGGTTCTCCACCTCGTTGTCGCTCAGCAGCGGTTGCTCGCGCCCGTGCTCGTCCACCCAGCGGTGGCGCGCCGCCATGTCGCGCACACGCTGCAGCGCCGCGTCGTTCATGCGCTCGCTGCCCTTGTTGGCGTGGCGCAGGAAGGCCAGGTCTTCGTCCAGTTGGCGGCACGCCGCCTCGCAGCGAGCCCGGGCCTGGGCCTCGGGCTCACCTTCGGCCAGGGCCCGCCACATGTCGGCCTGCGCCTGCGCTTTCAGCCCGGCAAACCGCGTGGCCACCAGTTCGATGCGGTCGAAGATGGTCTGCAGCTTGGTGGCCTTGTCCACCACGTGCACCGGGGTGGTGACCTTGCCGCAGTCGTGCAGCAGCGCGGCAATGCGCAACTCGTAGCGGTCTTTCTCGGTGAGCTTGAAGCCGGCCAGCGGGCCCTCGGTGGCGGCGTTCACCGCCTCGGCCAGCATCATCGCCAGCTCGGGCACGCGGGCGCAGTGGCCGCCGGTGTAGGGCGACTTCTCGTCAATGGCCGTGTCGATCAGCTCCACGAACGATTCGAACAGCTTCTCCAACTGCCCCACCAGCTGCCGGTTCGTCAGCGCAATGGCCGCCTGCGAACCCAGGGATTCGGCCAGGCGCTGGTCGCCCGGCGTGAAGGTGCGCACCGCGCCGGTGTCCGGGTCCAGCGCGTTGAGCAACTGCAGCACGCCGATCACCTCGCCCTCGTGGTTCTTCATCGGCACCGTGAGGAAGGAGGTGGAGCGGTAGCCCGTGGAAGCATCGAAGCGACGCGTGCCGGAAAAATCAAAGTGCCGCTCTTCGTAGGCGTCGGGAATGTTGGCCGTCTGCCCGCTCAGCGCCACGTGCGCGGCCACCATGTGGTCATTGGGCTGGCCGTCGTCCATGTACAGCGGCAGGTCCTTGAAGTGGGAGGGCAGCGGGGCCTCATCCTTGCCACCGTAGGCAATGCCCAGGGAATCGGTGCGCACGATGCGGAAGTTCAGGTGCTGCCCGTCCGGCGCCACCGTGTACAGCGTGCCCCCATCGGCGTGGGTGATGTCCTTGGCCGCCAGCAGAATCTTGCCCAGCAGCCGGTCAATGTCGCGCTCGCCCGACAGCGATGCACCAATGTCATCCAGCTGTTCCAGGCGCTTGACGAGACTGTCGACGTTATCCATCTGCAAGGCTGCTCGCAAGAATCAGGCCGTTACCGCTACCAACGTAACCGTCACCAAGTGTGACCGAACTCACAGTATGCGGGCAACACCCGCCCGTCGTCTTTCCTTGGGTCGGGGAATACCATCCCGTTGGCCAAACGGTTGGAGAATTGAAGGCCCGCCACCCTTCGGGCTGCACGAGCTCCACCGCAACACAGCAACTTCACGCGCCAGACCATGATCACAGCCCACACCGGCCTGCCGCCCGCCGTGCTCACCCACATGGCTGACGTGCTGCGCCAACACCCCGAAGTTGAGCGTGCGGTGCTGTTCGGCTCGCGCGTCAAGGGCAGCGCGCGTCCCAATTCAGACATCGACCTCGCGCTCTACGGTGCCATACCCACGTTGGTGTTAGAGCGCATCGCCGAGGAACTGGACGAACTGCCCACGCCTTACCTCTTCGACCTCCAGGCCATCGAAGGCCTGCAGAACCCTGCGCTGCTTGAGCACATCCAGCGCGTCGGCATCGAGATCTATTCATCCGCGCAAGCACCCGCCCTGCCATGACGACACCCGCCCAGCCCGACATCCGCTGGCAGCAGCGGTTTCAGAACTTCGACAGGGCTTTCAAGCTCTTCCAGTCGGCCTTGCAAGAGCGCCCGCTCGACGCCTACAGCGCGCTGGAGCAAGAGGGCATCATCCAGCGCTTTGAGTACGCCTACGAGCTGGCCTGGAAGACCATGAAAGACTACCTGCAAGCCAGCGGCGTGGTCATTTCACCAGTCACGCCGCGCGAAGTGATCAAACAGGCCTATGCCGCCAACCTCCTGACCGACGGGCAGGTGTGGGTGGACATGATGCTGCACCGCAACCAGCTTTCGCACACCTACGACTTCAGCAAGTTCCGCCAGGTGCTTGAAGCCGCGATGGACCGCTACGGCCCCGCCATGCAGGCGCTTCACACTTGGCTTGCGGCCCAGTTGCAGAGCTGAGTCCAAGCCGCCCCTCAAAACCTGAAGTCCACTCCCCGACGTTGCCGTTTTTCAAAGTCAGGCACACATTCAGGCCTGAACGCATCCCGCGCGTGCGCTAAAATTGTGCGAAAGCAAAGCGTGAAGCCGCATCGCGGCTGCAACGCCAACGGGAGTTCCAGAGATGCGCGGTCACAGCAGCTCTTGCCAGCGGCACCAGCCGCGGCACATCGGCGCCGAAAGCTCGTCCCGCCAGGGGCTGGAGCGCTGCCCTGTGCGTCTGTACGAGCCCCTCCAGACCATCACCTTCGACGACGACAGCCTGTGGGCCCACCTTGCCGATGGGCGGGTGCTTGCCGTGCCCCTGGCCAGGTTTCCCCGCCTGCTGGCAGCCACGCCGCAAGAGCGCGCACGCTTCACCCTCAGCCCGCGCGGCATCCACTGGGATGAGCTGGACGAAGACATCTCCATCGACAGCCTGCTGGCCGGCCGTGGAGACCTCACCCACGGCCGCGCCGGAACGCCAGCCCCACTGACAGCGGACCAAGCCCGAGGACCCATTTAGCGCTTGATCTCCCCGAGCAATGACACGATCCATCACCATGGTAATCACCGTCGACACCCCGCCGCAGCTGCCTGACATCTTGCAGTGCTCTCCTGCGGAATTCAGCCATCAAGCCAAGATGGCCATGGCCTGGAAACTCTATGAAATGGGAAAGATCTCGTCGGGCATGGCAGCTCAAATAGTTGGCGTTGATAGAGTCGAGTTTCTTCTGCAGTTGAGTCAGTACGGCGTCCCCATGATCGACCTGGATGACGAAGAGCTCCAATCCGACCTCAAGAATGCCTGACAGTCGCACTGTGGTCACCATTGCTCGGCTTCTCATTCACAGCGGTGACCTTTGAAAACCCTCTACCTTGATATGTGTTGCTTCAATCGTCCGTATGACGATCAGGAGCAAACACGCATCAAGCTTGAAACTGCAGCCAAGCTCGAAATTCAGCAGCATGTCAAAGCGGGGAATTGCCTACTTTTGTGGTCAGCCGTTCTCGACTTCGAGTGCAGCCGCAATCCGTACCCTGAGCATCAGTATGCGATCTTCAAATGGCGCGAACTTGCTTGCAGCATCATCCGGGCCGACGACTCAGTACAGTCCCAAGCGGCGCAACTGGTGGCGTTTGGAGTTGGAAGCTATGACGCCCTGCATGCTGCCAGTGCGGTGGCAGCTAAGGCAGACATGTTCGTGACCACGGATGATCGCCTGCTCAGCAAACTGCGAAAACACAGCTCACTGGCGGCCTACTTGCCTGCTGAAGCCTTGGGCATTTTGGAAGACTGGTATGAAGACTGACGCCGAGATCCGCATGACAGGCATGCAGGCATTGATCTCCACCCTTGGCCTTGTGGAAGCCGAGCGCTTTGTGGCTGCCCTTTCCCGTGACCGGTTCAACTACACGCAATGGCGCAGGAGC
>JBIPLV010000154.1:0-4177 GCA_044369475.1 Cyanobium sp. | reverse complement strand
TCGTCACTAGGATTCCGCCCCCTCGAGTGATTCCTTTGATGGCACTTGTCGCAACCCCCCAGTCAACTATCGATGTTATTGTTGAATAGTAGTAGTCGAATGATGTAATTGGAGGCTCTTCTCTTTGAAGTTGAATGATGGTCTGTGGGCGGCTTTTCCCGATGAAATCGATGCGATAAAAGATCCAGCCCCATGAAAGAATGAACGCTGGGATAATTAAGATTACTTGCCCCATGAGGAGGCTGATGCTGACTGTTGGTGTAAATATTAGGGCATTGATTAGTAAAAACTGAACGCCGAATCGGAGAATTAGGAAAGCTGCCCATAAGTCGAGGACTTGACGAGTAAGCCTTCTTCCAGAGGCAAGCCAACCCAGAAGGCTGATGAACAGGATCAAGAAGAGAGTGTTGAGGCCTTGATGGGTCTGGCTAGTTAGAGATGAATACCAGTTAATAAAACTGGCTATCTTTCCCTCGCCTGCGGGAAGACTTTCGTTGATCAGTAACGTGTTAGTGGTTGCCTGGGTGATGCCCATGAGTAGGAGCGCAAGAGATTCTTTTGCTTCGGAAAGATTGTGGCGAAAGATATTTTTGCCTTTGGGATTGATTGGCATGGTTTTTTGGCGCTTGCCGTGGATTTCTTTCATGATTATTTGGAGGAAGTGATGCTTTTGGCGCCAGCTCTCCATGGAGCACCCATTTAATCGTAGTTTTCCTGTTTGGCAAGTATGTTCTCTTTAGCTGGCTTGATTTCTGGCCTGCTGCCGTTGCGAAGTTGTGCACTTCCTGCGCCAATAGTTCGATGATATTGGGTGTCAATTTATGGGCGACTATGTGGGCCATGCTTTTCATTATTCTTCTGGAAAGTGGCAGTTTGTGTCGATCGCGAATATTTTGGTATCGGAATTTGCGGGCTGATTTGGCAATGGTGCCGCTGTGGGGTAGTTGCATTGGTTGTTCACCCCGCTTCTCTGTCTAACTTCGTAGTTAACGCCACTCTTCCGTTGCTAATTGGGGTGTCGTTGGTTGTTTGTTGGCTTTGCGGGCTTGATTGCTGATTTTCACCATGACCATCGGGTTCAGTGCCCGTCACCTTCATCACCGTGCCCCTGGTTGGGGCTGGGAGGTTCAGTCGGTTCAGGAGGTTGGTGGTGCCCCGTTGTGGTTACTGGCTGACTGACCATCACCTCCGCCCCGATCCGCACCTTCCTTGGACTGCTCGAAAACCTGCCGACAGCCATCGATCAGGCCAACTTGAGTGCCGCCTGGCATGACACTTTGGCCCTTGCCCGCAGCCATCGCCTCACCACCTACGCCGCCGCCTACCTGGAATTGGCCCTGCGTCTGGGTCTTCCCCTGCTTTCTGCCTGGTGTGTCTTTCGCCTCGGTCAGGCTGTCCCTCTTAGGCTGATTTCCATGGCACACGCCCAAGCCGCTGCTCCCGCCCGCCCCCGTCCTCGGCCCCGTTGGCAGGTTCCGTTGCTGGTGGGTTTTTGCTTTGGCCTCGGCTACGGGGTCAGCCATCGGTTGCTCGCCCTGCAGTTGCCTTCCTTGGTGCGGTTGGGCCAGGGGTTTGAGGTGAGGCCTTTTCCGGGCACCTCGCTGGAGAGCCTGCGGTTGCGGTTTGGCACCGAGAGCCAGGAGATCCGTGGCGATTTGGATCTGCTGGAGCTTGAGCCGCCCACCAAGGCCGACAAGCCAGCGGCCACACCCGAGCCCAAGCCCCTCGATCCGGTGCTGGAGGCCGAGCCGCAGCCCCGTGAGCCCAGCCTTCAGCGCAACCTCGACCCTGCTCCGGCGGCTCCCCGCCTGGAAGCTCCACCGCCGCCCCAGCTGCCGAGTGCGGGTCTGCCACAGTTCTCCCCAGAGGCAGGGCCGCGATGAGTGCGCCGCAATCGTTAGTGCAGGCCGCCTTGCAGCGGCTGGGGGTTCGCCTGGGCAGCGGCCTCGTGGATGCCGCCGCCAACCTGGCCCTGCTCGCCCAGGATGCGCCTGAGCGGCTGCGCCAGGAGCTGCAGCTGTTCTGGGAGGAGGTGGAAGCCGAGGCGGCCCGGATTGAACGGGGTGAGGCAGACGTGCCTGCAGCGGCTTCGACCACCGCTGGCCCTCTTGATCCCCAGGATCAGATCGATGCCCTGCGCGCCCGGGTGGCGACGCTGGCGCGACGTCTGGACCAGCGTTCGTGATCCTGCGGCCGCTGCGCATTTGGTGGTTGGCCCTGGCCCTTGTTCTGGGGCTGTGGTGGGACGGCCAGGATTGGACCTATCCCGGTGGCATCAGCCTGGAGCGCCAGCAACGGCGTCAGCGGCGCCGGGCTCGCTGGCTCACCCAGGAATTTCTGGCTCTGGGCTCGGCCTTCATCAAGTTGGGTCAATTGTTGTCGGCCCGGCCGGACGTGATGCCCGCCGAGCTCGTCGAGGAGTTGGCCACCCTCCAGGACCAGGTGCCCGCCTTCCCCTTCACCGTGGTGCAGGACCTGCTGGAGCAGGAGCTGGGTGAGCGTTGCGCGGAGATCATCGACCTTGAAGCCGAGCCACTCGGGTCCGCCAGCCTGGCTCAGGTGCATCGCGCCAGCCTGCGGAGCGGCCGCCAGGTGGTGCTCAAGGTGCAGCGCCCTGGCCTGGAGCGCACCTTCCGCCTGGATCTGGAGGTGCTGCAGCAGGTGGCCGCCGCGGTGCAGCGCCATCCCCGCTGGGGCCGCGGCCGCGACTGGATCGGCATCGCCCAGGAGTGCCGGCGGGTGTTGCTGCGGGAGCTCGACTTCCGCCTCGAAGCCGAGCATGCGGCCCGCTTCCGCCAGCAGTTCCTCGATGATCCCGGCATCCGCATCCCCGCCGTGGTGTGGGAGCTGAGCACCCGTCGGGTGTTGTGCCTCGATTATGTGCCCGGCATCAAGATCACCGATCGCCAGGCCTTGCTGGACGCCGGCATCGTGCCCGCGGCGGTGGCCGAGAAGGGGGCGGCCAGTTATTTGCAGCAACTGGTGAGGTTTGGCTTTTTCCACGCCGATCCCCACCCGGGCAACCTGGCCGTGGCCCCCGACGGAGCGCTCATCTACTACGACTTCGGCATGATGGGCCAGTTGTCGGGTCAGCTCCGGGGCCGCCTGGGCACCATGGTGCGCGCCGCTGCTGCCCGCGATGCCAGCGGCCTGGTGGCGGAGCTGCAACAGGCCGGGGTCATTGCGCCCGGCGTCGATCCTGGGCCAGTGCGCCGTCTGGTGCGCGTGATGCTCGAGGAGGCCCTGACGCCCCCCTTCTCCACCAACGTGCTGGAGCGCTTGTCGGGCGATCTCTACGACCTGGTCTACGGCCAGCCCTTCCGCCTGCCGCCGGAGCTGATCTTTGTGATGCGGGCGCTCTCCACCTTCGAGGGGGTCGGCCGCAGCCTCGATAGCGGCTTTAGCCTGGTGTCGATAGCCCGTCCTTACCTGCTTCCTCTCATGACGTCAAGCGGTTCGGAAAGCGGTGTGGGTGCTGGTGGCGGAGACCGCTTCGGTAGCGAATTGTTCAATGAGATTTCACGGCAGGCTGCCGAAGTGGGCAGCCGCGCCCTGGGCATCCCCAAACGCCTCGACGACAGCCTGGCCCGCATCGAGCAGGGCGATCTGCAGGTGCAGATCCGGGCCGGCGAAACCGATCGGCTGCTGCGCCGGCTTGCTCTGGCCCAACAGGTCGCCGGCCAGTCGATGCTGCTGGCCGGGCTGGCGGTGGCAACGGCCTTGCTGGCGGCCAGTGCCCGCCCAGCGCTCACGGCCGTGCCGATTGTGCTCTCCGCGCCGGTGGGTCTGAGCTGGTTGAAGCTGCAGGCCCGGCTGCGGCGCGATGGCCGCATCGACAAGTTGACGTCCTGAAAATCCACCAATGGCCATGTTCGATTGCCGGCCCTCCCTCTCTGCAGCTTTCTTCTTTTTGCTGTGTGATCTGAGGCTAATGCGTTGACGGTTGCGACTGATCTTGTCAAGATTGGGTGGGCATTTCTTCCGGCTTTTAATCTTTGATAAGATGATGAAAAGCCCGGCAGGGTTAGTCTGAGCAACATGATGGATTGCATAGTTTATGGGCAGTACGTTGCGTCGTTTCTCATCCCTCTCTGGGTTTGCCGGTAGTCGCTTGAGCTGGGATGTTATACAGATTCTCTCTGGCTTGTTGTCGGGCTTGTTGCTCCCAGTTCTTCTT
>JBIPLV010000153.1:0-4208 GCA_044369475.1 Cyanobium sp. | reverse complement strand
GGCCCCGGGGTCCGGTGGAGCCGATGTACATGCCGGGCCGTTTGCGCACCGGCTCCAGGCCTTCCAGAACCTGGATCTGTTCGGCGCCATAGGCGGCCTGAATTTTCGTGGAAGCTTGGCTTTCGGCGCTCATGCAGGAAGGTCTCCCCAGGGATTCGGCACAGGACGGCGAGATCCCGGGGCAAAAAAGGCGTGAACAGACCCAAAAGCCCTTCACGAAAGGCAATTTACCACCGGCAACCCGGCGCGGCACCCCCTGGCAAGGTGGACCCATGAGCCCCACGCAGCCACCCCATCAACCGCTGGTGATCGTGTTGCTGGGCCCCACGGCCAGCGGCAAAACTGACCTGGCAATCGCCCTGGCCCGCGCCCTCGAGCTGGCGGTGCTGAACGTGGATTCGCGCCAGCTCTACCGCGGCATGGACGTGGGCACCGCCAAGCCCACAGCAGCCCAGCGGACCCTGGCCCGCCATGAGCTGCTGGACCTGCGCGATCCCGATCAGCCGATCAACCTCCAGGAATTCCGCGGCCTCGCGGAGACCCAGCTCAACGCCGAGCTGGCCCGCTCGCGCCCAAGCAGCCCCCCCTTGGCGCTCTTGGCCGGCGGCAGCGGCCTCTACCTGCAGGCGATCACCCAGGGGATGGAGCCGCCGGCGGTGCCGCCCCAGCCCCAGCTGCGGGCCCAGCTGGCGGCCCTCGGCCAACCCCTCTGCCACCAGCTGCTGCGCCAGGGCGACCCGGTAGCCGCCGGCCGCATCGCCGCCGCCGATGCCGTGCGCACCCAGCGGGCCCTGGAGGTGCTCTACGCCACCGGCCGGCCCCTGTCCAGCCAGCAGGGGGCGACGCCGCCGCCCTGGCGGGTGCTGGAGCTGGGGCTGAATCCAGCAGATCTCAAGGCCCGCATCGCCGCCCGCACCCGGGCCCTGTTTGCCGAGGGGCTGGTGGCCGAAACCGAAGCCCTGATCGGGCATTACGGAGCAGACCTGCCCCTACTCGACACGATCGGCTACGCCGAGGCGCGGCAGCGGCTGGCGGGCACCCTCAGCGAAACCGAGGCGATTGCGCTCACCGAGCAGCGCACCCGCCAGTTCGCCAAACGGCAGCGCACCTGGTTCCGGCGACGGCACCAACCGATCTGGCTGGAAGGCCGCAGCCCTGAAGAACAATTGCCGGAGGCATTACAAGCGGTCGCGCGCGGTCTAGGGTGAAGCGTTAGCGATTTCGCGATCCTTCACCCCCCTGAATGCCTCCCCGTCCCCGTTTTGACCGCCGTGCTCCCGTGCGGGAGCTGCCCAACATCAACGACCGCATCAGCTACCCCAATTTGCGGGTGGTGGATGCCGACGGCAGTCAACTGGGGGTGATTACCCGAGAAGCAGCGCTCGAGGTGGCCAAAGACCGCGAGCTCGACCTGGTGCTGGTGAGCGAGAAGGCCGATCCGCCGGTGTGCCGGATCATGGATTACGGCAAATACAAGTTTGAGCAGGAGAAGAAGGCCAAGGAGGCCAAGAAGAAGTCGCACCAAACGGAGGTGAAGGAAGTCAAGATGCGCTACAAGATCGACTCGCACGACTACCAGGTGCGGATTGGCCAGGCGCAGCGCTTCCTCAAGGACGGCGACAAGGTGAAGTGCACCGTGATCTTCCGCGGTCGGGAGATCCAGCACACCGCCCTGGCTGAGGTGCTGTTGATCCGCATGGCCAAGGACCTCGAAGACAACGCCGAGATCCAACAGCCCCCCAAGCGGGAGGGCCGCAACATGATCATGTTCCTCAGCCCCCGCAAGGCCTCCGCCCCCAAGGGCAACGGCAAGGCCCCGGCGAGCGCGGCGGCTGAATAACTGCGGCTGAATACCTAGAGCCGCTCGTCAAACAACATCAGCATCTGGCTCCACCCCTCGGCCGCCGCCGCGGGGTGGAAGTCGCTGCGGGCCTCGCACATGAAGCCATGGCCAGCGCCAGGGGCCGCGATCAGAGGCGGCTGGCCGTTGGCGGCGAGAGCGGCCTGGATAGCGGCCAGCTCCTCGGGCGGCATCAGCGGGTCGCAATCGCCGCAAAAGCACAACAGCTTGCCGCTGATCTGCGGCATCACTGTGAGGGTGGGGGGCCCACCGCCGGGGCAATCGGTGGACACGCGGGCGCCATAGAAATCGCAGGTGGCCGCCACCTCGGGGAGCGTGGCCGCCAACAGGGCTAGATGCCCGCCAAAGCAGAAGCCCACGCAGCCCACCGGGCGCCGCTCCAGGCCCGGCTGCCCCTGGAGCCAGGCGATGGCGCTGCGGGCATCGGCCAGAAACTGAGCGGCGGTGAGCTGGTCACGGTGGCGGCGGCCCTCCTCCAGCCCTGCGGCGTCGTAGCCCACATCTAAATCAGGGGCGGAGCGGGCAAAGATCGGCATCGCCAGGGCGGAGTAGCCGTGGCCCGCGAGCCGCTCGGCCACGCTGCGCACCCAAGCATTCACGCCGAACACCTCCGGCAGCACCAGCACCGCCGCCCGGGGCTCCCGATCGGCCGGGACGGCCCACCAGCCACGCAGGGGCAACCCGGACGGGCTGGGGAGCTGGTGCCAACCGGCTTGAACGGGAACGGGTGACTGGGTCATGGGGGCGACGGCGGGCAAGCGGGTGCTGTCGAAGGGGTGTCCTGAGTGTTGTACAGGCTGTACAGAATTGAGCAGCGCTGCCAAGCCTCACCAGCCCCAGCCCGCCCAACCGGCACAGGGTCGTATGCCAACAGGGGGATTGTCCCCAGGGCGGATGCTCCTTAAGGTGGCCACCAGCCCAATTGGCCCAAACCCCGGCGTGCGATTCCACATTCAGCAGGAAAGCGACATTCCGGCCTCCACGCAGCTCTACAACCAGATCTGCTTTGCCATTGCGGCCCGTCACTACCCGCCGGGGCACCGATTGCCCAGCACCAGGCAGCTGGCGATGCAAACCGGCCTGCACCGCAACACGATCAGCAAGGTGTACCGGCAACTGGAAACCGATGGCGTCGTGGAGGCGATGGCCGGTTCGGGCATCTACGTGCGCGACCAGCAGAAGCCGAAGGAGATCAAGCCTCCACCGGGGCCCCGCGGCCGTTCGCTGCCAGACATCGACCGCCAGGTGCGCCAGAGCGTCGATGGACTGCTCAATGCCGGCTGCACCCTGCAGCAGAGCCGCGACCTGCTCACCCGCGAGATCGACTGGCGGCTGCGCTGCGGTGCCAGGGTGCTGGTCAGCACCCCCCGGGAGGACATCGGCGCCTCGATGCTGATCGCCGAGGAGCTCAGCCCCAACCTGCAGGTGCCGGTGGAGGTGGTGCCGATGGAGGAGCTGGCGGCGGTGCTCACCGAATCCAACAACGGCACGGTGGTGACCAGCCGCTATTTCCTCCAGCCCGTGGAAGAGATCGCCAAGCTCCACGGGGTGCGCGCCGTGGCGGTGGATCTCAACGATTTCCGCCACGAGCTCGACCTGCTCAAGGAGCTGCGCCAGGGCAGCTGCGTGGGCCTGGTGAGCATCAGCCCGGGCATCCTGCGTGCTGCCGAGGTGATCCTGCACAGCATGCGCGGCAATGAGCTGCTGGTGATGACCGCCAACCCCGACACCGGCAGCCGCCTGCTGGCCCTGCTGCGGGCCGCCAGCCACGTGCTGTGCGACCGCCCCAGCCTGCCTCTGGTGGAGCAAAGCCTGCGCCAAAATCGCTCCCAGCTGATGCGGATGCCGGTGGTGCACTGCGCCCAGAGCTACCTGGGCAGCGCCACGATCGACGGCCTGCGCAAGGAGATCGGCCTGCTGCCGGCCTGATTCACAGGCTGCAGAGCCATGTCAAGCGGATGAAGAGATTCGAACTCTCGACCCTCTCCTTGGCAAGGAGATGCTCTACCACTGAGCTACATCCGCAGGTGCCAGCGGCACTGCCGCGACTCCGGAATCATGCATGACGGGGGGCCCCTCGGTCAAACCTCGCAAGCTCCGGCAGGATGGCGCCATGCTCAAGGCCCTGCGCGCCGACCTGGCGATCATCAAGCAGCGGGATCCGGCGGCCCGCGGCACGCTGGAGATCCTGCTCTGCTATCCGGGCCTGCACGCCCTAACGCTGCACCGCTTCAGCCACTGGCTGTGGGGCCGGCGGCTGCCCCTGCTGCCGCTCACCGCACGGCTGCTGAGCCAGCTGGGGCGGCTGCTTACGGGCATCGAAATCCACCCGGGGGCGCGCATCGGC
>JBIPLV010000054.1:0-14383 GCA_044369475.1 Cyanobium sp. | reverse complement strand
TTGGCGGCGGTGCCGCTGGCATCACCGTTGCGGCCCAGCTGAAGCGCGCCCGCACGGCCCTGGATGTGGCGATTCTGGAGCCAGCGCGCGAGCACTACTACCAACCCGGCTGGACCCTGGTGGGTGGCGGCGTCTTCAGCCTGGAGGACACCCGACGCGCCGAGCGCGACCTGATCCCCTCGGGGGTGCACTGGATCCAGGCGGCGGCAGCTGGCTTCGATCCCGACCACAACAGCGTGACCACCAGCACCGGGGAGCAGCTCAGCTACGACGTGCTGATCGTGGCCACCGGTCTGACGCTGCGTTGGGACAAGATCGAAGGGCTCACGGCGGCCCTGGGTCAGGGCGGGGTGTGCAGCAACTACAGCAAGGATTTCGCCCCTTACACCTGGGAGTCGATCCAGGCGTTCAAGGGCGGCAACGCGGTGTTCACCTGCGCACCGATGCCGATCAAGTGCCCCGGTGCCCCGCAGAAGATCGCCTACCTAGCCGACGACGTGTTCAAGCAGAAGCGTCTCCAGGCCAAGGTGATGTATGCCACGGCCACCCCGGGGATCTTCGGTGTGCCGACCTACGCGGCGCCGCTGCGGGAGGTGGTGCAGCGCAAGGGCATCGACGCCCGCTACAACCACGTGCTCACGTCCGTGCGGGCCGACCAGAAAGAGGCGGTGTTCAAGGTCACCGAGGGTGAGGCCAGCCGCGAGGAGGTCATCCCCTACGACCTGCTGCACGTGACCCCGCCGATGGGGGCGCCCGAGGTGGTGGCCACCAGCCCCCTGGCCAATGGCGCCGGCTTTGTGGAGGTGGACCAGTTCAACCTCCAGCACGTTCGCTACCCGAACATCTTCTCCCTGGGCGATGTGAGCGGCATGCCCAATTCCAAAACAGCCGCAGCCGTGCGCGGCCAGGCCCCGGTGGTGGTGGCCAATCTCTTGGCCCACCTCGATGCTCTGCCCCTGGCGGCCGCCTACGACGGCTACAGCTGCTGCCCGCTGATCACCGGCTACGGCAAAACGATCATGGCCGAGTTCAACTACAAGCAGGAGCCCACCCCCTCCTTCCCGCTCGATCCCACCAAGGAGCGCTGGAGCATGTGGTGGATCAAGCGCAAGGTGCTCCCTGCCCTTTACTGGAATCGCATGCTGGCTGGCGCCCAGCACGAGCGTCGCTTCATCCCCGGGGTGAAGGCCTAGCCGTGCAAGCGCCGCCCCTCACGCAGCACTTCAGAGGGGCGGATGCCGAAAATGCTGTGGAAGTCGCGACTGAATGCCGAGAGGTTGCGGAAGCCGAGTTTGGAGGAGATGCCAGCGACGGTGTCGCTGGCTGCGGGGTTGAGCAGGTGTTGGCGAGCCAGCTCCAGCCGCTGGCGGCGGACCCACTGGATCGGCCCGCAGCCGAAGCGCTGGTTAAAGGCCAGCTGCAGGTTGCGTCGTGAGTAGCCGCTGCGCTGCTCCAGCTCAGTGAGGCTGATGGCGGTGTGCAGATTGGCCTGAATCCACTCCAGCAGCTCCCTGAAGATCTGCTGGCGCGAGAGCCCTTCGCTCTGGTGGCAGGCTTGTCGGTCGGCGTCGGCGAGCTGGGGGCAGAGGGCTAGGGCCAGGATGCGATAGATGAGGTCGTCAATCTGGAGCGTCGCCAGATCTCCTCTGTTCTCCTGTTCGGGTGCGTCCACCAGGGCAAAGGCCCGCCGTAGAGATTGGAGTAGCTCGGCTTGCCGCTTCTCGGTCATGGCGAGCACCTGGGGCTGCTGCAGATCCGGAGCGAAGCGACGGCCGGATAGCCCTAAGCCAGCGATGGTGGCAGCGGTGTTCTGCAGCCTTTGTAGGTCGACATGCAGCACCAATCCGTTGTAGTGGTCGGTGGCGTAGCGGTATTCGAGACCTGGATTGAAGTAGAGGGGTGCTGCGCCATGGATGCTGTAGCTGAGGCCGTCCACCTCGTAGGTCGCGGCCCCGGAGTAGCAGATGTTGATGGCGCCGATCCCGGGGTTTTCACCGATCGCTCCGATGATCGGACAGGTGTACCCCGAGGTGAGGGTCAGCTCGCCAACGGTGGCCGTGCTGGCCCGATGCAGGAACGGACTGGACTCGGGGAGGCGGGGGGCAAACTCGAGCACGGGGAAGTGCTGGTTGAGTTTGTTGGCCAAAGCCTGGGGATCCCGGTCCATAACCGCTTGGCGATTGTGGAAGACCAGGGGCAAGTCGGCAACAGAATCCAAGCCAGCCATCGAGGAGTGGGCAGATCTTAAAAAATGTTCGAAAAATCGGCCCCCTGTCGAAGCCAGTCTTAACCCTCAAAGCATGGAGCCTGACACCTACTGCTCTTTTGAGGACTTCAGCAACGCGTCCTTGCTGTCCTTGAGCTCTTTCCAGATGCTGCGGATCTGGGCGTAAGCCTGCTCCTGGCTCACCTTGCCATTGCTTTGCAGCCCCACCACCAGGCCAACCCGATCAGCAAACGACTCGAGGTTCTGGTGAAACATCAAGCGCTGGGGTGTCCAGTCTGGTCCGCGGTATGGCGAATGGGGCTCCATTGGTGAGCGCACACCACTGGGCTCGGCATCCGACTCGGGAGGTGTGGGCCGCGACCCTGCAGTGGCCACAAGGATCAGGCGTACGTCTGCACTCTAGAAGACGTGGTTTAAGAGGTGGTGAAGGCGTGGCCTTGTGTTGCCGGGAGCACCGGCACGTTTCGAATGGAGGTTGCAGCATTCCTGGCACCAGGTGGCGCCATGCCATGGATCATTCCTCCCAGGGTTGGTGGCCACAGGTCTTGCTCTGCCTGCTGATCCAGGCCAGCATCGTGGGTGGCTTCCAGGTGCTGAACCGCTGGCTCGCCCCTGTTTCAACTCCGCCGTGCTGCTCCACACCCCTGGTGCTCTGAACTCCAATTTGCTGGAGGAGCGCCCCGCCAATCTGCCCGCCCATCTCTATGTCTCTGGGGGGCGTCAGCGCAGTTGCTTCAGTGCCGTGCTGTTCGAGCCCGATGGGCCGCGGTTGCTGGCCCTCTCGTCGCCCCAGGAGCTCGAGACGTTGCAGCGCCTTGGCTGTCCCCTATGGCTGCGGGTGATGGGTTTGGGCGATCCCCGGCTGGTGGAGGCGATGCTCGACATCCTGCAGGTGCCTCGCATGTTGTTGCCGCCATTGCTCGAGGTGCCGCAGCGCTCTCGGGTGGATGGGCTTGGTGAAGCGGTGATCGTGGTGCTGCATCGGCTCAGTTTTGCCCGCGATCCGCTGCATCTGCTCAGTGCCCAGGTGGGGTTGCTGCTGATGCCCAACTTGCTGGTCACCTTTGAGGAGGCGCCGACCGGAGAGTCATTTCCGGCTCTCACCACCTGGTTGGAATCGCGGGTGGGGGCGGTGGAACACCGCGACCTCGACGACATCCTCCATTTCCTGGTGGATGAATTGCTCGATGCCTTGTTTCCGATGCTGGAGCAGATCGCCAACCGCCTCGATGATTTGGAGGAGGCGGCCCTGCGGGACCCCAAGCCGAAGCTGCTGGCCAGAGCGTTCGTGCATCGCAGCAACCTGCGCACGATTCGCAATCAGGTGTGGCCCCTGCGCCATCAGATCCGGGTGCTGCTGCGGCAGCAGGGGCAACAGCTGTTGGGGCCTGAGGCGCTGGGGGGCTTTCAGGAAATGGCCGATCTGGTGGAGCTGTTGTTTGAAAACTGCGAATTGTTGCGCCATCAGTGCGATGCCATTACCCAGGCCTATGCCGCCAGCGTGGGCAATCGCATGAACCAGGTGATGAAAACCCTTACCATTCTCACCAGTATTTTTGCGCCGCTCACCTTTATTGGCGGGATCTATGGCATGAATTTCGTCAACATGCCCGAGCTCAGCTGGCGCTATGGCTATCTCTACGCCCTGCTGTTGATGGCGATTGTGGCGTTGATTCAGTCCTATTGGTTGTGGCGGCGCGGCTGGTTTCAGGATTGGACGGCACCGCGCTAAATCCACAACCTGGCCTTAACCGCCCAGAGGCTTGGAATCGCCCAGAGTTCTGTTGTCGTTGTGACCGTCATGCGCCCTTTCCTGCGCCTTGCCTGGCTTGCCCCGATCCTTTGCGTGATGCCGGCGGGCGCCCTGGCAGCACCTGAGCCGATCCGCATCGGCGGCTCAAGCACGGTGTTTCCGGTGATGCAGGCGGCCATCGCGGCCTATCAGAAGGGCGGAGCCCATCGCCAGGTGCGCTTTGAGCTCAAGGAAACCGGCACCTCGGCGGGGTTCCGGCAGTTCTGCAGCGGTCAGTTGCCCCTGGCTAACGCCTCGCGCCCGATCAATGCCAAGGAGCTGAAGAGTTGCGCGGCCAAAGGGGTGACCTTCCTGGAGCTGCCGATCGGCTTTGATGCGATCACGGTGGTGGTGAACCCCAGCAATAGCTGGGCCTCGAGCATCACCATCCAAGAGCTCTCTCGGCTCTGGAAACAGGGGGCGGCTGGATCGGTGAAATCCTGGAGCCAAGTCAACCTCGATTGGCCCAACAGGCCGATCCGGCTGTGTGGCCCCGGCAAGGATTCTGGTACATACGATTATTTCAATAAGGCGGTTAATGGGGATGAAGACAATTCAAGGTCGGATTATTTTGCCAGCGAAAATGACAATGATTTGGTGGCTTGCGTCGCCAAAAATCCAGAAGCTCTTGGCTATTTTGGATTTGCCTACTACCAGGCAAATGCCAAACGCCTGAAGCCCCTGAGCATTGTTGGCAAGAGGGGCGCTGCCTTGCCTTCCGTGGAGTCGGTTCAGAAAGAACTCTATGTGCCCCTATCCAGGCCCCTGTTTGTCTACGTCAACGACAGGACGCTGCGGCAGCGGCCGGAGCTGCAGAAATTTGTGACGTACGTGATCAAGAATGGCAGCAATCTGGTGAAGCGGGCTGGTTATGTTCCCATGTCTTCCAGCACCTACATGTTGGTGGAAAGTAAGTTGTATCGGCACGTGAGCGGCACCGCCTTCGGAGGGGATCTGCCCGTGGGCCTCACCACCGGCCAGGCGTTGCAGCGTAGTCTCGAGAGCATCAAAAAACCCGCCTTCCGCTGAGCTCGGCATGGCCTTCCAGGCAGGTTCTCCACCCCTGAGCAATGGCCGGTTTGCTCACGATCTGTTGCAGCGGCAGGTTGTCAAGTTGGTGCATCTGCAGAGTCCTGTTGCGGAGGGCAAGGGCCCTGAGCCCTTGCATCAGATGCGGGTCGCCATGCGCCGGCTGCGCACCACGGTGGTCCAGTTCGAATCGGCCTTGCAGCTGCCTCCGGCCATCAACGACCAGCGCCTGGCCAAATGGGTGCGGCGACTGGGGCTGGCCCGGGATCTCGATGTGCTGCGCGAGCGACTCGAGGATGGTTTTTTGCCCCAGCTGCCGCAGGCCGAGGTGAAGGCCCTGCGGCCGGTGCTCAAGCAACTGCGTCGCGAGCGCCAGCTGGCTTACGACCAGGTGGTGGAGGTGCTGCAGAGCCGCTCCTACTTGGAGGGCTTGGCCCAGTTGCAGCGTTGGTTGAAGCAGCCCGAATTCACCCGGTTGGGAGAGCAGCCGATCCGGGAGTGGCTGCTCGAATGGCAGGGCCCCTGCCTGGCCAGCCTGTTTCTGCATCCGGGTTGGCAGGTGAGCAGTGCTGAGGGCGAGGTGGAGGTGCTGCACGAGCTCCGGCGCCAGATCAAGCAGGCGCGCTACCGCCTTGAAAACCTCGCAGCGATTGAGGGCGCTCAGACGGCCGGCTGGATCGAGCACTTCAAGCAGGGTCAGGAGCTGCTCGGAGAATTCAACGATTTGCATGTGCTGCAGCGCGCCATCCAGGATCAGGTGCCCGGCCCGTTGGACGAGGTGCTTCCCCAGTTGGAGTGGTTGCTGGTGCAGCATCAACGCCATTGCTGGGAGCAGTGGCGTGAGCTGGCCGGCGATCTGCTGCCGCCCGGCCAGCGGCAGCGTCTCTGGCGGGCCTTGCTGCCCAGGCCGTGGCTGGCTCGCCCCTGGTTTTGGGTGAAGGACGGGTTAAGGCGCGCTATGGTCCGCTCCGGCTAAAGGTTGGCAGCTGTCGTCGTTGGTCCGGCCATGCTGAGCCCCAACTGTTTTTGGATGATGGGCGAGGAGCGCCTGGCCGATCTGGTGCCCTGCTGGTGTTCCGGCACTGGTTGCGCCAACAGCTGGCTGAACTGGCGGGCGAGGGGGATGGCATCGCCCTGGAGCCCCCGTCCGACTCCCCCGAAACGTCCTACAGCCGCCTGTTTTTTTGATGGAGCACCACTGCATCAAATCTGCGGTACGCCGTGTGTTCTGCAGCACACTCCTGGTGTAGTGCACGTGCTCGTTTCTGAAACTTGCCCTCGATAGGTTGCGAGAGACTTCCTTTGTGAAGTCATCCCTATCGGTGTGAGGACCCGATGAATCTTTCCAAAAAGCTGCTGCTGGCTCTGGCCGGCGCCAGCCTGACGGCCCCCCTGGCCGCTTCCGCCCAAGAAATGGCCTCGTTGAACGGCAATGCTGCCATCAACGAGTACATGCAACAGCAGGACGTTGATCGTTTCCGCGCCTGGGAATCCAAAAACCAGGTGACCAGCGTCAACCAGTTTTCCGATGTGCTGCCCACCGACTGGGCCTACCAAGCGCTGAGCAACCTGGTGGAGAAGTACGGCTGTGTGGCCGGCTACCCCAATGGCAAGTTCAAGGGCGGCAACGCCATGACCCGCTATGAAGCGGCGGCCCTGTTGAATGCCTGTCTCGATCGCGTCTCCGAGGTGACCGACGAGCTCCAAAAGCTGCTCAACGAGTTTGACTCCGAGCTCACCGTGCTCACCTCCCGGGTGGATGGCCTCGAGTCGAAGGTTGGCCAGCTGCAGTCCCAGCAGTTCTCCACCACCACCAAGCTGCGTGGTGAAGTGAACATGATCCTGGGTGGGGTGCCTAACTACGACACAGTAGGGACTGCGAACTTTAGGGATCCCAACAGGACCGCATTCAACTACGATGTACGCCTGAACTTCGATACCAGCTTCACGGGTAAGGATCTGCTGAAGACTCGCCTCCGCAGCGGCAACTTCTCGTCAGCCCCCTTCGGCTCCAGCTCGAACAACCTGTTCAAGCTGGATAAGGCTGAGTCCTGTGTGAGCGGTAACCCCGGCTCTGCCAGCTGCCAATCGGTTTGGATTGACCGCCTCTACTACACCTTCCCGGTGGGCAAGGACATCAAGCTAACGGCCGGTACCTCGCTTCGTAACACCGAAGTGGTGGCCTTCCTGCCCACCGCTTACAGGGCGCAGATTCTTGACTTCTTTGGCCTGGCTGGTGCCCCCGGCGTTTACAACAAGGCCACCGGCGCTGGTTTTGCGGCCCAGTGGAAGCAGAATGTGGAGAAGGGCAAGCCCTACTTCACCTTCGATGCCAGCTACATCTCTGAAAATGGTGGTAGCTCTACCACCGGCATGTTCAACGATGACGGTGCCCAGAACATCAACGCCCAGCTCGGCTTCCGCGGCACCAACTACGGCGTAGCCCTTGGCTACCGCTATGGTTCGGAAGGCTCCCGGACCCGCGTGGGTAACGGCTACGCCGGTAATGCCCTGTTGGCTGGTCAGACCTCCAACAGTATGTCGGTGGGTGCCTTCTGGCAACCGCTCGACAAAGGCTTCATCCCCTCCATCAGCTTGGGCTATGGTTTCACTGATCTGAGCGGGACTGTTACAAGTGCTGACAGCCCCACTCAGCAATTCAGCTCAAGCAAGGCTGCCGTGAGCTCACAGTCCTGGACTGTGGCCTTCCAGTGGGATGATGCCTTCGTGAAGGGCAACTCGGCGGGCTTTGCCTTTGGTCAAGGTGCCAATCCCAACGACGCAGCCACCACTGGAACTGCTTGCACTCCAGGCACTAATGCTTGCGCAAACCAAAACGATGCCTGGATGTACGAACTCTTCTACAAGTTCCAGGTGACCGACAACATTTCGATCACTCCCTCCATCTTCTGGGTGGATCAAATGGTGCTCAATGGTGTTGGCGATGCCTGGGGTGGCGTGATTCAGGCTCAGTTCCGCTTCTGATCTCCAGGCCGCAAGCCACACTCCTCACGCAGTCCTCAACTGCACCTCTCACACAGCCAAAGCCTCCCCTGTTCGGGGAGGCTTTTTTGTGATCGCCGCTTACCAGGAAAGGGCGATCTGCACCCATGGCTTTGCCGCCTCTTAATGGCTCCATAACGTTAGTCGCCGCGTCGAGTTGCTAGAACTTGCCAGGAACTGTCTCCTACTCAATGACTTTCCTGAAGCGATCTTTTACAGCCCTGGTTCTTGCTGGTCTTGTTGGCGGAACAGCTTCCGAGGCAGCTGTCCGTCTTGCCGGTGCCGGTGCCACGTTCCCCGATGGCATTTATCAGCGTTGGTTTTCCATGCTGGCCAAATCCGGCATCAAAGTGAATTATCAGAGCATTGGCTCTGGTGGTGGCCGCAAGGCATTCCTGAATGAGACTGTGGCCTTCGGTGCGAGCGACGACCCGATCAGCGCCAGCGACATCAAGAAGGTGTCACGCGGTGTGGTTCAGATCCCCACAGTGGGTGGTTCAATCGCAGTGGCCTACAACAAGCCTGGCTGCTCCCTGAAGCTCACCCAGAAGCAGACGGTGTCGATCTTCATGGGATCGATCAACAACTGGAAGCAGCTCGGTTGTGCCGACGGCAAGATCACCGTGGTGCACCGTTCTGATGGTTCTGGCACCACCGCGGCTTTCACCGAATCGATGGAGTCGTTCTCGAAAGAGTGGACGATTGGCAGCGGCAAGTCGGTGAATTGGAAAGTGGGCGTGGGCGGCAAGGGCAATGAGGGCGTTGCCGGTACCCTTAACACCACGGAGGGCTCGATTGGTTATGTGAACCAATCGTTCGTCAAGGGACGTCTGAAGGCCGCTGCTGTGCAGAACAAGGCCGGTGAATTCGTGCTTCCCACCGCTGCCTCCGGTGCCAAGGCTCTAGCCAGCATCAAGCTCGACAAGAACCTGGCTGGTACCAACCCCAACCCCTCCGCTTCGGGTGCTTACCCGATCGCCACCCTCACCTATCTCCTCTTCTACGCCAAGGGCAATGGCGACAAGGCAAAATCCCTGCGTGAGATGATCACGTTCATCCTGAGTGACAAGGCCCAGGCCCTGGCCGACGATCTCGGCTACGTGCCACTGCGCGATTCGATCCAGTCTGCAGCCCAAAAGGCGGTGGCACGGATCAAGGAGTGACCGATCGGATCGTTTGATCCAGTGTTTCCAGGGGGCTCATCGAGCCCCCTTTTTGATGGGCCGAAACCCTTTGCCCCAGATCCTGTGGCACCCGCAGCATCAACGCCAACGGCTCCAACCGCGTGGATCACAACGACCTTTGAGGGTTGGTGATCCAGGCCCAGTTGCGCTTCCGATCGCGGCTTCTATTGCGCGGCCCGCAGGCGAGTGCTCACCAGCCAGGCGGCAACCACCAGGCCGCTGGAGGCCCACAGGCAGGCTTGGAGGCCCCCCACCAGAAACAGGGCGCCAGACAGCACGGTGCCCACCAGGCGGCCGGCCGCATTGGCCATGTAATAAAAGCCCACGTTGAGGCTCACCGCCTCGGCATCCGTATAGGCCAGCACCATGTAACTGTGGATCGAGGAATTCATGGCAAACACCACCCCAAAGGCCGCCAGTCCCACCACCACCGCCACGCCTGGTTGGCCCACCTGGCGCCATAGGGCAATCGCAATCAGGGCAGGAATAGCGGTGAGCACCGCACTCCAAAACTCCACGGCGGCCGCGCCGGGTGGCCCGCTTTGGCCCCAGCTTCGGCGCAAGGCCGGAGCGGCTCCCTGCACGATGCCGTAGCTGATCACCCACAGGCCCATAAAGCCCCCCACTTCCCAGAAGCGCCAGCCCAGGGTCGTCTGCAGAAACACCGGCAGAGCCACCACAAACCACACATCCCTGGCGCCAAACAGGAAAAACCGCGCCAGCGACAGCAGATTGATGTTGCGGGATTTGGAGAACAGGGCGCTGAAGCCTGGTTTCTGCTTCATGCGGCCGATGTCCGCAGGCAACACCAGGGTGAGCAAAAAGGCCACAAACAGGCCGCCCGCCATCGCCCCCACCGCTGCGTTGAAGCCGATCGTGGTGAGCAGCAGCCCCCCCAGGAAAAACCCCACCCCCTTGAGGGCATTTTTCGAACCGGTGAGGATGGCCACCCAGCGGAACAACTGTTGCTGCCCCTGGGCCTGGTCGTTGGGGGTTTCCGGCACCACGGTTTTGATGGCGCTCTTAGCGCTCATCTTGTTGAGATCTTTGGCGATGCCGCTGATCGCCTGGGCCACCATCACATAGGCCACACTCCACCACTTGGGCCAGCTGTCGGCCACCGGGATCAGCATCAACAGGGCCGCTACCTGCATCAAGGTGCCGCTCCAGAGGGTGAGGCGCAGGCCGAATCGAGCCCCCAGCCAGCCGCCATAGAGGTTGGTGACAATCCCGAAGAATTCGTAGAAGAGAAACAGGAACGCGATCTCGAGGGTGCTGTAGCCCAGCTCGTGGAAGTGGAACACCACGAGCATGCGCAGTGCCCCATCGGTGAGGGTGAAGGCCCAGTAGTTGGCCGTCACGATCGCGTATTGCTGCAGGGCGGAAAGAGCGCGTGTCATGGGTCGACCTCAGCGCTCGTCAATCAGAGCCACGTGGCTCACCAGATCCGCCATGCGCGAGCTGTAGCCCCACTCGTTGTCGTACCAGGCGTACACCTTGAGTTGGGTGCCGTTCACCACCATCGTCGAGAGACCATCGACGATGGCGCTGCGATCGTCGTTGACGTAGTCGACCGACACCAGCGGCCGGGTTTCGTAGCCGAGGATGCCGCGCAGCGCGCCGTTGGCGGCAGCTTCGAAGGCGCCGTTCACGTCCGCCACCGTGACGCTGCCTTTGAGCTCAAACACCGCATCGGTGAGTGAGGCATTCAGCAGCGGCACCCGCACGGCATGACCATTGAGCTTGCCCTGCAGCTCCGGGAAAATCAGTCCAATCGCCTTGGCTGAGCCCGTGGTGGTGGGGATCAGGCTCTGGCTGCAGGAGCGCGCCCGGCGCAGATCGCTCTTGAAACCATCCACCACCCGTTGGGTGTTGGTTACATCGTGCAGGGTGGTGATCGAGCCGTGCTCGATGCCGAAGCTCTCATGCACCACCTTCACCACGGGAGCGAGGCAGTTGGTGGTGCAGGAGGCGGCTGTGATCAGCCGGTGCTGTTCGGGGTTGTAGAGGTGATGGTTGATGCCGAACACCACGTTGAGCGCTTCGGCTCCAGCGATCTCGCCCTTCACCGGGCAGGCCACCACCACCCGCTTGAGCCCCACCGCATCGAAATAGGGCTGCAGCGTTTCGGGCGTCTTGAATTTGCCGCTGCACTCGAGCACCATGTCCACCCCGGCTTCCCGCCAGGGCACGGCGGTGGGATCGCTCTCCTGGCTGTAGCTCACCGGCTGGCTGCCGACGAAGAAGCCTTGGCTGTTGCCCTGCACAGCCTGCTGCCAGCGGCCATGCACGGAATCAAACGCCAGCAGGTGGGCGGCGGTGGCGGCATCGCCGCCGTTGTCGTTCACGTGCACCAGCTCGATGCCGGGGCGCCCCCAGAGGGCTCGAAACACCAGTCGGCCGATGCGGCCGAAGCCGTTGATGCCGATTTTCATGGGGGCAGGATTTGGAGCTGCACCCAATCTCCCATCAAGCGGAGTTGATGGGTTTGTGGCGGGGTTAAGGGGTGTTGGGGTCGGCCGCTCCGCTTAAAACAATTAGGTTTGATTGATTCATCGCACGTTGCCCCGTGCCCGTTGCCCCCTCGCCCCTTGCGGTGGATCAGGCCCGTCTGCTGCTCAAGGCCCTCGCCGATCCGCTGCGGTTGCAGGTGATCGAGGCCCTCGCTGGCGGCGAGCGCTGCGTCTGCGAGCTCACCGACGATCTTGGCTTGCCCCAGTCGAAGCTGTCGTTTCACCTCAAGGTGCTGAAGGAGGCGGGGTTGCTTGTGGATCGGCAGGAGGGCCGCTGGGTGTATTACAGCCTGCAGGCTGAGGCGATTGAGCAGCTGCGCGCTTGGTTGGCGAGGTTGAGTGCCCAGTGCCGCAAGCCCGCCAGCCCCTGCTCATGAGCGTTCCCCCGACCCGGCAAGGTGCTGTGCTGGCGAGGCTGTCGCGGCTTGACCGGTTGCTGCCGGTTTGGATTCTGCTGGCCATGGCTGGCGGTCTTCTGCTCGGCCGCTTGGTGCCTGGGCTTCAGGGCCTGTTGAGTGCGGTGCAGGTGGACCACACCTCCTTGCCCATTGCCCTGGGATTGCTGTTGATGATGTACCCGGTGTTGGCCAAGGTTCGCTATGGCGAACTGGGCCATGTGGCCAGGGATCGGCGTTTGCTCAGTTTGGCGTTGGGCCTGGTTTGGGGGCTGGGCCCATTGCTGATGTTCGCTCTGGCCTGGTTGTTTCTGCCGGATCAACCAGCCTTTCGCACGGGCTTGATCCTGATCGGAATCGCACCCTGTATCGCCATGGTGCTGATCTGGATCGATCTGGCCCAGGGTGATCGCGAAGCGGCAGCCCTTCTGGTTGCAATCAATTCACTCCTGCAGGTGGTGGTTTACGCGTTGCTGGGCAGTTTTTATCTCAAGATTCTCCCCGCCTGGCTTGGGCTCGAGAGCCAGGTGGTGAACTTCTCGGTGGTGGAGATTGCCAAGGCGGTGATGATCTTTTTGGGGATCCCGCTGTTGGCTGGCTTCCTCACCCGCCGCATCGGTGTTCGAACCAAGGGCATTCGCTGGTACGAGGGCACCTTTCTGCCGCGCCTAGGCCCCTGGGCGCTGTACGGCCTGCTGTTCACCATCGTGGTGATGTTTGCTCTGCAGGGGCAGGCCATCACGTCTGATCCGGCTCAGGTGGTGCGGGTGGCGATTCCCCTGCTTCTTTACTTCGTGGTGATGTGGAGTGTGGCTTTTCTGGTGGGCTGGAGTAGTGGGTTGGACTATCCACGCACCACGGCTCTCGCCTTCACCGCCGCTGGCAACAATTTTGAGTTGGCGATTGCCGTCAGCATCAGCGTCTGGGGAGTCACATCCCAGCAGGCCTTGGCCGGCGTGATTGGTCCCCTAATCGAAGTTCCGGTGTTGGTGTTCCTGGTGTATGTCTCGCTGGGGTTGCGGCCCTGGTTCCAAGGGCCTCCTGTCAAGCAAGCGTGATACCGGCGTCCTCCGCCCGCCGTCCATAACCTCCACCAAGCTGATTGGAGCCATGGCCTCTCCATTGCCGTTGTGGAAGGCTTGCGGGCCCGTTGCCTTGCCCCTGCTGCTGCTGTCGGTGGCGTTGTTCACCGTGGGCTTCGATCGGGTGGCCTTCTGGTGGCGCTGGTGGCGGCAGGGACGGCGACCATGGCGGGCGCTCTGCGGGGCCTTGGCAGCGGCGCCCTCCGCGAAGGAGCGGACCCAGCTGCTTGAGGATTGCGACGAGCAGATGGCCTGGGGCGAACCCCTGCTGCAGGCCGCTGTGGTGCTGGCTCCCCTGCTGGGCTTGATCGGTACCACCGCTGGGCTGATGGCGGTGCTGCGGCAGTTGGGCCCCCAGCTGTTGCTGCCGCCGGCCGCTCCCCTGGCCGCCTATGGCGAGGTGCTGCTGCCCACCCTGCTCGGGCTGCAGCTCACCCTGGTGGCGATGGCCCTGCAGTTGCTCAACCAGGGCCTGCGCCGCTGGCAACTGCGCCGTTGCGCCCGCACCCAGCTGGCTCTTCATGATCAGCCCCGTCATGATCTGCCCCGTCATCAGCCGTGAAGCCTGCTGCTGCGATCGACCCGGCCTGGGTGGTGGTGGTCCCTTTGGTGGCCACAACCCTCCTTGTGCTGCTGGCGCTGGCGGCTTTGCCCAGCCTCCTGCTCCAGCGCGATCCCCGACTGCGTGCCGAGCCTGTGAGCCGCTCTGGTGAGGTGTTGGCGGTGGCCAGCTCCGCCCGCGGCGGCTGGATCCTCAACGGCGCTCCCCTGGCCAGCGAGGGCCTGGCCCGCTTGCTGCGGGGCCGTCCCCGGGGGGTGGTGGCGCTGCGCTTTGCGCCTTCTGCCGCCCTCACCAGCGGGGAGGTGGCCGCCTCCATGGACTGGTTACGCCGGCAATCGCCCCTGCCTGTGCTGTTGGCGTCGCCGGGGGTGGGCTGGTGAGGGCGCTGCAGCTGCAGGCCCTATCCCATGGTTTGTTGGCCACCGCGCTTTGCGGTCTGGCTTTGGGCCTGGTGCTGCTGCCTCAGCGGGTGTTGCAGCGTCCCCAGTTGCAGGGGGTGATCAGTCTGCATCTCGCCGCCGATGGTGGCCTGCATCTGTGGAATCAGCCCATCACCTCCAGCGAGCTCGCGCGCTTGCTGACGGCCCCCAACCTGC
>JBIPLV010000379.1:0-4227 GCA_044369475.1 Cyanobium sp. | reverse complement strand
GCGGGGTCAAAGGGGCGCATCAGGCGGTCATCGTCGCCGTGCGCCAGTGCTGGCGCAGCAAGCAGGCTCAGGGCGATCCAAGCAGCGACAAAGAGAAGGTGCATACGCCTATCGTGCCCGTTCACCCAGCCCAGGGCCGCGTCCGTTCGGACGATGCTGTGTAGGCCCAGGCCCACAGAATCGCCGGCCATGAGCGCCCGACCAGACATCCCCACCACCAACCCCTTTCACCCCCTGCTGCAACCCGGCCGCATCGGCGGACTGGAGTTGCGCAACCGCCTCGTCATGGCGCCCATGGGTTCCAACTTTGCCGAAGACGACGGCACCTGTGGCGAGCGTATCCAGGCCTACTACGAAGCCCGCGCCAAGGGCGGAGCCGGTCTGCTCACCATGGGCGTCTGCGCGGTGGCCTTCCCGGCGGGAACGGCAGAGCCCTTCCAGGTGGGGGTCTCGCGAGATGACTTCATCCCCGGCCTGGCGGCGTTGGCCCGGCGCGTGCACGCGCACGGCGCCAAGATCGCCATGCAGCTGCAGCACGCGGGCAAGACCGCCACGCGCGACCTCGCCGCTGGGCGCGAGATGTGGGTGCCGTCCCTGCCCCCCCACACCAAGACCGACATGCTGCAGGCCCTCACCAACGAGGAGATGAGCACCTTCGTGGGCGGGCTGGGCAAGACGAGGCCGCGGCTGAGGGTGATGGACCAGGCGGACATCGCGCAGATGGTGGAGTTCTTTGCCGCCGCTGCCGCACGTGCCCAGACTGCGGGCCTTGATGGGGTGGAGGTGCACGGCGCCCACACCTACATCGTGGCGGGCTTTCTATCGCCCTACTACAACCAGCGCGACGATGACTACGGCGGCCCGCTGGAAAACCGTGCGCGGCTGCTGCTGGAGGTGATTCGCGCCATCAAGGCGCGCTGTGGCGCTGGCTTCCCCGTGTGGGTGCGGCTGGACGCCGAGGAGTTGCGCACGCCCGGCGGCATCACCCTGGCCGACGCGGTGGCCACCGCCCGGCTTTGCGAGGGCGCCGGGGCGGACGCCATCAGCGTGTCGGCCTACGCCACCATCACCACGGGCACGGCGTTCACCGAAGCGCCGCTGGTGCATGCGCCACGCGGGTTTGTGTCCAACACCGAGACCGTGAAGGCCGCGGTGGGCATCCCGGTCATCGCAGCGGGGCGCATCGAGCCCGAGCTGGCCGCGCAAGACATCACCGCCGGCCGCTACGACTTCGTGGCCATGGCGCGCAAGATGCTGGCCGACCCCGAGATCCCGATCAAGCTCATGGCCAACCGGCCGCAGGACATCCGGCCCTGCATCTACTGCTACGCCTGCGTGAGCCAGATCTTCGTCAACCAGCGTGTCAAGTGTGCGGTCAACGCGCTGACAGGCCATGAACACGAGGCGGGTATCGAGCCGGCTCCCACGCCGCGCCATGTGGTGGTGGTAGGCGGCGGGCCCGCCGGGATGGAAGCCGCCCGCGTGGCCGCGCTGCGCGGCCACCGCGTCACGCTGCTGGAGCGCAGCGACCGCCTGGGCGGCACCCTCTTCTTCGCCGCCCTCGCCTACCCCGAGAACGGCGCACTGTTGGACCATCTCGTGGCGCAGGTCAAAGGCCTGCCCATCGAGGTGCGGCTGAATACATCAGCCACACCGGAGACCGTGGCCGCCTTGAGGCCCGAGGCCTTGATCGTCGCTACGGGAGCGCGACGAGCCGCACCGGCCATACCGGGCGCCGAGGAGCGCCATGTTTGGAGTGGCGACGAGTTGCGCCGCCTGATGACGGGCGACGGCGCCGATGAGATCGCACGCGCCAAGCTGAACCTGGCCGAGCGTGCGCTGTTCAAAGCGGGCGGCATGCTGGGGGTGACGGGCAGCCAGCAGGCGCTCAAGGGTCTGTCGAAGTTGTGGATGCCGCTGGGCCAGCGCGTGGTGATCGTCGGCGGCGGGCTGGTGGGGCTGGAGCTGGCGGAGTTCTTGATCGAGCGAGGCCGCGAGGTGACGGTGCTGGAGCCCAGCGACAAGCCCGGGCGCGAACTCAGCATCGTGCGCCGTTGGCGCGTGCTGGACACCGTGCGCACCCACGGCACCCTGCACACCCAAGCCACGGTGGAGGCCATCGAGGCGCGCGAAGTGTTGTGGTGTAACGGCGAAGGCCAGGCGCAGCGCACGCCCGCAGACTCCGTGGTGTTGGCCATCGGCGCCGAGCCCGACCACCACCTCGCGCAGTCGCTCTCAGGCTTGGGCGTGCCCGTCACCGCCGTAGGTGATGGCGCCGAGATCGGCTACATCGAGGGCGCCATGCACAGCGGCAACCGGGCCGGCCGCGAGGTCTGAGCATGTAGCCGCAGCCCCCATGCGCTGCTGGCACGCTGCATGGTCAGTTGATGGGTGACTGGCCGGCAGCCGCTTAGCTGCCGGCAGCAGCCTCAAGGGGCCCAGGCCATTGCGACCGGACTGCATTGCGGCCGCTCTCCTTGGCGGCGTACAAGGCCTCGTCAGCGCGTGCCAGCACGGCGTCCGCGTCAGCGTCCTGTGCGTCGATCAGGCTCGCCCCAATGCTCAGGCTGATGGGGATGTGGCGGCCCTCAAAGACCGCTGGCGTGGCAGCCACGCGTTCACGCAGGCGCTCGGCCATAGCCAGCACGGCCTCGGGCGGGGTGTCGGGTAACAACACCGAGAACTCCTCGCCCCCGGTTCGGCCCAAGAGGTCGGTGGTGCGGATCAAGCCCTGCGCCAGCTGCACCAGGTGGCACAGCACCGTGTCGCCGGCCGCATGGCCCCAGGTGTCGTTGACGCGCTTGAAGTGGTCCAGATCCAGGGCCAGCAGCCCGCAGCGCAAGTCGGGGTGGCGCCGCACGCGGTCGAACTCGAACTCGAGGCGGGAGATGAAGCTGCGCCGGTTGGGGGCACCGGTGAGAAAGTCGGTCGTCGCCTGGCGGCGGATTTCCTGCGTCAGCAGCACGCGCTCGGTGATGTCCTCGAAGGTCGCGTAGACCTGGTGCAGGACTCCGCCTTCGAACAGCGGTACCGCACTGACCAAAATCCAGGCTTGAGACTGGTTCTCCGGGCGGTCTGGCACGTGCACGCCCATGAGCACATTGCGCACCTCCTGCCCGGTGCGCAACGCCACCATCGCCGGGTGTTCCTCTCCCGGGAACGGGGTGCCGTCTTCGCCCACGGCACGCCAACGCGGGTCCATGGAGGTGCGGCCCTGCAGCTGGTCCAGGCTCAGGCCCAGGATGCGCAGTGCCGCCGGGTTGGCCGCCGTGATGGCGCCGGTGGCGTCGTGGTAGACCACGCCCTGCGGCACGGTCTCGAACAGGGTACGGTAGGTGGCCTCGCTGGCCTGCAAGGCCGCTTCCACGCGCTTGCGCTGTGACACGTCCAGCATCAGGCCCGTCCAGGCCACTTCTCCCTCGGACGTGCGGCGCGGCACGGCCTTGAGTTCGATCCAGCGTACCTGCCCGTCACGGGCCGTGATGCGGTACTCGTGGTGCAGCGCCGTCATCTGCTGGAAGGCCTGGATGTTTGCCTGCAGGTAGGCGGGGCGGTCCTGCTCCCACATGCAGGCTGCCAGCGCCATGTGGTCACTCAGCACTTCTTGCACGCTGATGCCGTAGAGCTCCCGGATGCCCGGGCTCAGATAGGTGAACCGCCATTGCCCGTAGGCACCCGCCACGATGCGGTACAGCGCCCCCGGGATCGACGCGGCCAGATCGGCCAGAAAGGCGGGGTCGGGGTCGAAGGCGGAGAGGTCTTGCGAGCTGCCAGGAGCAGTTGGCGCAGCGGCCGGGTGCGGCGCAGAAGCAGCGACGCGTGGTCCCGCATCCCGGCTGGGCGTCCCACCAGGGACTTCAGTGGCCGCCATGGTGCTGCCTCTTACCCCAGATGTCATCCACTGCCATCATCAACTGAAATTCGGCGCCTCGACGCCCCCGTCCACCCCCAGCACCTTGCCGGTGATCCAGCCCGCTGCGGGTAACAGTAGGAACAGCGCCGCCGCAGCGATGTCCTCGGGCTGGCCCAGGCGTCCCATGGGCGTGGACTGTTCCATCCGTGCACGCCGCTCAGGGGTGAGAAAGGGAGCCAGGGCCTCGGTTTCGATGGTACCGGGCTCGATGGCGTTGATGCGGACATGAGGGGCGTAATCCTGGGCCAGATTTCGCGTCATCTGGTTGAGCGCCGCCTTGGCCGCGCCGTAGGCGCTGAAGTGCTTCTGGGCGT
>JBIPLV010000152.1:0-4231 GCA_044369475.1 Cyanobium sp. | reverse complement strand
CAGCGCCAGGGCCGCCAGTCCGTACACCACATCGGTGATCACCATCAAGGTGGCGTCGGCTTTGCTGGGGTTGGGCTTGATCAGCCGCCGCTCCAGCACCAGGGCGCCGAAGCAGAGCATGAAGCTTAGGTAGTGCACGTAGGCCACGCCCGCCCGGGAGAGCACGTCAGGGGGGATCGCGGCAAAGCCGAACATGGGGTGGAGGCAACGGCCCGCAACGGTAACTGCCGGCCCCGCTCCCCTGCTGTGCTCGATGGGGCGTGATCGATGCAGCGGTTGTTGCTGTCGCCGTTGCTGGCATGGTGAAATCAGCAGCCTTTGTGAAAACCGCACAAGGCATGAAATTGGGAAGGAAGGTTGAAAGTTGGAAGCTTTTCTGCTGGTCGGTTTCTGGTTGCAAATTGCCCGTAGGTTCAATTCACTGCATGGGTGAACCATGGCGAGCTCTTTGAGCGCCTTTCTCGGTGAGATCGGTCGGCATCAGTTGCTGACCTCAGACCAGGAACTCACCTTGGGCCGAAAGGTGCAGGCGATGGCGGAGTTGCAGGAGCGCTGCCGCGACGCCGGAGGATCCGGCCCAGCCTGTGATTTCAACGAGTTGGAGCGCCGCACTCTCAAAACGGGTGAACGGGCCAAAAATCAGATGATCACGGCCAATCTGCGGCTGGTGGTCAACCTGGCCAAGCGCTATCAAAACAAGGGCCTGGATCTGTTGGATCTGATCCAGGAAGGCACCTTGGGCCTCACCCGAGCCGTGGAGAAATACGACCCCACCCGCGGCCACCGATTCAGCACCTACGCTTATTGGTGGATTCGTCAGGGGCTCAACCGTGCCCTATCCACCCAGAGCCGCACCATTCGCATTCCCGTCAATGTGAATGAAAAGCTGACCAAATTGCGGGCAGCCAAAGCCCGTTATCTCCAGGCCAATGGCACGGCTCCTCGGCCCTCTCATCTGGCCCAGATTCTGCAGTTGCCCGTGGCCGAGGTGGAGGAGCTGCTGGGCTGTGAACTGCGCAGCATCACCGTCAGTCTTCAGGGGGTCGTGAAGTCGAAGTCGGACCCCTCCGAATTGGTGGATGTGTTGCCCAGCCCAGAGCTGCCGCCGATGGAGCGTGCCGAGCTGGCGGAGCGCACCGCCACGGTGTGGACCCTGCTGGACCGGGCCAACCTCACCCCCAAGGAGCGCACCGTGGTGATGCTGCGCTTTGGTCTCGATGGCAGCCATGAGTGGCGCACCCTGGCCGAGGTGGCCCGTCAGCTGGAGTGCAGTCGCGAGTATTGCCGTCAGGTGGTGCAGCGGGCCCTGCGCAAGCTGCGGAAAACCGGCATCGACAGCGGTTTGGTGGAGGTTGTTTAGCCGCCGTTTGAGCGTTGAATGGCAGGGTTGGCTGCTGTGCTGCCCGTGACGGACTCCGTGAATGCCGCTTCCGTGAATGCCGCTTCTGTGGATGCTCAGGTGCTGGAAAGCACCGTGGTGGATGAGGCGGTGTTGCTCAAATTGCTGCGTCGAGCCGGACGCACCCTGGCCCGACCAGCCCTGGAATGCCTGGAGCTGCTGCTCGATCCCCAAACCCCGGCCTCGGCCAAGCTCACGGTGTTGGCGGCCCTCACCTATCTGTTGGTGCCCCTCGATCTGATTCCCGACTTCATCCCCGCAGCGGGCTTCAGTGATGATCTGGTGGCGCTTACGGCCCTGCTTGGTCTCTGCACCCGTCACCGCACCGATGCCATTCGGCTGCGGGCCCAGCGCAGACTGGACCGATGGTTCCCCCTGGATCGCTGAAGGCGATGGCTACCCTCACCAGCAACGAGCTTGAGGATCTGCAGACCTTCCTCAAGGATTGGTTGCGCCACACTGGCCGCACCCAAGCGGATTTGCGGCGCGCCCTGCAGGCGGGCTCAATCCGCATGCCGGTGCTGCTGGACGTGCTGCAACGCACCTACAGCCGCGATGGCCTGCCGGGGCTGGCCGACCAGCTGTGCCGTGTGGAAGAGCTGTGGCAGAGCGAGGACGGCACCGCTGGGCTGGATGACGCTGGGCTGCCCGGGCTGGAGGCTTCCCTGGGTCAGTTGGATCTGCTGTTGCAGGAAATCCGCCAAGACCAACAACCCTGAGCTTTCCCGGTCAAAGTGGAGTGATGTCGTTTTTCCATGCGATGCAGCGCACCGGCGCTTTCTGGCCGTCCCTGGCGGCCTGCGGTTCGATCAGCCTGGCCTGCGGCCTTGGGGTGTCCCCTGCCTGGGCCCAGGCCGAGAGTTTCCTGGTTGGCCCTGGCAGCTCTGTCGGCCCGTCCACCAAGGTGAAGCCCAAAAACTGCGTCACCGGTCCGGATGGATCGATCACCTGCGACACCCAGCTGGAAAACTCACCCAGCGACACCCAGGCCCGTCCGATTTACGAGCAGTTCAAGAACTGAGTGCCGCCGGGTATGACCAAATTCCGCAGTCTTCTGGAGGATGCCAGCTATCTCCACCTGATCGACCGCAGCGAGCAGCTCCTGGCCAAGGTCCTTGGGCTGGTGCTGCTCGTGGTGATGGTGGCGGGCACCGTGCAGTTGATCGGTGCGGTGGCCCTGGCGCTTGTGCAGCCGGATACGCCTTGGCTTGGCAGCAAACTCAACACGGTGCTGGGGGATCTCCTCACCCTGTTGATTGCCCTGGAGGTGCTGCAGAACATCATCTCCTACCTGCGCCGCCATGTGGTGCAGATCGAGCTGGTGTTGCTCACCGCCATGACCGCCGTGGCGAGGAAGGTGATCGTGCTGCCCCCCGGTGCCGAGAGCAAGCCAGAGCTGCTGGCCGGGCTCGGGGTGGCTGTGCTGGCCCTGGCCGCTGCCTACTGGCTGGTGCGTAGCCGTAGTCTCAGCAGGCCTCCTGCCAGAACAGGGCCAGCCATACGGATCCGGGAGCAGGATCGCTAGCGGCCACCCGGTGACGCTGGTGGGCCGGAATCAGCAGGCTGTCGCCGCGGCAGAGCTCCCGTTGGCGCTCCTCGCCGTCGAACGCGATGCGGGCGCTGCCTTGGAGCAGCACCACCCACTCGTGTTCGCTCTGGTCGTACCAGAAGCCCGGTGGGCTTGAGGCCTGACAGGAATGGATGCGCTCCAGCCGCCAGGTGGGCTGCTGGACCAACACGGTGATGCATTCTTCGCCCGCTGGCGGGCAGGCCGCGGCCAGCAGGTTGTTGCCGGCCGCGGCAGGTGGATCGGTTTCTCCCCAGCGCCGGCCGATCTCGAAGCCCTGGCGGCGGGCCAGGGCCACCACGGCGTGGTGATCGCTGCACTCGCGCAGGGCCTGTCGCAAGCTTGGATCGGCCTCGCTGAGGGCCACAAAGGCATTCAGCTGGCGCACCTTCTCGAGAAATTGCTGCAGCTGGGCTTCAGCCACCAGAGGATGGACTCAGGGTCTTGATCATCCGCCATCGTTGGAAAGGCTCTCCGGCAAAGATCACGGTTTCTTCCGCGTCGATGCACCAGCCGAGGCGCAACAGCAACGGTTTCGACAATTGACTGGCTTCGGTGCGCCACTGGCGACAACCCTGTTGCCTGGCATAGAGCTCAAGGGCCCGCAGAATGGCGCTGCTGCGGCCTTGGCGGCAGGAGCGCGCGCGGCAGTACAGCAACGACAACCGATCGACGGGGTCGAGTAGTCCAAAGGCCTCAATGGCTGCTGGGCTGGTCTCGCTGGTGGCCTCACCGTGTTGGCCGACTTGGCCGCAACTGGCCAGGCCATATCCACGCTGCAGCGCTTCTTGGATCGCGTTGCTGGTGCTGGGGTGGTTGGACCAGGCCGCAATCTGGATCGGGGTGTAGAGGCCTTGGGCCTGGCTGATCACCGCGTCGCGATACACAGCAGCCACTTGATCAAGGTCGCCCGGACGCAGCACACGCAGGCTCTCCATCCACTTCACCACCTCGGTGTGCTTTCTATCACTGCTCCCCGCCGTGCCATTGGAAGTGGGCTGAATCTTCTGGCGTTGATTTGAACGGTAAAGCTTGGCAGCTGCTGTTAATGCTGTACATTCTGGTTGTAATCACCTTGGGAAATCCCCTCCCATCCCACCCAACCCCTAAATCGATGCTCACTGGATCAGAACTGTTGGCCAAGGTCAAAGAGCTTGGCGATGTGGGCAAGTCGGAGATCGTCCGGGCTTGCGGGTATGTCTCCAGCAAGAAAGACGGCGGCGAGCGCCTCAATTTCACTGCCTTCTACGAGGCGCTGCTGGAAG
>JBIPLV010000151.1:0-4243 GCA_044369475.1 Cyanobium sp. | reverse complement strand
CTTCCAGGGCCAACTGGTGTATGACCCCGCCATTGCACAGACCTCCGAGTGGGCCGACTACACCAGGGAAGGCAACATCGCCCGCCTCAACGAGATGGGCATCACCGACGTCGACAAGATCTACGAGGCCGAGGAACTGGCCTCCGGTGAGAACGTGGTGTTCGCCGGCAGTGGCATCACCGATGGTCTGCTCTTCCATGGCGTGAAGTTCGAGAAGGACTGCACCCGCACTAGCTCACTCGTCATCAGCACCCTGGACAACACCGCCCGGTTCACCAACACCATCCACATCAAGGATGGGGCGAAGAGCATCGCGCTCAGCTGACTCCCCCGCCGCACGAGCAAACGAGCCAGCCTCCATGCACATCGCCGTAGTCGGCCTCAGTCATCGCACGGCTCCAGTAGAGATCCGGGAGCGCCTCAGCATCCCGGAACAGAGCATGGAGGCCTCGCTTCAACAGCTACGTGCTGATGAGCAGGTGCTGGAGGCCTCGATCCTCAGCACCTGCAATCGCCTGGAGATTTACACCCTGCTCCGCCATCCGGATCAGGGGATTTCTGCGGTCGGATCCTTTCTGAGCAACATCTCCGGGTTGGCGGTCGAAGAGCTGTCCCCCCATCTCTTCACTTACCACCACGAAGAGGCCATTGCCCACTTGCTGCGGGTTTCCGCAGGCCTCGACTCCTTGGTGCTTGGTGAGGGGCAGATCCTGTCCCAGGTGAAAAAGATGGTGCGCCTCGGGCAGGAGCACCGCTCCGTGGGGCCGATTCTCAACCGCCTGCTCAACCAGGCGGTGAGCACCGGCAAGCGGGTTCGCACCGAAACCAATCTGGGCACTGGTGCCGTTTCCATCAGCTCAGCGGCAGTGGAGCTGGCACAGCTGAAGGTGGGTCAGGGCCGCGGTTTAGACGAATTGGTGCCCCTGCATCAAGAGCAGGTTGCAGTGGTGGGGGCGGGCCGCATGGCCCGCCTGCTGCTGCAGCATCTCCAGGCCAAGGGCTGCCGAGGGGTGGTGCTGCTCAACCGAACCGTCAGCAAGGCTGAGCTGTTGGCAGCAGACTTTCCCGCCCTGCCGGTGCAGTGTCGTCCGCTAGACGACCTCGACCACTGCCTGAGCACGTGTTCCCTGGTGTTCACCAGCACGGCCGCTGATATGCCGATCATCACGGCGGAGCATCTGATTGCCCTCAACCGGCGCTCGAGCCTGATGTTGATTGACATCGGCGTGCCCCGCAACATCGCTGCAGACACGGCTGGATTGCCAGGCGTGCAGTCCTATGACGTGGACGACCTGCAGGAGGTGGTGGACCGCAACCAGGAAGCCCGTCGAGAGATGGCCGCAGAAGCCCAGGGGCTGCTGGAGGAGGAAGCCAGGCTGTTCCTCGAGTGGTGGGATGGTCTGGAAGCCGTGCCGGTGGTCAATCGGCTGCGTCGCCAGCTCGAAGACATCCGCGAACAGGAGCTGCAAAAGGCCCTCAGCCGCATGGGCCCAGACCTCTCTACCCGCGAGCGAAAGGTGGTGGAGGCACTCAGCAAGGGCATCATCAACAAGATCCTGCACACCCCTGTGACCAATTTGCGGGCCCCCCAGCCCCGGCAGCAGCGCCACAGCGCCATGCGGATGCTCGAAGAACTGTTTGAGCTCCATGAGCAGTCCCCTGAGGTCTGATCACACTCCCCGCCCGCTCTGCAACAGTTCGTGCTGGCGATGATCCAAAGGGTCGCGCTGAGGCGGGCCGCTCCAGTACGGTCAGCGTCGAGAGACGACGGCAGCAAAGGTTATGAAACGCGTACTGGCAATCATTTTGGGCGGCGGTGCCGGCACACGCCTCTACCCGCTCACCAAAATGCGCGCCAAACCAGCCGTGCCGCTGGCTGGCAAATACCGATTGATTGATATTCCGATCAGCAACTGCATTAATTCCGATATCAACAAAATCTATGTTTTAACGCAGTTCAACAGTGCTTCGCTGAATCGTCACCTGACGATGAGCTATAATCTTTCGGCTGGATTTGGCCAGGGGTTCGTCGAGGTATTGGCGGCTCAGCAAACGCCTGAAAGCCCGAGTTGGTTTGAAGGCACGGCCGACGCGGTGCGCAAATACCAATGGCTGTTCCACGAGTGGGATGTGGATCACTACCTGATCCTTTCCGGTGACCAGCTCTACCGGATGGACTACAGCCGCTTTGTGCAGCATCACATCGACACCGGCGCCCAGCTCAGCGTAGGGGCCTTGCCTGTGGATCAGGCCCAGGCCGAAGGTTTTGGTCTGATGCGCACTACGGCCGATGGTCGCATCCAAGAGTTTCGCGAAAAGCCCAAGGGACTGGCCCTTGAAGAGATGCGGGTTGACACCCAGGCCATGGGCCTCTCCGCCGAGGAAGCGGCCAAGCGCCCATACCTGGCCTCGATGGGCATCTATGTGTTCAGCCGTGAGACCCTGTTTGATCTGCTGTCCAGCAACCCCTCCGCCACCGATTTTGGCAAGGAGATCATTCCGGCCTCCCTGGCCCGGGGTGACCGACTCCAGAGCTACCTCTTCGACGACTATTGGGAGGACATCGGCACAATTGGGGCCTTCTATGAAGCGAATCTGGCCCTGACGGATCAACCCAACCCCGCCTTTTCCTTCTACGATGAGAAGTTTCCGATCTACACCCGTCCCCGCTATCTGCCGCCCAGCAAGATGCAGGACGCCCAGGTGACGGCATCGATCATCGGAGAAGGATCCTTGCTCAAGGCCTGCAGCATTCACCACTGCGTCCTCGGCGTGCGATCCCGAGTCGAGGATGAAGTGGTGCTCCAGGACACCTTGGTGATGGGTGCCGATTACTTCGAGTCTTCCGAAGAACGGTTGGTGTTGCGTGAGCGTGGTGGTATTCCATTGGGCGTGGGCAAGGGCACGACGGTGAAGCGCGCAATTCTCGATAAAAACGTCCGCATCGGCAACAACGTCACCATCGTCAACAAGGACAACATTGAAGAAGCCGATCGGCCTGAGCTCAACTTCTATATCCGCAATGGCATCGTGGTTGTGGTCAAAAATGGCACCATCGCCGATGGCACGGTGATCTGAGGCTCAGCCCTGATGCCCCTGGCCACAGGCCATGGAGAGCAGAGGCAACAACTCATGGGCAGAGCGCATGGTCAACGGCGGAAGGTCAACGGCGGAAGGTCAACGGTCCGGGCTCTGGGGTTAAAGCCAGGAGTTGCTGACACGTTGTCACCAAGTTGTGACGGTTGCACGGGATGGCTGAGATCCCTCGTCACACTAATGGCAAATGGTTTCATTCTCAGCCATGGGTAAGGCACATTTCGGCCTCATTGGTCTCGGTGTGATGGGTGAAAATCTTGTGCTCAACGCGGAGCGCAATGGCTTTTCCTCCGTTGTGTTCAATCGCACCTACGCCAAGACGGAAGAGTTTCTGGCCGGGCGTGGTGCAGGCAAAGACATCGTGGGAGCAGCCACCCTGCAGGAGTTTGTAGGGGCCTTGGAGCGTCCGCGGCGGATCCTGATGATGGTGAAGGCCGGCCAGCCGGTGGATGACACGATCGCGGCGATTTCCCCGTACCTCGAGGAGGGGGACCTTCTCATTGACGGTGGCAATTCCCTCTACACCGATACCGAACGCCGCGTCAGCGAGCTCGAAAGCCAAAGCTTCGGTTACATCGGCATGGGCGTGTCCGGCGGAGCCAAGGGTGCTCTCGAGGGGCCGAGCATGATGCCTGGTGGCACCAAGGCTGCCTACGACGCCATTGAGCCGTTGGTTCGCAAGATGGCCGCCCAGGTCGATGATGGCCCTTGCGTGACCTACATCGGCCCAGGTGGTGCTGGCCACTTCGTGAAAACGGTGCACAACGGCATCGAATACGGCATCGAGCAGATCTTGGCCGAGGCCTACGACCTGATGAAGCGCGTGGGCAGTTTGAACGGCGATCAGATGGCCGATGTGCTCGCCGGTTGGAACGACACCGAAGAGCTGGCGTCATTCCTGGTCGAGATCACCGAGGTCTGCCTGCGCACCAAAGACCCCGAGAACGGCGCCGATCTGGTGGAGGCCATTGTGGACGCAGCTGGCCAAAAAGGCACTGGCCTCTGGACCGTGGTCAGTGCTCTGGAGATGGGTGTACCCGTCCCCACCATCTATGCAGCCCTGAATGCGCGAGTGCTGAGTTCGTTGCGCTCCGAACGCCTGACGGCAGGAGCAGTGTTGCCCGCCCCTGCGCCCCATTCCTTTGCG
>JBIPLV010000307.1:0-4281 GCA_044369475.1 Cyanobium sp. | reverse complement strand
GCACATCCAATAGTTTTCCAACCCTCACCAGCTCCCCCAGCTACCCCCTCCAGCTCCTCATCACTCAGCTCTATAGTTTGCTTGGCTTGATACCTGAGCCAAGCCGCTTTGCTGATATCAAATCCAGCTTTCTTCGCTATCGCTACAAGGGCATCAAGGTCAGCAGCACCTTTGAGTTTCTCCTGAAGCCCCGCATCGTCTTTGAGTTTTGCAAGCAGGGCGGCAAGTTGCTCTTCTGACATCGCCAATAACGGCAAGTGATATTCCCTCTATAACACTGCCACAGCACTGCTGTCAGCATCCCTCAGCACTTTTAAAGAGCCACTTCCAAAGTCACCACTCCCACCCAGCCCTAACCCAGAAACTTGGCACCAAATCGCAGTGAGATTTAGGTGCGCTAATTGCATCCGTGATAGCGACATGGAGCGAAGTATTTGGTGGTTGCGTTGAGAGAATAGATGTCGCAATAAAGGTGGAATGTGGAGGTGTCTGGCTTTGCTGTCGTTAGAAACTTTTGAGGTTTATTTGTGAGGGGAGAGCGGCTCAAGATAGGCAGTGGAGGTCAGTGATGGTGCCAGGTATCGGATGCTGTTTTGAGGTATTTGGTGATGTTTAGATAAATAAAAACCCCTGCGGTGGCAGGGGTGTAGGTGGGATAGGATACATCAGCTCCCAGCAGATAAATATAATCCCAAGCAATAAATGAGCCCCCAGCCTCCCCGATTGTTACCCCCAGCAACCCCCTCCAGCTCCTCATCACTTAGCTCAAGTGCTGATTTGCTTGATACCTGAGCGCTTGATAAATCTTGATACCTAAGCCAAGCAGCCTTGCTGATATCAAATCCAGCATCCTTCGCTATCGCCAATACGGCATCAAGGTCAGCAGCACCTTTGAGTTTCTCCTGAAGTCCCACATCGTCTTTGAGCTTGGCAAGCAGGGCGGCAAGTTGCTCTTCTGACATCGCCAATAGCCGCTATTGATATTCCCTTTATAAGCCTGCCACAGCAGTCCTGTTAGCAACCCTTAGCACTTCCTTATCAAGCCACTCCCATAGCCACCACACCCTCCCAGCCCTCCTCAAATACTTCTTCTGTCACCCCTGTCGACTGACAATAGATAGAGATAGGATTTAGGCGAGTAAATGGTACCCGTGATTGGTATAGTGAGAGAAGTATTTGGTAGTTGTGTTGAGGGAATAGATGTACTAGTAAAGGCGGAATGTGGAGATGTCTGCCTTTGCTGTGGGTAGAAATAGTATAGGTTTATTTGGGAGGGGGGAGCGGCTCAAGATAGGCATTGGAGGTGGGAGATGGTGCCAGGTATTGGATGCTGTTTTTGAGGCTTCTGGGATGTTTAGATAAATCAAAACACCTGTGGTGGCAGGGGTGGGGATGGGATGGGATAGCTCGAGCTCGGCTTTAGTTAGTCAGTGCACAACGGCTTGCCTGACTTAGTTTTAAAACTTTGTGTTGCCCAATCCCATATTAAATCGTCTCTTCCAACCGATCCGAATCCCACACGATGCCCTAACACCTCAGTTCCTCCAGCAACCCCCTCCAGCTCCTCATCGCTGAGCTCCCGGATGTTTTCAGCTTCAAATCTGAGAAGGTCAGCAGCTGTGATGCCAAAACCTGCCTCTTTGGCAATCTCTAGGACAACAGCAGTCTCATCGGGTGTATCGATCTCACCCTCCACAGCAGCCTTTAGCTTGGCTTGCAAGTCCGTATCTGCCTCAAGGGCTTTGAGAAAGGCTTTGACTTGCTCTTCTGACATCGCCAATAGCGGCAAGTGATATTCCCTCTATAACCTGCCACAGCACTCCTGTCAGCATCTCTCAGCACTTCCTCATCAAGCCACTCCCATAGCCACCACACCCTCCCAGCACCTCCCAGCTCTCCCCCAAGCCTTCTTCTCCCGCCCTGCCGAGGTCGTCGCATCCGACCTAATCGGCTGCCTGTTGGTGAAACGCCACCCCGATGGCGAGCTGCTGTGGGGCGTGATTGTGGAAACGGAGGCGTATTGCCAAAGCGAACCCGCCTGCCACGGGCATCGCCGCCGCAGCCCCAGCAACGAAACCCTGTTTGGCGAGCCAGGGCGCTTCTATGTGTATGTGAGCTTTGGCATTCACCACTGCGTGAAGCGAGCCGTGAGGTCAAGGAGCACAGGCTGGGCTTGATTTTTCAGTGCTGGCAACGGGTCTCCCAGCCAACCCCCAAGCCACTGCCCCAAAAACTCCCAGATTTTTCTTCCCAGAGCCCCCCACGGCTACGAAGGGCTACAAGCCGAGTTGGCTGGCTTGGCTGGGTCAGTGGTGCAGCCGTAGCCCTGGTGTCAGCAACACCACCGCCACCTTGCAGAAGCCCCCTTCCCTACGCAACAACAACGGCAGCCTGCAGGTGCGGGTGCGGATTGACGGGAAGGATGCCTTCATCAACCGTCTGGGTCGCTGGAATGACCCAGTGGCAGTGGCAAGGGCACAAGCCATTAGCGCCCAGATTTGGAGCGATTTTCAGCAGGGCACCTTTGACCGCAGCCTGATGGCGTATCAACCACTCATCAACGGCAAGGAGGTGGGGTTGTTGGAGGCGCTCAAGGCAAGGGCAGAGAGCAAGCGTCAGTCGGCAGCCATCCACGCCTACAGGGTGCTGCAGCGGTATGGGCTCCCTCTCCGCACCCGCAGCGATGCAGAAGCGTTTCTGGCGTGGTTACGAGCAGAGGGGCTGAGCGACTGCACGATTGCTGGCTTGATGACCCACTACCGCCAGTGCTCAGGGGGCAACCGCCAGCTGTTTTCTCACAAACTGAAGTGGCAGCGGCGGTCTGTGCAGAGCGATGTGCTGAGCACAGATGAAATCCAGGCTGTGCTGAGTGACCTTCAAACCAATGAGCCTTGGTTTTACCCGCTATTCCTGCTGTGGCTGAGCACAGGGTTGAGGAATGCAGAAATCAGGGGCTTGACCTGGGATTGCATCCGCTGGGATGAGGGTGAGGTGCTGGTGATGAAGAGCCTGAGGCGTGATGGGTATTCCAGCGGGAAGGTGGAGTGGGCACCCACCAAGACAGGTAAGGAGCGGGTGGTGCCCCTCACGCCTCTGGTGTTGGAGGTGCTGAGAGAGCATCAGCAGACGATGGAGCAGCTGGGTATCTACGACCCTTACGGCTTGGTATTTGTTGCCCCAACCAGTTACAGCAACGTGTATGACCATCTACTGGGTCGTGTGTGGCACCGCAGCCTGCAGCGTTGTGGATTGAAGCCCCGTCGTCTTTACGCTCAGCGCCATTCCTTTCTCAGTCACGCTTTGGCGATGGGAAACTCACCAGCTGATTTGGCAGCGGCGGCAGGTCACTCCACCAAGATGCTGCTGGATACCTATGCCAAACCAACGGGCAGATTGAAAATGCCGAGTTGGGCTGCTTAGATAAACTCCTCAATAGATTTACGAATGCGGCTATTGAGCGAGGTAATGGGCTCAACGCTCTCAAGCTCCCTGAGCATTTTGGTGTGCCAGGTAATCTGCTCGCTGATTTCTGCTTCATTCTCGCAGAAGGTTGAGCAGTAAGCCTTTACGAGGCTGGAATGCTTCAGCTGGGCTTTTATAAGGTGCTGAGACAGAAAAAAGAGCTGGTCAGTAGTTAGTGTAATGGTGGTAGTTTTCATTTATTGGCTTGCCATTTTACCCTCCTATCCTAGCCCAAGGGCTTGGATGTGTCAAGCTGTAATGCGGGCGCAGGAGCCGCTTTTTGCTGGAGCCTCTTCTATCGCCAATCTATAAAAGTGGGTGCGTGGATGCTTGATGCACGGCGGAAATATCAATAAAAACAAGCCTGTGTGATGTATCGCTCTTGTTGGCTTGGCTTGCGATTGATGAGGTGTCAGCAAATCCTCATAATGTCGCCCTGTAAAACCTGCAACTTGCATAAATAAAAATCGTCTGCAGTGCTCACTCGGTGGATTGAGGAGCAACAGCTGCGAGCAACTCAACAGAAGAGAAGGGCTGGTGCCGACAAGGTCGCCAGTGCTTAAGCGTGAGAAGAAACAGGAGAAACTCAAATGACCTCAATACAAGCCCAAATACAACAACAAGACCGCCAAAAAGCCCAACGACTGAAACGGAATATCAAACGCCTCATCACAGGTGAGCTCCATAGCATTAACCCCTGGTGGTTTATTAGTTTCCACTACCGAGACCACCACAGCAAGGAAGACCAGCTGCTCCAAGATGTGGCTGACCTGAAACGGAAACTCCACCGCATCATCTTTCAATCCCGTGACAAGACCG